>CAYMAY010000053.1:7973-11869 GCA_964388555.1 uncultured Lachnospiraceae bacterium
AAAGGTTTTATACAAAAGCACCGGTGAGGTTATCTGATTTGGGAGTACTTCTTTCATATCCTGCCCGTTGTATTTTTCTCCCGTAAGATTCGGATAATAATCAATAACGGGCCTGTCAAATTCGTCCTCTTTTATGTACCGGCAAAAGCCTGTTCTCGCAGACTCCATAAACGGCGTATGAAAGGCTCCGCTTACGGCCAACGGCTTAGCGATAAACCTCTTTTCCCTTGCCTTTTCCTTGAGAATATCCACTGCCTCATCCTCGCCGGATGCGACTATCTGCGTCGGTGCGTTAATGTTTGCAACGTATACTCTGCCGTTCAATTCACCATTCTCTTCAATAAGCTCCCTTACCTGCTCCGCTGACGCATTGACAAAGGCAAGCATTTTACTCCTGACCTTTTTTGAGGCTTCTCCCATAAGCTCGCCTCTTTTTTTAACAAGCCTGAGAGCATGTTTTTCATCGACAATTCCGGCCAGCGTTATCGCACTGTATTCCCCGAGGCTCAAACCGCAGGTTGCGCTTATGTTGGGTACCTTATCTTTTATGAGCCTTAACACCGCAAGCTGAAACGCCACCATTATGGGCTGAAGATTCTCCGTCTGAGATATCTCTTTTATGGAGCCCTCAAATGAGATCTGCTTTAATTTTTCACCGAGATCATCATATATATCTCTTATTTCCGGAAATTTTTCGTAAAGCAAGGCTCCCTGTTTTTCGTACTGCGAACCCTGACCCGCAAATATAACCGCCGTTTTTTTCATGCGCTTCTCCTTAATTGCCCGATACAATTCGTTTCTTTGCCTCATCGTATTCGGTCATAAGCTTTTCAACCATTTCTCCGGCTGAATACAATCTGTCAAACTGCGCCGCTGTGTAGCCGCACATAACGGACCCCTGCTGCACATCACCCTCGTTAACGGCTTTTCTTAGTCTGCCAAGTGTAAATGTCTCAAGCTCGTCCTTGTCGTCGCCGCTTCTTTCAAGCTTTAAATACTCTCTTGCCATGGCGTTTTTCAGGACACGCATGGGACGTCCTTTTATATATCCTATGGATGTGATCCTGGAGGAACTCGCATTTACCAGCGCTTCCTTATAATTCGCGTGTGTCGGACTTTCATTCGTAAACAAAAACGCCGTGCCGATCTGCACACCGCTTGCCCCCAGCACCTCGGCCGCAAGCATCTGCGCACCGGAGCCTATTCCTCCGGCCGCTATTATCGGCTTGTCCGTTTCCTGCTTTGCCTGATATATAAGAGTCATTGTCGTCATTTCGCCTATATGACCGCCTGCCTCCATGCCCTCTGCTATATACGCGGATACATTTAACTTATCCAGCTTTCTGATCTGAATAGGCGACGATACGACAGGAAGAACCTTTATTCCTGCCTCCTCAAACTGTTCCATAAACGGCGCCGGACTTGCCGCTCCGGCTATAACAAAGGGAATTCTTGCCTCGCATACAACATCCACCATCTCTTTAACGTCTTTTCTGAACATAATGAGATTTACGGCGAAGGGCCTATCGGTTTTTGATCTGCAGATCGCGATCTCCTCTTTTAATGTATCCGGCTTCATTCCTCCGGCACCTATCGTTCCCAGAACGCCTGCATTTGAAAGTGCGGCCGCAAATGTGCCGTTTGTCATATTTGCCATTCCGCCCTGAATAATAGGATATTTAACTCCAAGCATTTTGTTTATATTCATGATCAGTTCACCACTCCATTAAAATCGAATTAACTGCAAATCCGGCTCCGAACGCAGTAAACAATATCCTGTCACCATCTTTAAAAATGTGTTTATTCTCATCCATAAGAATGGGAATCGACGCAGCCGAGGTATTTCCTCTGTTCCTGACATTTCTCAAAACCTTGCTTCCGTCTATATCTATCCTTTTTATGACAGCTTCAAGAATGCGGTCATTTGCCTGATGTGAAACGAGATGATCCACCATATCCGCCCGGATATCCGCTTTTTCAAGCACCCGCTCTATGGATTCGGGAACCTTGCTGCAGGCCAGCTTAAAGACCTTCTGCCCCTGCATTTGAAGAAACTCGCCCTTCGCCATGGTAAGGGCTCCCTTATCGTCATATGTACTTTCGTCCGAAAACCAAAGCTTATGATTTTTCTCTGCGATCACGCCCGCACATCCGTCACCGAACAGTATTGAGGTGCCCCTGTCCTTAAAATCCAGATACGAGCTGGTTTTTTCCACCGCTATGAGCAATGCCTGCTCGCCATCGCCCAGAAATTTTTCGGCTATTATCATCGACGCGAGAAATCCCCCGCACGCCGTGTTGATATCAAAGCAAAAGCAATTGTCCTGGATACCCAGTTCCGCGTGAACTCTTCCGGCAATGGACGGCAGAATAAGATCGCCGGTGAAGGACGAAACGATGACCGCTTTTATCCTGCTTTTGTCAAATTCCAGCTGTCTTGCAAGTCGTACAGCCATTTCAGACGGCTGTTCCTCTGTGAAATATCTGCTTTTGATTCCGGTACGGCTGTATATCCATTCATCCGTTGTATCGAGTATCTGCTCGAAATATGAATTGTATACCTGCTCTCCCGTATTAAGACTGCTTATATTCTTTACTTTTAATCCCATATCAGCCTCTGATCTCCCTGAATTTCCTGTATCTCTCCTGCTTCAGCTCCTGTCCCGATTTGGAATACATCGCATCCAGCTCACGTCTAATGGACCTTCGAAGCTGTTTGAGGTTGACGCTTTTATCGCTCTCCTCGATAATCTCATCTACGATCCCAAATTTGTAAAGATCATCAGCCGTTATCTTCATAATGTCAGCTGCCTTCGGCGCAAGAGATGCATCCTTCCAAAGAATCGACGCAAAGCCCTCCGGAGAGAGGATGGAATAAACTGCATTTTGAAACATGAAGATTCTGTTTGCCACGGATAACGCCAGTGCGCCGCCGGAACCGCCCTCTCCGATCACTACCGCTATAACAGGCACGGTAAGTGACGACATTTTTTCAAGACACGAGGCGATAGCCTGAAACTGTCCTCTCTGCTCTGCCTCGATTCCGGGATAAGCCCCCGGCGTATCGATAAATGTCATTACGGGTCTTCTGAATTTTTCGGCCTGATCCATAAAGCGGATAGCCTTTCTGTAGCCCTCCGGCATGGGCATTCCGAAGTTCGTTTTTACGCCCTCGTCGATGCCTCTGCCTTTTTGTATTCCTATGAAGGTAACCGGCTTATCATCAAAAGATGCAATTCCACCCACAACGGTCTGGGAATCCGAAAAAGCCCTGTCACCTTTGAGATAAATGATGTTTTCGAAAAGCTCCGCTATAACTTCTTTCGCCCTTAATCTGTCTTCGGATCTGGCTTTTTTCACCGTCTCATAGGCATTGCTCATATTTAGCACCCGTCCTTACGTGATGTTGCAGTATTTTTGCGATTACAGCTCTTTGCATGTTTCGCTTAAGTATCATATCCACGAAGCCGCATTCCTCCAGCTTTGACGCTCTCTGAAAACCCTTCGGCAGCTTTTTTTTGATGGTCTGCTCTATGACCCGCGGTCCTGCAAATCCGATAAGGGCATCCGGCTCCGCAATGATTATGTCTCCCAGAGATGCAAAGCTCGCCGATACTCCTCCCATCGTAGGATTTGTAAGGATGCTTATGTAAAGCGTCCCGGTCTCAGAAAGCTTCTGAACTGCCGCGCTTGTCTTTGCCATCTGCATAAGCGAAAATATTCCCTCCTGCATTCTCGCCCCGCCCGACGCTGAAAACACAATGACAGGCAGTTTGTTCTCTGCGGCGTATTCAAACATCGACGTAAGCTCTTCGCCCATATATGTTCCGAGGCTTCCCATAAGATATTTGCTTTCGAGCACCGCAGCTATCACGGGATTGCCCTTTATGCTGCCC
>CAYMAY010000054.1:0-7972 GCA_964388555.1 uncultured Lachnospiraceae bacterium
AGCTGTCGTAATTATCAATAAGTAATATCATTATCTACTACCTCCGCCTTTTCCAACGCCGATACAACCGCCGCCGCCTTGTTTATGCATTCCCTGTATTCTGACTCCGGCACGGAATCGGCAACTATTCCCGCTCCGCTGCGGACGAATACCTTTCCATTCTTCTTGTATGCGATTCGTATAGCGATGCAGGTATCCATGTCTCCGTTAAACGCTATATAACCGATAGCTCCTCCGTAAACTCCCCGTTTGTTATTCTCAAGCTCCGCTATTATCTGGCAAGCCCGGATCTTCGGCGCTCCGGAGAGGGTTCCTGCCGGAAGAACCGCGCTTATGGCATCAAGGGCATCGAATTCGTCTTTTATCTCTCCTCTTACGACGGAGCCGATGTGCATTACATGAGAAAATTTTTCTATACAGTGCAGCTTTTCCACCTCGACGCTTCCGAATTTACATATCCTGCCGAGATCGTTCCTGCCGAGATCCACCAGCATGTTGTGCTCCGCAAGCTCCTTTTCGTCGGAAAGGAGACCTTCCTCAAGCTGTTTATCCTCCGCTTCTGTCTTTCCCCTCGGTCTTGTTCCCGCCAGCGGAAATGTCTTTAAGACTCCGTCTTTCAGCTTTACCAGCGTTTCCGGCGACGAACCGGCTATCTCAACATCAGTTCCTGAAAAATAAAACATATAGGGTGACGGATTTATCGTTCGCAGGATTCTGTAGGTATTTAAAAGGCTGCCCTCGTAGGGTGCGCTTAAGCGGTTCGAAAGCACGACCTGGAAAATATCGCCCTCCCGGATGTATCGCTTTCCCGCTTCAACCATTTCGCAATATCTTTCTTTATCGAAAAGCGGTTTAACCTCGCCTTTTAAATGTCCCGGCTTTTCGTCCACCTTCTCCCCGTTTTTCAAGAGCGATGCCATGTTCTTAAGCTCCATAACGGCCTTGTTGTATCCGACCTCGCCGTCCTCAAGTCTCATGTTTGCGATGAGGATAAGCTTCTGTGCGAAATTGTCGAACACGAGAACCTTGTCGAAAAGCATAAGGTCAATATCCTTGAAATTCTCCTCGTCCTCTACTTCTATCCTCACGGACGGCTCACTGTAGGAGAGGTAATCGTAGGAAAAATATCCTACAAGCCCGCCCGTAAACGGCGGAAGATAGTCGAATTTCGGTGTGGAATATTCCGCAAGAATTTTTCTTATGTAGGCGGCGGGATCATCGGTATTAAATTCAAGCTCGCCGATCTTTAATTTTCCGCCGACGCAGGTTATTTCCAGTTTCGGATCGTAACCCAGGAACGTGTAACGCCCCCATGTGTTATGCTCCGCTGCGGATTCCAGCAGATAACAATGCGTAGATACATTTTTCAGAATTCGCATCGCTTCAATGGGCGTAAGGCTGTCCGAAAGTATTTCGCAGCTTATCGGCACTACCTTGTATTTTCCCGATTCGTTTAACGCTTCAATTTCTTTTAATTCGGGTCTGATCATGGGTTTTCCTCCTTTTTGATTTGACATCTCGCCTGTCGGCTCGATGAACATTGGCCGTCGTATAGAAATAGTGTGGAACTGTCTCAAGTTCAAAAATCCTCTTACAAGCAAGCTTGTATCGGACTTTTTGAACTTTTGACCCTGTATCATAATTTCTGCATGACAGCTTATTGCACAAAAAAAGTCCTTGGTAATATAAAATTACCAAGGACGAATAAACTATATTATCCGCGGTGCCACCTTGTTTTGTGGAGTCCACACACTTTGCGAGATACCATCATATCTCCGGCAACTGACGTATGCCTTACGTCGCAGAATACTCGGCTTGCGCCTTTGACTGCGCCCTCAGCGGTCCATTTGAAGGCTTGTTTTCTGCTCGGTTCTCAGCATCCCGAACTCTCTGTATGAGCATGACCAACGTTATCTCCGCATCAACGGTTTTCGTTTTCTGTTTTCAATTTCCTAAAAAATAGCACTTTACGACGGATATGTCAATCACTTTTTCGGTACATGGATACCATTTATATTTACAACAGCTATGATCTTACCCTGTTCATTTGTAATTTCTATCTCATAAGTACAGCAGGTTCTTCCGTCTTTGATGAGCCTGCTTTTTGCGTAAATAACGCCGTCCGACACGCCTCTTAAGAAACTGATCTGGCTTACATTTGTCACCGTTCCATAGGGCTTATTATAATTAGATGCCACGGCAAACGTAAAATCGGCAAGTGTAAAAAGCGCTCCGCCCATTACGGCATTTCGGGCATTTTTATGTCTTGCATCCGGCGTAAAACAGCACTTTGCGTAGCCGTCCGCCACCTCAAGTATATCTATTCCCGTGGTATCCATGGCGTATCTGTCGTGCATGAATATTTGTCTTGCTTCTTCCACATCGAATTCCGGTTTGTTGTCCATTTATCTCTTTCCTTTCACATAGATTGCTTTGTGCGGACACATTTCCTGGCAGCAAAAGCATCTGATACATTTTTTGTAGTCGTACACGGGAGGTTTCGACCTTCCGTTTTTGAATTTTACCGCTTTTCCTTCCACAGGGCAAACTTCCGTGCATATTCCGCATTTTCTGCAAAGCTTTTCATCTATCCGTGGCCTTGCCTTAAACCGCCGCAGTCCCGTCACGAGACCCATTATACCCTTGGAAACGTGTTTTTTTCTTATAACATCGAAATCCGGTTTGCCGTACTTTTCGACTATCTCTTTTAACGGCACGATGCCGTCCTGAGTGATTATCTCTATTTCATCCTCAAGATATGTTCCCAGCCCCATCTGTTTTCCGAATACGTTTGTAGGCACGTTTTCCGGCGGCAGATAAATAAGCGAACAGAATACAGAATCCAGCGCCACGGGATCATCGCTCATAAGGATAAGATTCATCGCCACGGGCTCACCGGAGGTGGGGCCGTTTCCCTCCATGGCCGTTATTCCGTCTGCGATATAAAGCCTCGGCTTAACATACTTATCCAGATCTATCAGCATCTTCGCAAAGCTTTCCTGACTCGGATAAACGGTATGACCCTTTGCCTTATTAAGACCGAACACGCATCCGTACTGATTTTTAACAGCTCCTGTTATATGCTCCAGCGCATGGGTTTTAAGCTTGGGAAGACTTATTATGGCATCCGCATCCAGCACATCCTGAGCTATGACAAATTCCTTCGCATGAATACCCTGCGGATATGATACCCTTTGTCCGGATTTAAATTCCCGCAGCTTTACATTGTATTTATCAAACGGTTTCTTCAGTCCCAGCTCCTCCATTATTTTTACGGAAGACCCGAACCCGCTGGAATCGCCGGCACCGATATCCTTAAAGCCCTCTTCACTAAGAATGCGCGCTACGGCAATCGCCACGCTTGGATGAGTCGTAACGGCTCGCTCCACCGCCGCTCCTCTTACGAGATTCAGCTTTAAAAGGATCTTTTCATCCTTTTTTATAAATCTGTCCGCGCCGCCCAAAAGTGAAAGACCTGTTTTTATTTTTTCGTATACTTTATCTTCATCGTACGAATCACAAGATAAAAGTACGACTCTGCTCTTCATGCTTTTCGATCCTTTCTTTGCCTGTCGCATAACCATGAATGCCATTGTACTACATAAACAAGTAAGAAATTTCCCCATAAATGAGGAGTGCCCCGACCTTTCGGTCGAGGCAATTATTATGAAAAATACTAACACGAATCGAATCGCATTATTTCCTGTCGTTGTTAATAATATATCCCTCAATTATGAACAAGATATGAACTTCAGATAAATTTTTTGCAACTTTTGACAGAAAACTTCGTTTATTTGCGGCTTTTTATGGTTTATTTTACAAATAAACGTGATTGTCGTCCGTCATTTATATGATGTAATTGTCAAAAAGCCAAAGCTATCAGAAACACGCTTTACGAATGTACCAACTTCGGCTCGTTGCCCGCGCAAATAAGAGTCGCTTACGCAAATGAGCCTTACAGATATTTTCCCACCTCATCGGAAAGTCTCGCAAAATCCTCAAGGGTAAGCTTTTCTCCCCTTACACCGGAATCTATCCCCGCATCTGCCAGGATGCTCTCCCACTGCTCCTTTGAAATGGCGATATCGGAATTTTTCAGGCTGTTTATAAGGGTTTTTCTGCGCTGTCCGAAGGCCGCACGGATCACCCTGAACATCAGCTTTTCATCATTCATCTGCTGACGCTCTTTTTTCACGTTAAGCTGAATAACGGTGCTCGTTACATCGGGGCGGGGCATAAAACAGTTCGGAGAAACATCCGTTACCTTTTGAGTATCCGAAAAATACTGCACCGCCAATGTCAGCGCACCGTAATCCTTTGTGCCGGCGGCGGCGTTCATCCTCTGTGCCACCTCTTTTTGCACCATGATGGTGATGGATTCTATGCACTCACTTCTTTCCAAAAGTGCCATCACTATTGGTGTCGTTACATAATAAGGCAGGTTCGCTATCACCTTGATGCGACCCGTTCCCCTATTCTTCGCCAACAGCTCATCCAGATTCAGCTTTAAAACATCCTCGTTTATCAGCTCGACATTATCGTAATCCGCAAGGGTTTCCTCCAAAACAGGTATGAGACGTTCGTCTATCTCAACCGCTATCACCTTGCCCGCATTGTACGCCAGATGCTGGGTAAGGGTGCCGACCCCGGGGCCTATCTCCAGTACCACGTCGTCATCCTTTATGTCGGCGGCATCTACTATCTTTTTTACCGCGTTTGCGTCTATAAGAAAATTCTGCCCAAAGCTTTTGCGGAATTTAAAATCGTATTTCTTTACGATATCCGCCGTCGCTTTGGGACTGGTTAACCATGGTTCTTTTTTCATTTATTTATGATCTCCGCAATGAAGGCTTCTACTTCTTTTACATCTATGCCCAGTGAAAAGGCAAGCTCGGAGTATAGCGTCTTTTCGGCTAATTTCAGATATTTTTCATCAGTGGACGTTATCTTTTTCCCCTGTGCCAACCGAACCCGGCTTCTATCGTAAAGGCTTTTCATTACTGCCACCAGCGCCTCCGGTTCATTCGTCTTAAACGCTTCTTTGTATTCCTTTTCACGCAGCTTGTCGCTCTTGATCACGACGGCTTCTATGTCCGCCATGTGCTTTACAAATTCACGTGCCTCATCAGCAGACATGAGTTCTCTGATGCGGGTTCTGTCCGCATCCGTGGTGACATACATCTTCGAACGGTTGTCCTCTACGGGCGCCAGAACATAATATTCCTTTTCTTCGCTGCCCATAAGGCTCTTCATAACTATTTCCTCGACCCTGCATATGCCTGTATTCTGTTTTACCACAAAGTCTCCGACTTTAAACATAGTCCATCTCCGAAAAATGTATTTTTCCTCTCGTTTTGCCACCAATTGGTTTAATTATATCATTTTTTTTTGGATTTGTAAGGTGAAAAAAGCAACAAATATTCGCTTTTCACGAACAATTGTTGCTTTTTTGAATCCTATTACCTTTTGCTTATATATTTTTGCTTATTTATTTTTTACTTATTAATAGAACTGGCTGACCATTACCTTGCCGTGTCCAAGATCTCTCTTTCCGGAATCTGTGATAGCCGTGCTTACGTCGTCAAGCTTAAATCTTCCGGTGATCATCTTTCTCATGTCGATGCGTCCCGATGCCATAAGTCTGAGAACTGACGGGAAGATGTCGCTTCCGGCCTGTCCTAAAGAACCAACGATGTGAGCATTCATTCTCAGAAGCGGCATTGTATCGAATACTGCCGGCTTTGCTCCGATTCCGTGTGTAAGCTCAAGAACAACTTCACCTGCAGATGTGCCCTGCTCTTTAAGTGTTCTGGGATTGAATACATAATCAGCGCCCATAGCCTTTGCAAGATAATCTCTTGCCGGGTTTGTGTTGAATACAAATACCTTTGCTGCTCCGAATGCTCTTGCCAGCTCAACAGATGCGAGACCTATGGGACCTACACCAAATATTGCAACGTTTGATCCGGGTTTGATTCCGCCTGAATTGATCTGGATTCCGCTGTATGCTACGCATCTATGTTATGAATGAGGCCACCGGTCAGAATCGTTTTTTAGGTTACACGGACGCTTTACACAGGAATCATCTTACATATGACCCGAACAACATTTTGATATCCGCGCGAAATGATGTAGATATGTTTTTTACACCCGGATGCACCGGTCTTATAGACCGCCTCGTGGACAATGTTTCCGCCATCTGCTGTCACGATGACCGTATTGCTTTTAAGCTGATCGGATATCTGGAATCCAAGGGCATAAAAGTTCCGGATGATATTTCCATAATCGGATACGACGACAGTTTCTTCTCTACCCTTGTATATCAGATAACAACCGTTACGCATCCGAAATACAAATACGGCAGAAATACCGCCATGGCGCTTTTAGAGCTTATCCGGGAAGGAAAAATAGATATTTCAAAATACAGGGAAGAGCCGAGGCTCATTGTAAGGAGCACTACATCTCCCCGCTAACATAATTTTCACAACAATACAACAAACCCCCGACATTACTGCCGGGGGTAAATTTTATGACTATTGATTACGATGTTGTTTTATACTTCTGCAGTGCTTGGCATCAACCTGCTATACGTCTTACGCTGAGTATGGTTTTATATGTTGCGCTTCCTATCGTTATTCCCACGTTCTCGTTAGCCGCATGAACTATCTGACCGCCGCCCATGTAGATCGCTACATGGCCTTCGTAACAGATAAGGTCTCCGGGCTGTGCCTCCGCATATGATACGGCATATCCCGCGCTTCTCTGTGCTCCGGATGTTCTGGGGATACTATATCCGAAATGAGCATATACGCCCTGGGTAAATCCCGAACAGTCTGTTCCGTTTGTAAGGCTTGTTCCGCCCCATACATACGGATTGCCTATGAACTGGCAGGCATAACTAACTATCGAGCTGCCTGTGCCGCTGTCATAAGATACGCTGCCGGAACTGCTTCCCGAGCTGCTTCCGGTATCACTCGAGCCACCGCCTGTCGTCTGTGTGGTCTGGTTTGCAGCCGCCTGCTGTGCTGCCTGAGCTGCCGCCTGCTGAGCCGCTGCCTGCTGAGCTGCTGCCTGAGCCGATGCTTCCGCCTGTGCCGCTGCCTCAGCTTCTGCCTGTGCCTGAGCTGCTGCTGCCGCCTCTTCTGCCGCACGCTGCTGCTCTGCTAATATCGCGATCTGTTCATTCTGCTGATTGATAAGTCCCGTATACTGATTTGCCAGCTCCTGAGCCTTCGCCAGCTCCGCCTCATAATCAGATGATGTAGCCTGAAGGTTTACAAGCTGTTCCTGAAGTGATGCCTGGTACTGCTCCTGCTCACCCTTCAGCTCCAAAAGCTCTGTCTGCTGTGCGGTCTGATCTGCCTGAAGATCCTCTACCTGCTGTACCGTTGCAGCGTACTCCTCCAGACATTGCCTGTCGTAGCTGTACATCTGCTGAGTATACTCGGCTTTGTTAAGGAGCTCAGTTATATCACCGTCCGAAAGAAGGATCGTCGCCCATCCGGCATTTCCGCCCTCTTCGTAGATGTACTGGATTCTCTTTTTCATGGCCTCGTACTGAGTAGCCTTGGTTTCCTCCGCTGCCGCAAGGTCAACTGCCGTCTGCTCGATCTTGGTGTTCATATCGTCTATGCTGACGTTCAGCGAATCGATATAGGCAATGGTTGTGACAAGCTCCTGATCTACGGCATCCATCTGACCGAGAAGCGTTGCCTTATCCTGCTCCAGTGTATCTATATAGGTGCTTACGGAATTGAGATCCGCCTGGGTCTGAGCCTGCTGCTCTTTGATTCCGTCTATTGTAGTTGCGGAAACTGCCATCGCACTTCCTACCACCATGGCAGATGCGAGTATAACAGCTAAAATCTTTTTATTCTTCATATCTAAAAATCACTTCCAAATAGGTGTTCGAAATACTTATGTAACAACTTCTTAATAAATAGTACTATGATTGCAAAACAAAATCAACCCA
>CAYMAY010000054.1:8072-11732 GCA_964388555.1 uncultured Lachnospiraceae bacterium
TCCTCATTTGTTCTGTGATCCTTAACCATCGTATAGGGCTGCATTACATAGGAACGTATCTGGTTTCCCCATGCAATGTCCGTAACCTCGCCTCGTATTCCGGAAAGCTTCGCCATCTGCTCCTCCTGGGCAAGCATATACAGCTTCGCCTTGAGCATCTGCATGGCCTTGTCCTTATTCTGGAACTGCGATCTTTCGTTCTGGCATGTTACTACGATTCCCGTCGGGAAATGCGTTATTCGTATAGCCGACGAGGTCTTGTTTATGTGCTGTCCGCCCGCACCGCTGGAACGGTACGTATCGATCCTGATATCCTCGTCTTTGATCTCTATGTCGATGTCGTCCTCTATATCCGGCATTACATCGCATGATACAAAGGATGTCTGTCTCTTTCCGTTGGCGTTAAACGGCGACATTCTTACAAGACGGTGAACGCCTTTCTCGGATTTAAGATATCCGTAGGCGTTTGTTCCGTTTACCTGGAACGTAACGGATTTTACGCCGGCCTCGTCTCCCTCAAGGAAATCCAGCTCTTCTACGGTAAATCCCTTTCTCTCGGCATATCTCGTATACATGCGGTAGAGCATTCCGCACCAGTCCATTGCCTCGGTGCCGCCCGCGCCTGCGTTAAGCTTTAAGATGGCATTGCACTTATCGTATTCGCCGGAAAGAAGAGTCTTTATGCGTATATCGTCGAAACTCTTTTTAAACTCCTCCAGCATTTCGCCTATCTCGGGTATTACGGACGCGTCATTCTCCTCGTATCCCATTTCGATAAGGGTAAACATATCGTCTCTGTCCGAAACGAGCTTATTATAGGTATCTCTGTCGTCCTTAAGACTTCCCAGCTCCTTCATCTGCTCCTGCGCCTTTTCGGGATCATCCCAGAATCCGGGCTCCTCCATCTTCCTCTCCAGCTCTTCTATGCGCTGTTCCTTAAAGGAAAGATCAAGGGAATCCCTTACTTCTTTTAAAGGCTCGTCGTATGAATTAAGTTCTGTTTTAAATTGGTCGAGTTCAACCACAAGCTTCACTCACTTTCGTCAAAAATTTTAATGATCACAGTTTACTTAACGGGTTTTCTTCCGCAGCACTGTTTGTATTTCTTTCCGCTTCCACAGGGACAGGGATCATTCGGATAAACCTTCTTCTCTGTCCTCTCCTGGGGCTTTCTCGGACCGGAATCGTCCTTGTTCGTTCCCGTTACCTTGGCAACTTCCTCACGCTCAACCTTCTGCTCTATTTTTATATGATAAAGCAGTCTTATGGTGTCATGCTGTATCGACTCTGTCATCTCGTTGAACATGTCATAGGCCGCCATCTTATATTCAACACGTGGATCTCTCTGGCCATATGCCTGAAGGGAAATTCCCTCACGCAGCGTTTCCATATCGTCGATGTGATCCATCCACTTCTGGTCGATAACCTTGAGGAGAATGACTCTCTCCAGCTCTCGTATCTGCTCCTCCTGGGGGAACTGTGCCTCCTTATCCTCATAAAGCTTAACGGCCTCTTCCTTAAGCTTCTGCTTAAGCTCGTCCGCGCTTAAGCCCTTCGTATTGTCAGCGGTCAGGGGCTTTAACGGTATTACCGGCAATAATATTCTGTTGAGCTCCGTGATATCCCATTCATCGGAACCCGAATCCTCGCCTATGCACATATCCACAAATCCGTCAATGGAATCGTAGACCATCTTAAGGATGGAATCGCGCATGTTCTCTCCATCCAGCACACTGCGTCTCTCGGCATAGATTATCTCTCTCTGCTCGTTGTTTACCATATCGTAATCGAGAAGATTCTTTCTTATGCCGTAGTTATTTGTCTCGATTCTCTCCTGTGCCTTCTGAATGGCGGTTGTAAGCATTTTGTGCTCGATCTGCTCATCCTTGCCGACTCCCAGAGCCTTGAATACGTTCATAAGCTTCTCGGAACCGAACAGACGCATAAGATCATCCTCAAGAGAAATGTAGAATCTGGATTCTCCCGGATCTCCCTGACGACCCGAACGACCGCGCAGCTGGTTATCTATACGTCTCGACTCGTGTCTCTCCGTACCGATTATCTTAAGTCCGCCAAGGCTTCTGGCCTCGTCGTCCAGCTTAATATCCGTTCCACGACCGGCCATGTTGGTCGCTATTGTTACGGTGCCGGCCTCACCTGCGTGAGATACTATCTCGGCCTCTTTTTCATGGAATTTCGCATTCAATACCTGGTGCGGTATTCCCTCTCTTTGCAGCATTCTGCTGAGCAGCTCGGAAACCTCGATGGTGATAGTGCCCACCAGCACAGGCTGACGTCTCTCATACGCGTCTTTGATATCACGCACGACGGCTCTGAATTTCTCTTCCTTTGTCATGTAAACGGCATCTTCCAGATCCTTACGCTGTACGGGCTTGTTCGTCGGTATCTCCACAACGTCCATGCCGTATATCTCACGGAACTCCTGTTCCTCTGTAAGGGCCGTACCTGTCATGCCGGCGATCTTCTCGTATTTATTAAAGAAGTTCTGGAACGTGATAGTAGCAAGCGTTTTGCTCTCCCGCTTAACATTTACATGCTCCTTCGCCTCTATCGCCTGATGAAGTCCGTCGGAATATCTTCTTCCGGGCATTATACGTCCGGTAAATTCATCTACAATAAGAACCTGATCATCCTTTACAACATAATCCCTGTCCTTAAACATAAGATTATGTGCGCGCAGCGCAAGTATTATGTTGTGCTGTATTTCCAGGTTCTCGGGGTCGGAAAGGTTGTCTATATGGAAGAATTTCTCAGCCTTTTCCACACCATCCGCCGTAAGGGTAACGATCTTATCCTTCTCGTTTACGATGAAATCTCCCGTCTCGGTGATCTCTTCGCCCATGATGGCAGTCATCTTGGTGACCTCGCCGGAGGCCTCACCTTTTTTGAGCTGTTTTGCGAAGATATCGCATGTCTCATAGAGCTTTGTGGATTTTCCGCTCTGACCCGAAATGATAAGAGGTGTTCTGGCCTCATCGATAAGTACGGAGTCCACCTCGTCGACTATTGCATACACAAGATCTCTTTGAACAAGCTGTCTCTTATATATAACCATGTTGTCACGAAGGTAATCGAAACCGTCCTCGTTGTTCGTTACATATGTGATGTCGCACGCGTAAGCCTCGCGTCTCTCATCGTTCTTCATGGAATTGAGTACGACGCCGACCTTAAGGCCTAAGAATTCGTGCAGCTTTCCCATCCACTCCGCATCACGGGCGGCAAGGTAATCATTTACCGTAACTATATGCACTCCACGCCCGGTAAGTGCGTTAAGATATGCCGGCAGTGTTGAAACAAGTGTTTTTCCTTCACCGGTCTTCATCTCCGCTATACGACCCTGATGAAGTATTATTCCACCAATGAGCTGTACGCGGTAATGTTCCATATTAAGTACACGTCTGCCCGCCTCGCGCACAACCGCAAATGCCTCCGGAAGCAGATCGTCCAGTGTTTCTCCGTCATTATAACGTTTCTTGAATTCTTCTGTTTTGCCCTTGAGTTCATCATCCGAAAGGGCGATCATCTGAGGGCGCAGTGCCTCTATCTTGTCCACTATGGGGTAAATTCTTTTTAACTCCCTCTGACTGTGTGTTCCAAACAGTTTTTCAGAAAGCTTCATTTATGTCTGTGTCCTCCGGT
>CAYMAY010000055.1:0-7314 GCA_964388555.1 uncultured Lachnospiraceae bacterium
AGCGCCTCTTCGATAACTTTATCCATATCCAGATAGCGATAAAGTCCGAGTCTGCCGCCGAATATGATATTCTCCTCTTTGTCCGCAAGCTCCCTGTATTTTTCGTAAAGCTTCGAATTTCTCTCATCATTGACGGGATAATAGGGCTCCATGCCTTTCTCCCACTCCGATGAATACTCTCTCGAGATAACCGTCTTCGGCTGCTTTCCGAATTCGAAATGCTTGTGTTCTATTATCCTCGTATACGGAACCTCCTTGCCCGTATAATTCACAACGGCATTGCCCTGATAATTATCCGTATCGAGAACCTCCGTTTCGAACCGAACGCTTCTATACTTAAGGGTTCCCAGAGAATAATCGAAAAACTCATCTATCATACCGGTGTACACCGTCTTTTTCGCGATATCAGGATTTTCTTTTATAAACTCCCTGTACGACGTATTTGTATGAACATCGCTTCCCTCAAGAAGCTTCTCAACGATCTGCGTGTATCCGCCTATGGGTATGCCCTGATATCTGTCGTTAAAATAATTGTTGTCATACGTAAATCTAAGCGGGAGTCTCTTTATTATAAATGCCGGCAATTCCGTACACGGTCTTGCCCACTGTTTTTCCGTATATCCCTTTATGAGTTTTTCGTATACATCATGACCAACGAGGGAGAGCGCCTGTTCCTCCAGGTTTGCCGGCTCAGTGATGTTCAGCTCCTTTTTCTGAGCCTCGATGATACGCATCGCCTCCTGCGGTGTCTTTATGTCCCACATGCGGCTGAAAGTGTTCATATTAAAAGGCAGGTTGTAAAGCTCATCCTTGTATATTGCCACCGGTGAATTTATGTAATTGTTAAACTCGGCAAACTGATTCACGTAATCCCAGATTTCTTTGTTGGATGTGTGAAAAATATGAGCACCGTATTTGTGGACATTTATATCCTCGATTTTTTCCGTGTAAACATTTCCGCCTATATGCGAACGTTTGTCTATTACGATGCACTTCTTTCCCTTTTTTGTTGCTTCGTTTGCGAAAACCGCGCCGAAAAGTCCTGCGCCGACTATAAGATAATCATATGAAGCCATTGATCGATCCTCCTGGTAATCCTATGTTTTACTTTATTTCGTCACCGCAAAGATCATGTGATTTTTTCCGGCAAAGATCACTCCGAAACAGCTCGGGCGCGGTGTGGTTTTTCCATTATATCCGCATTAATGCTTTTCTGCAAACGTATTGAAGTCCAAATTTGAAGTTCTCTCAAAGTGGACCGAGTGGGCTAACTCCTGCCCGATTTGCATTAACAGGAAAGCGGGTGCAGCTTTCGCCGCGCCCGCCGTTTTTTACTAATATCAATTATTTTTTGTGGTCGTGTTCTTCGTGAACGTTGCAGCCGCCGGAACATCCGGAGCATCCGCAGCAGTTTCCGCCACACGAATGGCGACCCGCCTTTTTATCGCTTATCAGCTTACGTATTATCAGTACAACAACAAGCACGATTATAGCCGATACAACGATCGTTCCTAAATTTTCAGCAAACCACTCAATCATAATATCAACCCTTTATGTTACTGCTCACTCCTGAATCATGTTCTTACGCAGCCCGACAGCAAGTGTCTGGCTGCTGCATAAACATTTTAATTCTTAACAGCTCTGTAATCCAGTCTTGTGGACTCTTTGTACGGACGTACAAGCATGTATACAAGCCATATAACTACAAGTATAGCAACTATGAATCCGATTATATTGCCTGTTCCGGTAAACATTGTTCCAAACTGATAGATTATAAGCGCTATCAGATATGCAAATCCACACTGATATCCGATTGCAAACCAGAACCACTTTGTGTTGTTCATCTCACGCTTGATAGCTCCCATTGCCGCGAAGCACGGTGCGCAAAGAAGGTTGAACACCAGGAAGGACATTCCTGCAATAGGTGTAAAGGACATTGCAACGTTTGCGTAAAGTGTGCTTCCGCCAAGTCCTGCAAAAACGATTCCCATGGTAGCAACGATGTTCTCCTTAGCGACGAGACCTGTGATTGCTGCAACGGCTGCCTGCCAGATTCCCCATCCGAGAGGTGCAAACAGAAATGCGATTCCGTTTCCGATCTGTGCAAGTATGCTGTGGTCTATCTGATCCTCTGCAAGCATCATGAACTGTCCGTCCACAACTCCGAAGAATGTCAGGAACCATATTGCTATTGTCGAAAGCAGGATTATTGTGCCGGCCTTCTTTATGAAGGACCATCCACGCTCCCACATGCTGCGGAGAACCGTTCCGACTGTAGGCCAGTGATATGCCGGAAGCTCCATAACAAACGGTGCCGGATCGCCGGCGAACATCTTCGTCTTCTTAAGCATTATTCCCGAGATGATAACAGATGCAATACCAATGAAGTATGCCAGTGCTGCTATCCACGGTGAGCCACCGAATATTGCTCCGGCTATCATTGCGATGAAAGGCATCTTAGCGCCGCAGGGCATGAATGTCGTCGTCATAACGGTCATTCTTCTGTCGCTCTCGTTCTCGATTGTTCTCGAAGCCATGATTCCGGGGATTCCGCATCCTGTACCGATAAGCAACGGAATGAAGGATTTTCCGGAAAGTCCGAACTTACGGAAGATTCTGTCAAGTACGAATGCTATACGAGCCATATATCCGCATGCCTCAAGGAATGCGAGGAGAATGAACAGTACAAGTATCTGCGGAACGAATCCGAGAACCGCACCGACACCGGCTACTATACCATCAAGTACAAGACCACTGACTACTTCGTTTGCATTTGCAGCATTAAGTGCATTCTCAACGATTACCGGAATTCCGGGAACCCATGGTCCGTAATTTTCGGGAGTAGGATCTTCTGCGCCGTATTTCTCATACGCATCAACAGCTGTCTTAAGATCATCTGTTGTGTATGTAACTGTCTCTGTTGCCAGAGTTTCTTCATCCTCAAGCTCGTAATCTGCTGTAAGTGAAGGCTCACCTTCTATTATGGTATTAGCATAGCTCTTAACCTCTGATACAGCTTTCTCAGGATCGTAATCCTCGCTCTCGGAATCAATATATGCTGTGATATCTTTTCCGTCATACTTAAGATCAGCGTATGCGTTGATAACGTTGAGGGAATCGCCATACTCTTCTGTTGCCGCGTCATATTCGCTGCGTCCCATTCCGAAGAAGAACCAGCCATCGCCGAAAAGTCCGTCGTTAGCCCAGTCTGTTGCCCAGCTTCCTACCGTTCCTATAGCTATGAAATAAACAAGGAACATGATTCCAGCGAATATCGGAAGACCGAGGATTCTGTTTGTAACAATCCTATCGATCTTATCGGATGTTGAAAGCTTTCCGACATTTTTCTTCTTATATACGCGATCGATTATCTTCGAAATGTAAACATATCTCTCATTGGTTATTATGGATTCCGAATCGTCATCCATCTCGGTTTCAAGCGAAACAATATCGTTTTCGATGTGAGAACGAACATCGCTGGAAAGCTTCATATCTTCCAAAACCTTCGCATCACGCTCGAACAGCTTTATTCCATACCATCTCTGAAGCTCTTCCGGCATGATACCCAGCGCACGCTCTTCAATATGAGCAAGAACATGCTCTACCTCTGCCGAGAACTTATGCATCGGAACAGTCTTGCCGCTCTTTGCAGCCTCGATAGCCGCCTCGGCAGCCTGCTGCGTTCCTGTGCCTTTAAGAGCGGATATTGCGACAACCTTACAGCCAAGCTCCGCCTCGAGTGCATCAAGCTTTATCTCGTCGCCGTTTTTGTTTACAACGTCCATCATGTTGATAGCAACAACAACAGGGATTCCAAGCTCTGTAAGCTGCGTTGTAAGATAAAGGTTTCTCTCAAGGTTGGTACCGTCTATGATGTTTAATATGGCATCCGGTCTTTCGCCTAAAAGATAATTACGTGCAACAACCTCCTCGAGTGTGTACGGTGAAAGTGAATAGATTCCCGGAAGGTCGGTGATCGTAACATCGCTGTGCTTCTTTAATTTTCCTTCTTTTTTCTCGACGGTAACCCCCGGCCAGTTTCCGACGAACTGATTCGCACCCGTAAGTGCGTTAAACAGTGTCGTCTTTCCGCTGTTGGGGTTTCCCGCCAGTGCGATTCTTATTTCCATAATAATCTCCCCATTAAATCAATCTTCGGTAATAATGTTTTCAGCGTCTGCCTTTCTTATTGAAAGTTCATATCCTCTTACAGTTACCTCCACAGGATCTCCAAGCGGCGCAACCTTACGGATATGGAGCTGCACGCCTTTTGTTATCCCCATGTCCATGATCCTGCGCTTTAAAGCGCCCTCGCCGTTGATCTTCTTAACGGTTACGGTATCGCCTACCTTAGCGTCTCTTAATGTTGACATTTTTTCCTCCGTCTTCAATGATTTATCTGAAACGCGCTTCAGATCATTATCTTCTGCGCCATTTCTTTACTGATCGCTACTCTTGCTTCCTTGACATTTACGATAAGATTTCCGTTTATTGACGATATAACCGTCACCTTTCCTCCCGGAACAAATCCCAGATTTTCAAGATGCTTTTTTACCTCAGGAGTTCCCGAAACCCGTAATATCGTATTTTCCTCTTCTTCCTTTGCGAATAATAAAGGCATCATACTTTTCTCCTTCTAATCGTTAGTTAGAGCTAACCCTCACCCCTTAAAACAGACGCCTCATATGATCTGTTTGGCGTCTTAAAAGTTAGCTTTTTCTAACCATTCTCTTAAAAAACAGGTTAGAACTTGCTAACCAATTATCAATATACTTCTCACTTTTTTCTTTGTCAACAGATTTTTAAGCTGTTTTTTCAAAATCAGTTTTTCAACAGTTTTTCGACCGTTCCGCTCTTTTATTTTGTCTAAGTTCCCTAAAGAAGTCGCTCATAAGCGAAGAACATTCCTCCCGCAGAACCCCTGTTTCAACATCCACTTTATGATTAAAGCCCTGCATTTCAAGGAGGTTTATCACGGATCCCGCGCATCCCGCCTTTTGATTCATGGCGCCTACAACAACCCTGTCTATTCTGGACTGCACAAGGGCACCGGCGCACATAGGACACGGTTCCAGAGTTACATACATCGTACAGCCCTCAAGGCGCCAGTCTCCTACAACCTTACAAGCCTTTTTTATGGCTTTTATCTCAGCATGAGCCAGTGTGCTGTGTTCCGTGTTTCGTCTGTTATATCCGCGGGCGATGATCTGCCCGTCCCGCACTATGACACAGCCTATGGGCGTTTCAAGAAGCTTCCACGCCTTCTTGGCCTGCGATATAGCCGCCTTCATGTATTTTTCATCCTGAGTCAGTTCCTTTTTCATATCACGAATAACATCCCATCATAAGCGCAGCACGATAATCAAAACGCGAAGCCAGGCGATCACACAGATTGATTCATTCCACGCACTCATTTAAATTTTCTCAAAATAAAAGGCGCCGAAACGGTATATCTGCCGATTCCTGACGCCTTTATTTACCGATATGGAATTTATAGCATTGCTAAAAAGCAATGTCAAATCTGATTTATGCCTCTATCTCAGAAAGCTTAACGGGACGTCCGCCCTCTTTAAGAGACTTCTTTGCTGCTATAGCGATACGAACAGGCTCAAGACCATCCTTAGCTCCTACCGGAACTTCTGTATCATTTATGATTGCATCTACGAATGCTCTTGTCTCTGTTACAAATGCATCGTTGTATCTCTCAAGGAAGAACCATGTCGGCTTTGCGGATTCAACGCCTGCGTTTGTGCTTACATCAGCTTCGTTTTCAATCATGTTATTGTCTTTTACGCAGCCTTTTTCGCAATGAACTTCGACTCTCTGATCGTATCCGTAAGGTGCCTGACGGCAGTTATCTATAACGCCGATAGCTCCGTTTGCGAACTTAAGTGTTACGATAGCCGTATCTATATCGTCGTACTGAGCAACGTTAGGATCTACAAGGCATGCGCCCATAGCTGTAACTTCTGTTACATCGCTTCCGGAAAGATAACGAACCATATCAAAATCATGGATCATCATATCAAGGAAGATTCCTCCTGAAACCTTAACATACTCAAGCGGCGGAGCCTCAGGATCTCTGGAAGTTACCTTTACAACGTACGGAGCACCGAGCTTTCCTGATGCTACAACATCGCGAACAGCCTTGTGGTTCTTATCGAAACGACGAACGAATCCGATCTGAAGCTTAACACCGGCTTTTTCTACTGCTGCGATAGCTTCCTTTATCTTTGCTATATCCGTGTGTATCGGTTTTTCGCAGAAGATGTGCTTTCCTGCATTTGCTGCTTTAATAATAAAGTCAGCATGTGTATTTGTTGAAGAGCAAATAAATACCGCATCTATCTCAGGATCATTGAAGATATCATCGGGGTTATCACTTGTCTTCGGGATATTGATGCTGTCAGCCCACTCGCGCATCGCATCGTTCATAAAAGGATCGGCAACAGTTGCAACCTCTGCATTCGGAATAAAGTTCTGAATGTTAGTTCCATGAAGCTTACCTATTCTGCCTGCACCCAAAAGACCAATTTTGATTTTTTTTGCCATAACAAAAAGCTCCTCTCTTTTTTTAATATATGTTTTCCGGTACTTATGCACCTGCACTTTTAGTTTATATAGATTTGTCAAAAGCTACTTCTAAATTCTTGCTTTTTTATAATTTTATTCGGACTATTTTACAACTTCCCTATAGTTGATCTCTCCATATTTATAACATTCTTGTAGTTGAGGCTTGCAGCCGATTTCTCCCCTATGTTAGATTGATGTGCTCTCCTCATATGCGGCGCGAACGGCTCTCGCAAGCTGATCCGCGCAGGATGTGGGACGGCTTCCGCAAGTATTTCCCAGAAGCTTGTCCTCTATTTCATCAACAGTCATTCCCTCAACTAATTTCGAAACAGCTTTAAGATTTCCGTTGCATCCTCCGGTGAATCTTATATTGTGAACTTTATTTCCGTCTAAATCCAGATCTATCTTTATTGAACAGGTTCCCCGGGGATAATATTCATAATGAAACATAGTAATTTTCCTCTCTTTTTATAATTTTAAATTTCAACTTTCCTGATCGTTGCAGATGCTAATTCAGAAATTTTTCTTTTCTTCAGATAATAACACATATTTTTTCATGTAAAAAGACCGGTTACGGAACCGGTCTTTAATAAATGAAGGAGTCCGACATAAGTCGGAAAATATGAAAAAGAATTTTGTCTTGCTCTATGCTTAGTATAGTAAAGTATATTTGTGTAGTTAAGGTGTTCTTTTTGAAAACAAAATTCTAATAACTTGTTAATAAATTATGAACAATCGCAA
>CAYMAY010000055.1:7414-11352 GCA_964388555.1 uncultured Lachnospiraceae bacterium
GTCAATGTTACGGTTATTACGGACAGAACTGTCGAAACAAGAACTCCGGATGACATGATATCCGTATTTATCCCGTATTTAGTTGCAAGGATGATTGGCGAATTTCCCGGCGGAACGGCAACCATAAGCGCAATTGCCTGCACCATGATATTGTTGCCAAACATTGATTTAAGTATCAGCACTACCACGATTGGGAAGGCAAGATATCTTATGGCAATCATTAAATATATACGCACATTTCCAAATATCTTCTTCATCGGCAGCTTTGAGAACGAGAATCCCAGCACCATCATCGCCAAAAACGTCGTTGCTCTTCCGGTGTACGATATCATATCTTCGATTATTATCGGCGGTTTTACATCAAACCAGAATAGAAGTATCGTTATTACCGCCGCTATGGTTCCTATGTTTACAAAGTTGCTCAGTTTGAGTTTCTTATCTGCGCCCTC
This sequence comes from uncultured Lachnospiraceae bacterium, assembly GCA_964388555.1. GTDB lineage: Bacteria > Bacillota > Clostridia > Lachnospirales > Lachnospiraceae > Alectryocaccobium. The sequence continues at coordinate 7,864 of CAYMAY010000055.1, forward strand.
AATATCCCGAAGCATTATTATATTGCCGTGGGTATAGAACAATATAGTGTAAACAATGTTAAAAAACGTTACGTATACAAGTGATTTCTGTCCCAGCACCGCCAATGACACGGGGATTCCTATAAAACCGACATTGGAATATATGCTAAGCATCGCATACATTACCCTGTCACTTTTCGGTGCGCCCAAAATGTAAGGCAATATGTGACCAAACGCCAGGAGCACAACATAAATAACAGCCGTCAGCAATAAGCCCATTATTATATCATCATGTGTGATACCTAGATCTTCGTCGGAAAATGCGCAGCTTATTACATACGCGGGGTTCGTCACATTAAGAACGAGAAACGAAATGTCTCTCGCAGCATTGTCTCCGAGAAACCCTTTTTTTGATACATAATAGCCAATGAAGATCATTATAAGAATGATCACCATTTGTTCAAATACGGTTAAAGCACTCAACTTTTTTCCTCTCTTACTATGATGTATACGAAGTGCTCATTTTTGCAAGCACAACCGCACTTTCTGCTCTTAGCACTTACATCATGTTTTTCATCGCCCATTTATGATCTTTCATCATCGCGCGACCAACGCCGATCAAATCTGCAGCACCTGCTTTGAGCAATGCCTCTGCCTGGGAGACCTCCGTTATTCCCCCTGTAAGGATCACAGGAACCGAAACGGCTTTCTTAACAGCCGTCGACATATCTGAAAAATATCCGGGCTCGTTATTATCGGCACGCATATAACGGCACATTCCGCCGGAAAGGTCTATGACGTCGATTCCTTCTTTTTCGAATATCAGGCTCGCTTTAACGGCATCGTCTATGGTGCTTCCGCCTTCCATATAATCACAGCCGCCCAGTCTTATAAATATAGGATAGTCATCTCCGAGAGCCGCTCTCGTCTTTCTGTACATCTCAACCTGAAAACGTGTTCTGTTTTCTATCGACTGCGGACCGTATTCATCCGTCCTCTTATTTGTAATGGGTGAAAAGAACTGATTGAGCAGATATCCGTGAGCCGAATGTATCTCAACGGCGTCATATCCTGCTTTTTTAGCACGAATTGCCGCCTGAACAAACAGATCCTGCAGCTCGATTATCTGATCTTTCGTAAGCTCAACCGGCATTTCCGGTGTCGTTCCAGGCTTTATTCCGGGATTAATAACCGCGCTCGGCGCTGCCACGGGCATTCCCGTAACTTTACTCGTAGTCGCACTTCCGGCGTGATTGAGCTGTGCAACCGCTATAGCACCGCCCTCATGAATACCTTCTACAAGCTTTTTCAATCCGTCTATATTATCATCTGAAGCAAATGAAACCTGGCCGGCAGATGCTTTCCCCTGCATGCAGTAATACGAATGCTCCGTTATAACGGTTCCGATATAGCCGCCCTCTGCCATTTCTTTGTAATAGTCACAAAGTGCATCCGTGACCTCACCATTTGCTCCTGCCTTTGCCGTTGCCATCGGCGGCATAACAAGTCTGTTTTTGATCAATGTATTCTTTATCTTCAGCGATTCCTTTAACATAGTAATCCTCCTTTTTCAAGTCCGTCTGTCTGCATGCTTTTGCAAGTAAAGCCAATATGCAGTCTCAGTTCATAACTTTCAAAGTATATCCCATTTAAAAAACACAAACAAGTTTAAACATCATATTGAATAAAAATTTTTAATGCTTTTTGAGGGATTTTTTAACAAAAACCCGCATCTTCTTTATATCGTCACAATCGTTTGCTATAATCCTTATGTCATTGGAAGAAATTCTATAAAGCATAAAGAAGGAATCGTTTTGGCAAATAAATCTAAGAAATACAAAAAAAGAAAACGTACCGGCGTTAAAAGCAGAAAAAAGCAGCTTCTTATAAATATTGCCCTTGTGGGCGCAATGGTTGTCTGCGTGATAATAATACTTATGAATACTGTCTTTTCAGGCACATTTTCCAGCAGCAACCTAAACACTGCTTCTAACGGGATAATATTTTCCGAAAACACATCCGACGGAACGGATAACGTGACTTCGACATCTGCTTTTGTCGCATCAAACGAAGTATCCCACAGCGTAGATATATCCGTAAAGGATATGCTCCTCACGATAAATGAATACTCAAGACCCGGCACCGCACTTGACAGTATAAATGGCATCGTTGTGCATTATACCTCGAACCCGGGCAGTACGGCAGAACAAAACCGTGACTACTTCGAAGGGCTCAAAGACGGCGTTGACGGCACATATGCCAGCAGTCATTTTGTAATAGGACTTGACGGAGAGATAATCCAGTGCATTCCTTTGGCTGAGATGTCCTACGCATCAAACGACAGAAATCACGACACCATTTCCATCGAATGCTGTCATCCTGATGAAACAGGCGAATTCACTGATGCAACATACGAATCACTTCAACATCTGGTTACGTGGCTATGTGAGGAGTTTTCTCTTACATCGTCGGATGTTATACGTCATTATGATATTACCGGAAAAATATGCCCGAAATATTTCGTCGAAAACGAAGATGCGTGGACGACATTTCTATCATCTATAAGCGAAAACCTGACAAAATAGCACTACGATGCCGCAAAGCACTTTTAACCGTTTTAGCTATACAATAACAGACCATTATGAATCACATTTACCTGAACAACGGAGGTAGAGCATGGGAAAATTCAAGATTGCCCTTATACAATTAGACACAACTGAAGATAAAGAAACAAACCGCCTCGATGTTACAAGGCGTGTCAGTGAGGCTGCCGAAAAAGGCGCAAAACTCGTGGTACTGCCGGAGCATTCAGATGCCATCGGCAAACACGAAAGGCGCTTTTCCGAGCCTGTTCCGGGAGAAATGAGCCGATTTTATTCTGATCTGGCAAAACGTAATAATATATACCTGCACTGTGGAAGCATGACAGAGGAAAATTCCGGTAATTCCCCATATAATACGTCTCTTGTATTTGATCCGAACGGCGATCAGATTGCGTTGTATCGGAAGCTTCATATGTTTGATGTTGCCATTGCCGGCGGACCAAACATCATGGAATCCCGTGGTGTCTCAAAAGGCGACAGAATTTCAATCGTAAAGACAGCTCTTTGTAGCATGGGCCTTTCGATATGCTATGACATACGCTTTGGAGAAATATACAGAATAATGGCTGAAAACGGCGCGCAGCTCCTTGTTGTCAGCGCGAACTTCACCGAAAATACAGGAAGGCTTCACTGGGAGACACTCGTCCGTGCCCGCGCAATAGAGAACGGCTGCTATGTCGCGGCCGTCGATCAATGCGGCGAAAAATATAATTTCAAATCCTGGGGCCATACAATGCTCGTCGATCCTTTTGGCAAAATTATCTCAGAACTCCACCAGGAACCCGGAACAATTATCGCCGACATCGATACCTCGCTTGTTGAAAAAGCTCAGTCACAGATTCCGGTATTAAAAAATACCCGTGACGACATATATACACTGTCATCCGAGTATATTCACATGTATTAA
>CAYMAY010000056.1:0-8552 GCA_964388555.1 uncultured Lachnospiraceae bacterium
AACCCTTTCATTTCTATACTTTTCAGGTACATTTATCTACCGCCCTTAAGCTTTAACAGCGCATTGTAAGATGCCTGCTGTTCCGCGTTTTTCTTTGTCTTTCCCTTGCCCTGTCCTAAGACTTCACCGTCTATGCTGACGCGGGCAACAAATGTCTTGGAGTGCTCGGGGCCGCTTTCACCGATTATCTCATATGTCGGTGTTTTTCCCATTTCTCCCTGAACAAGCTCCTGAAGCGCCGTTTTGCTGTCGCTGAGCATTCTCTTGTTCTTCTCGTCGTTCAACACGAATTTAAGTATAAACTCCCGGGCCTTTTCTATTCCGCCGTCGAGATATATGGCACCTATAAGAGCCTCGCAGGCATCCGATATAATGGAGGGTCTTTCCCTTCCGCCCGTAAGCTCTTCTCCCTTTCCCAGAAGCAGGTAATTATTTAAGCCGATGCTTCTGGCATCAAAATCAAGTGCCGTTTCGCACACAAGATTTGCACGCAGCTTTGTAAGCTCACCCTCGGAGACTTTATCGTATTTCTCATATAAAAATTCGCTTGATACAAGCTCCAGCACGGCATCGCCCAGAAATTCAAGTCTTTCGTTGCAGTCCGCGTGTGTCTGCCCGTTTTCGTTTGAATATGAACTGTGGCTCATGGCTTTTATCATAAGAGAAGCATCTTTGAAGCTGTAGCCGATATCTTCCTGAAGTTTTTTCCAATTGTTTATCATAAATATTTCCGTTTTTCCGAAAAAAGGTATTTTGACCTTGGTGTCCTTGTAAATCATCTCGCCTGCCGGCTCGATAAATATTGCTTACTTCACAAAAGAGCCGGAGTGTAGCCGCCGACTCATTTGATCATAAATTATTTATTCTGTCACGTATAACGCTGTTAAGATCCGCCTCGATGAAGCTTATGCCCTGTCCGATGGCTATGGTAAAGGATTCTGCCTTTGAATTTCCATGGCACTTCAAAACAAGAGATCTAAGACCAAGGAGAGGAGCCGCGCCGTATCTGTTTACATCGAACTTTTTAAGCTGCTCCTTAAACTCGTTCTTGATCAACATCGCACCCATTTTCGTCTTGGTGCTGGTCATAAATGTTTCCTTTATGACCTTGAGAAGTGTAGATGCCACGCCCTCATACATTTTAAGCACAAGATTGCCGGCAAATCCATCGGCAACTATAACGTCAGCCTTTCCCTTGGAAACCTCGTTGCCCTCAATATTCCCGATAAAGTTTATATCGTCTCTTTCACTCAAAAGAGTATAAACCTCTTTTGTGAGAGCATTTCCCTTTTCTTCCTCGGCACCTATGTTCAGGAGCGCAACCTTCGGTTTATCTATATTCAAAACCTTTTCGGCATAGGCCTGTCCCATTATTGCAAACTGTACAAGATGCTCGGGGCGTGCGTCTACATTCGCGCCTGCATCAACGAGAAGTGCCGCACCTTTTTCGGTGGGAATAGCCGTGCCTATTGGCGAACGATCAACGCCTTTTTCGCGTCTTACGATCAGCTGACCGCCTACAAGCACAGATCCGGTGTTTCCGGCAGTTACAATGGCATCCGCCTCGCCATTCTTTACACAATTAAAAGCCACAACAAGGGATGAATCCTTCTTCTCCCTGATGGATTTAACCGGGGGCTCACCTGTTACGATGACCTCTGTCGCGTTTCTGATCTCTATCTTATCCGCCGGAAAGCTGTATTTCGCCAGCTCACTCTTGATATCGTTTTCTTTTCCGACAAGCAATACTTTTATATTTTCGAATTTTTTTACAGCTTCAACAGCTCCGCAGACCGGAGCCGCAGGAGCATTGTCTCCGCCCATCGCATCAACCGCAATGGTAATAATTTTATCCATTTAAACTCCTCACTGGGCCGGAGCAGCCTCTGCAGGCGTCTCTTCCGTAACAGTCTCCTGAACCGGTTCCTCGTAAACGGCACCCGGAATATATCTGCCTTCTTCGTCGAAATACAACGTATTATCGTTGATCCATCCGGACACTCTGTTTCCGTTTGTATCAAAATAGTACGTATCTGTGCCGATAACAACCCACTTATCAACGGGGTACGAACCATCCTGAGCAACATATTTAATTCCGCCGTCATCTCCCGCAACCCATTCACCGCTCTGTATAACCTCTACAAGAGCAACATTGCTTACCGTCATATTGTAGCTGTTGTCATGATTGTTTGACGCAACAACGTAATAATATGTACTTCCGGCAGCAGAAGAATCAACTGTATATGTTGCCTCGGTGGCTCCCTCAAGGGCTGTTCCGCCTCCGTTTGAATTCACGTTGCTTGAATACCACTGATATGTTACCTCACCGCCGTCTTCAGCAATTGCGGTACCGTCCAGTGTAAACGTACTTCCGACGGCTATGGATGTACTCTCACTGAGTGCTGCCGTAAATGTCGGAACAGGAATGCTTGAATCGACAGTTCTGCTATCCGGCTTAGTCCCGCTTTCCTCCTGTGTCTGTGAGCTTTCCGAGACTTCGGGCTCCGTAACAGAATCTATTACCGAACATCCTGAAAGAGAAAACACAAGTGCCGCACACAATGCAGTACAAACAACAGTTCTAAATTTCTTCATTACAAACACCTCATTTTTGGCTCGACAAAACGTTGCGGTTTTTCATCAGATAATCAACAAGCGATACTATAGTCAGCACAAGCGCTATGTAAATAAGAATCTGTTCAAATACCCAAAAGCCGTAAAACGGCAGATTCCATATGAGGGCGATAAGCATTGCCATCTGGAATATCGTTTTGAGTTTGCCCCATTTGCTGGCGGCTATAACAATGCCGTTATCAACCGCTATAAGCCTGAATCCCGATATTATGAATTCCCTTGCTATGATGATTATTACTATCCACGAAGCAAGCTGACCCGTATCTATAAGAAGTATCATGGCCGAGCATACAAGAAGCTTATCCGCAAGGGGATCCATAAATTTCCCGAAGTCGGTTACAAGATTGTATTTTCTTGCGATATAACCATCCGCAGTATCGGTAAGGCACGCAGCGATGAAAATTATAAGCGCAGCTATCCTGCCCCACCCGAATGGGAGTTTCATAAAGATTATAAAAAACGGAATGAGAATAACTCTCATTATCGTCAGCTTATTTGGTAAATTCATATGATTTCTCCGTATAGATCGTATTCCGAGCAATCCGTAACACGGCACTGCACAAAATCGCCCGATTCATGATGCTCATCCGAGCTGAAAAACATATATCCGTCTATCTTTGGCGCATCGGCATATGTTCTGCCTATGTATACGTCATCATCGGGAATAAATCCCTCCACGAATACCTCAAGCTCTTTTCCTATAAAAGATTTATTTCTCTCGTGGGATATTTCCTGCTGAATAAGCATAAGTTCTTCGACGCGTTCCTGCTTAACCTCGTCATCCACCTGACCCGGCATTGATGCGGCCGGCGTTCCGTCTTCCCTTGAATAAGCGAATGCACCCAGCCTGTCGAACCGCATATCCTTTATGAATTCTTTAAGCTCTTCGTGCTGTTCCTCGCTCTCCGACGGAAATCCGGAGATAAGCGTCGTCCTTAACGCCACACCCGGTATTCTTTCTCTCAGCCTATTCACGATCTCCACAAGCTCAGCCTTGCAGGTCTTTCTGCCCATAAGGCGAAGGATCTCGTCGCTGCAATGCTGTATAGGCATGTCGAGATACTTGTAAACCTTCGGCTGAGCGGCTATCGTATCGATAAGCTCATCATATATTTCCTCGGGATAACAGTATAAAATACGAATACCGCGAAGCTCTTCTATTTTACACAGCTCATTTATAAGCTCGTGAAGCACTTTCCTGCCATACAGATCCGTGCCGTAAAGCGTTGTCTCCTGAGCTACAAGATTAAGTTCCACTACTCCCTGGGACGCAAGATATTTTGCCTCGTCTATAAGCTGCTCCATGGGAACACTTCTGTATCCGCCCCTGAATTGCGGTATAGCGCAGTATGAGCAATGCTTGTCGCATCCCTCCGCGATCTTTAAATATTCCGAGTGTCCGCCCGTGGTTATAAGACGTCTGCCGCTCATTTTGGGGAATCCCTTAAGCTCGTCCTTTACCACAAAACGCTCGCCGTTATATATTCTGTCGATTATCTTCGGAAATTCCGAAAAACTGTTTGTGCCGATGACAGCATCCACCTGGGGAAGCTCATCCAGGATATCACTGCCGTAGGACTGAGCAAGGCAGCCTGCCACTATAAGCGCATGACAGCTCCCGCTATCTTTATATTTTGTCATCTCGAGAATGTTTTCAACGCTCTCATCTCTTGCATCCAATATAAATGAACAGGTGTTTACAACTATAACATCGGCATTCGCTTCGTCGTCTGTTATAACATATCCCTTTTCGGCAAGCATTCCCAGCATATATTCTGAATCAACAAGATTTTTATCGCATCCCAGCGATACGAAAAATACACTTCTCATTAAGCGTTTTCCGCCTCGTCCGTGATCTCAGTCTCTGCTTCGTTTACATTTTCAGCTTCGAGCTTTGCCGCAGCCTCATCGGTCTCTTCATCGCCCATAAAGCGAACCTCGCCCTCATAAAACTCTTCAACTGCCGTTGAAAGAAGCTTCGGACTTGTAATATGAACCTTCGGCTCCGCTCCGTCTACAAGCTGTCTTGCCCTCTTACTCGTAGCAAGCACGATGGAATAACGGCTTGTTATTATAGGAAGATCTTCCTGCTCGTTTTCCTCATTCATTTTTTCCATAAGTTCATAGTATGACGGATGTATCATGATCTGCCTCCATTGATTTCTTTTTCCAGATTTTCTATGAAAGATGCGTTTTTAGCGACCTTCTGCCGTTCCGCATCAGCTATTATGTTCATCTTATTAAGTGCATTCTCGATATCATCGTTTATGAGCAGATAATCGTAATGTTCTATCGACTTCATTTCTCTTTCGATCTGGCTCATTCTCTCACGGATGACATCGTCGCTCTCCGTTGCCCTGCCGCGAAGTCTTCGCTCCAACTCCCTTACGGACGGAGCCGTTACAAATACGAGAACGGCTTCCGGCATCTGCTTTTTAATGTTCAGACCGCCCCGGACATCTATCTCGAGGATAACGTCTTTTCCCTGAGACATCATCTCCTCAACATATTTTCTCGGAGTACCGTAATAATGCCCAACGTAGCCCTCATATTCCAGAAGCTCGCCGTTATCTATCATCTGCTTGAACTCTTCTTCCGTCTTGAAGAAATATTCTATTCCGTCTCTCTCGCCTTCCCTGGGAGAACGCGTTGTGGCCGATATGGAAAGTGCGTAATCGGGATATCTTTCCGTAAGACGCTTCATCAGCGTTCCTTTTCCCGCGCCGGAGAAACCCGATATCACAAAAAGTAATCCTTTATTCATCCTGTTCCTCCGCTTCCTCTCTTTCCGAACCTGTTATTCCAAAACGCTTACCGATAGTATCGGGCTGAAGTGCCGAAAGTATAACACGCCCGCTGTCTGTAACGATAACGGATTTTGTCTTTCGACCCTGTGTGGCATCAATGATCAGATTATCGGTCTTCGCCTTTGCCACAAGTCTTTTTACAGGCGCCGCATCCGGTCTTACCACAGCTAATACTTTATCTGCATTTACAAGATTTCCGAATCCGATGTTTACGATCATTTCTGTCTCCAAAAGAATAAAGATTTTTTAACGTTTTGTCAAATAAGACTACTCGATGTTCTGTATCTGTTCTCTTACTTTTTCTATAGTGGTCTTAAGCTCTATCCCTATCTCGGATGTGCGGAAATCGTTTGCCTTGGACAGCAGCGTATTTGCCTCGCGGTTCATTTCCTGAGCCATGAAGTCAAGCCTGCGTCCGGCCTCGCCGCCGTTTTCAAGGACCTGTTTCATGGTTACGATGTGATTTCTGAGCCTTACGATCTCTTCATCTGTGCAAAGCTTATCAGAAAAGATCACCAGCTCTGCTGCTATCCGGCTCTCGTCGATCTGTGTGTTTTCCAGAACCTCATTAAGCCTTGTTCGAAGCTTTGCCTCGTACTCGGCTATTATCTGCGGATATCTTTCCTCAGCCTTGTTTACATCTACAAGCATGGCATCCAGCTTGTCTATCAGATCAACCTTAAGTGCCTCGCCTTCTCTCGCCTTTGTCTCGTCAAAGCTCTTAAGCGCTCCCTCGAGTGCCTCTTTTACGAAGCTCCAGAGCTCATCATCGTCCGAGGCAGCTTCTTCCATCGTAAAGACCTCCGGGAATCTTGCTATAGAATACGGAGAGATCTGCGATGTCGAATTTTCGAAGAAATCCTTTTCTATTTCACGCAAATATCCGATATATGCTCCCGCAAGCTCTTTGTTATACTTAAGAGAAAGAGCCGCGTTTGCCTTATCCTCGTATGAAATATACACGTCCATCTTTCCTCTTATGGAATAAGACTTTATGATATTTCGAATGTCCGCCTCCATGGCATTAAATTTCTTCGGCATTCTTATGCTTATATCAAGATATCTGTGATTTACCGATTTTATTTCTATGGAAATTTTTCTTCCGTTTTTCGAAAGATCGCATCTTCCGAATCCGGTCATACTTTTTATCATCGCAAGTTCCTCACCCGTTTTTTAAATCTTTTACACCTTCGACGCTTTATGATAGCATTTACAAGGATTTTTTGCAATTTCTTTATAATAATGTAGCAATTATAGTATAAAAATGATATATTTTTCTCTGTGTGGTTTACAATAATTCGAATCATATTTTTACGCAGCCAGGCGGCAAATATTTGACCTCTGTGTAAAAAAGATCATAAATAATCAGTTACTTTAGGAGAATGGTATGGCTCTTGACGGAATAACCGTTTCATGTATAAAAAAAGAAATGACGGATGCGCTTGCAGGCGGCTTTATAACAAAAGTTGCACAGCCCGAGAAAGACGAGCTTATGCTGGCTGTAAAAAATAACGGCACCACATACAGGCTTGTTATATCCGCAAATCCGTCTTTGCCGCTGATATATATCAGCGATAAAAACAAGCAAAGTCCCGCATCTGCGCCGGCATTCTGTATGCTGCTGCGCAAGCACATCGGCAGCGGCCGCATAACGCAGATAACGCAGCCATCTCTCGAACGTGTTCTCATAATGCATATAGAACACAGGAACGAGCTTGGAGACATGTGTGAAAAAAAACTCATAATCGAGCTTATGGGCAAACACAGCAATATAATCTTTACGGACAACGACGGCAATATTCTGGATTCGATAAAACGAATTCCCGCAAGTATAAGCTCAGTGCGTGAGGTTCTGCCGGGGAGAAAATATTTTATACCACAGACAGAGAAAAAAGCCGATCCTTTTGAAGTTACCGAGGATGATTTTTCAAAGATCATTTTTTCGAAAAATGCATCCCTTTCAAAGGCGATTTATACATCTCTCACGGGATTTTCGCCAATGGCTGCCGAGGAGATTGCCGCAAGAGCATCCATAGATTCCGACAGATTCGCGCCGGATATCACGCCCAGCGAAAGAGCCCATATTTTTCATACATTCGAGCTCTTTATTTCGGATATAAAAAGCGGAACATATTCCCCCGCGATTTATTTTAAGAACGGCGCTCCGGCGGAATTTTCCGTATTTGAATCGCAGCTGTACAAAGACTTCGACAAGAAGGATTTCGACTGCGTATTCGATCTTCTTTTTTCGTATTACGCCCAAAAAGAGGCTGTGTCCCGCATAAGGCAAAAATCTGCTGATCTGAGGAAGATAGTTTCCACTGTTCTCGAGAGAAATGTAAAAAAGCTCCAGCTTCAGCAAAAGCAGCTTAAGGATACCGAAAAAAGAGATAAATACAGAATATACGGCGAACTGATAAACACCTATGGCTACGGGCTTGAGGAAGGCGCCGACAAACTCGAGGCGACAGATTATTACAGCGGCAAGGATGTTGTTATTCCGCTGGATCCAACGCTTACGCCCCTTGAAAACTCGAAAAAGTATTTTGACAGATATACAAAGCTTAAGCGTACATTTGAGGCAGTCACTGAGCAGGTAGAGGAAACCTCCGGCGATATCGAGCATTTAGAGAGTATCCGTACCGCCCTTGATACGGCGGACGACGAAGCCGATCTGATGCAGATAAGCGACGAGCTTAAGGAATACGGGTATATCAAGAAAAAGGCTCAGGGCAAAAAAGACAAACGTGCCAAGGCTAAACCCATGCACTTTGTGTCGTCTGACGGCTATGATATATACGTCGGAAAGAACAATTACCAAAACGATGAGCTGACGTTTTCCACGCCGTATAATTACGACTGGTGGTTTCATGCCAAAGGCACACCGGGATCCCACGTCGTTGTTAAGTCAAAAGAGGCTGTTCCGCCGGATTCTACCTTCGAGGAAGCCGGCAGGCTGGCAGCTTATTTCAGCAAAGGCAGACAGGCTTCAAAGACTGAGGTAGATTACACGCTGCGTCGAAACATTAAGAAGCCTGCCAAGGCAAAGCCTGGATTCGTTGTGTACTACACAAATTACTCGATGATGTCCGAACCCGATATAGAAGGTTT
>CAYMAY010000056.1:8652-11246 GCA_964388555.1 uncultured Lachnospiraceae bacterium
TAAAGGAACATTAGATATATATGGCAAAATCCAAAAAACATACATCCGAACTGATAGAGCGCCGTCCCATGGAAAGATACACGGCTGATCCCGAGCATGGTCTTACCGCGGCGCAGGTTCATGAATACCGCGAAAACGGCTGGGACAACCGTTCAGGCGAGGTTTCCTTCAAATCCACCAAGGAGATAATAAAAGGAAATACCCTTACCTATTTTAATATGATATTTGTCTTCTTCGCCATCCTGCTCGTATGCGTCGGCGCCTATAAAGACATCACATTTATGGTGGTTATCATTGCGAACGCGCTTATCGGTATAGTACAGGAGCTCAACGCAAAAGCTACTCTTGAAAAGCTTACCGTTATGAATTCTCCCAAGACAACAGTTGTGCGCAACGGAAAGACAAAGAACCTTCATGCCGAAAGTCTCGTTCTCGACGATATCGTTATATTCGGTGCCGGCAATCAGATCAGCGCCGATGCCGTCGTTGTTTCGGGGGAGGTTTCCGTAAACGAGGCTCTTCTTACAGGAGAATCCGATGAAATAATCAAACATCCGGGCGACCCGCTTATGTCGGGAAGCTTTGTGGTGTCCGGCTCCTGCAGGGCACGTCTCGAGAGAGTCGGTGAGGATTCGTATATAAACAAGCTTACACAGCAGGCAAAGGCTACAAAGGTCGGCGAGCAGTCCGAGATGATCCGTTCCATAAACCGACTCATCAAGGTCATCGGCTTTCTTATAATTCCCATCGGAATAATCATGTTCGTACAGCAATACGTATGGGCTGCGTATCCGCTTAAAGACAGCGTTCAGTCCATGGCAGCATCTGTTATCGGCATGATCCCTGAGGGAATGTATCTTCTAGTCAGCATAACCCTTGCCGTCAGTACCATGCGCCTTGCCACAAAGCAGGTTCTGGTTCACGATATGAAATGTATAGAAACCCTTGCCCGGGTTGATGTACTCTGCGTGGATAAGACAGGAACCATCACAGAAAACACCATGTCAGTTAATTCTGTCATACCCATGAGCACGTATGAGCCTGAAGGCGATGAAGCAATCGAGGAGCTGCTGGGTGACTTTGCCGCCGCCATGTCTAATGACAATGTAACAATGGCTGCGCTTAAAAAGCACTTTAATGCGCCTGCCGTCAGGAAGGCCGATGAGGTGATTCCATTCTCTTCAGCCTATAAATATTCCGCCGCACGTTTTTCCGGTAAGTCATATGTGCTGGGAGCTCCGGAATTTGTTCTGCGCAGCTCCTACGAAGAATATAAAGAAGAAATCGAGGAATATTCCTCAAAGGGCTACCGTGTTGTCGTATTCGGAAAATATTCCGGCGAGCTTACGGGAAAGGAGCTTACCCGCCCCATCGAACCGATCTGCATGGTAACTCTTTCCAACCCCATAAGAAAGAACGCGAAGCAGACATTTGAATTTTTCGCCGAACAGGGCGTTGAGATAAAAGTAATCTCGGGAGATAATCCCGTAACGGTTTCGAATATTGCTATCGAAGCCGGCGTTGCAAATGCCGATAAATACATAGACGCAAGTACACTTCAGGGTTACGAAGATATATTAAGAGCCGTAAACAAATATGCTGTATTCGGTCGTGTTACGCCCGATCAGAAGAGAATGTTTGTGCGTGCGCTTAAAGAAAGCGGAAAAACCGTTGCCATGACAGGCGACGGTGTAAACGATGTACTGGCTCTTAAAGACGCCGACTGTTCCGTTGCAATGGCTTCCGGAAGCGATGCGGCGGCCCAGGCATCACAGCTTGTGCTTCTGGAATCAGACTTTGCAAGAATGCCGGACGTCGTCATGGAAGGACGCCAGGTCGTAAACAACCTCGAGCGTTCCGGATCTCTTTTCCTCGTAAAGAATATTTATTCTCTGCTTACGGCAATAGTGACAATAATCCTTGGCATAAGCTATCCCATAGAGCCGTCGCAGCTTACGTTCATAAGTCTCTTCACAATTGGTATACCGGGATTCATGCTCTCGCAGCTTCCTGATACAAGGCTTATACGCGGTCACTTTATGAGAAATATTCTTGTTAAGGCTCTGCCCGGCGGTCTTACGGACGTAATAATCGTGTGCGTGCTCGTTATATTCGGTCAGGTCTTCAATATCGGCTCCACCGATATATCGACGGCCTGCACATTCCTGTTATGCATAGTCGGATTCTTCGTGCTGTTCAAGATAAGCCAGCCTATGGATATATTCAGATGGATCGTATTCGGGGTATGTATATTCGGAATGATATTGGGAGTTGTTATGTTCAATAACCTCTTCTCGATAACGGCAATGTCAACGAGATGCGTAATGCTGTTCGTTATCTTCTCGATACTCTGCGTCCCGCTCTTCAGGTGGCTGACACTGCTTGTAGATGTGATTGTAAAGGGATTTGCGAAACTCGGAAAATTCGCAATAGAGAAAATACACTCAATAAATAGCCATTAAAGCACTCATCTGCTAGTTTTTCTTGGCAACCTCATAAACGAAAATAAAACAGCATATGCTTCTCGTAGGGAACATCCGCAGCGTCGGTACTTATCGAAAACGAAGTTTGAGATTTAGTACCGCTACGCGAGG
>CAYMAY010000057.1:0-1099 GCA_964388555.1 uncultured Lachnospiraceae bacterium
TAGAGAGCGCTACCTTATCATTAACCAGGTTCTTATCAATATCTGACTTCGCGATCCCGTAAGATTTTCCATCACTGCCATTGTAAATTATAACAAACGGGTCCGGGTTATCCGCATTGCAGTACCCAGTTTCAATTGTTTTTTCTTCTGCATCACCTGACGCATAAATCAGATTTGTACATTTATTTGTTGAGATGTCATACTTATGTGATAATGCCTTTATATTTGTGATGCCATATAATGTGTAATCTGTGTGCATATCGGCTGATGCAATCGCATATCCGCCATTCGTAGACGAGTAGAAAGCGATATCACTGATCTTCGCTGCACCAATAGCTATTTTTTCTGAATTTGTACTGGTAAACTCATATGCGCATTCTGCAAGGGCAGTGCTTGGGACGCCTGCTGCCGTAAGTAATGCCAAGAGCGTAACCTTTTCATCAACCAGATTATTGTCAATGACTGACTGTTTGATGCTGTAAGTTGTGCCATCACTTCCTTCGTAAGTCATGGCAACCGGATCCGGCTCTGCATAACCGCAATCTGCATTTACGATCGTTATTCCACTATAATTTGCAGTACCTGATGAGTAAACCTGATTTTTACATTTATGGGTTGAACTGTCATAAACATGTGATACTGCTTTTATAGTCGTAACCGTGGAATTTGTATAAGCGGGGAAATAGCTACCATCTACAGCCCTATAATCTCCATCTTTAACTTTGTAGATGGCGATACTGCTATATTTCGATGCTGAAACCAGCTGGTCCTGATTTGATGTAATAAACTCGTAAGCGCATTCTGCAAGGGCCCTGCTTGGGACACCTGCTGCATTAAATACTTTAGAGAGTACAACCAAATTCTTATCAAAATTACCATCAATATGCGACTGTCTGATCTTGTAAGATATGCCATCACTGCCTACGTAAGTCATGACAACCGGGTCTTCAACTTCATCGGCATAAACTGATGTTGCTGTTGTCGGTATGCACGTGACAAACATCAACAAGCTGCATAACAATGCCAATACCCTGTTTTTGAGTTTCTTCATATCGTATTTCCTTTCCGTAAGAATACTGCTTACGATAGATGCTTTGAA
>CAYMAY010000057.1:1199-8499 GCA_964388555.1 uncultured Lachnospiraceae bacterium
GAAAAAAACGAATAAAAACAAAGACAGCTGCGCGCTCCGCGCTCCCGCTGTCTTTGCCAAACGATATTCGGACATTAACATCTGCTGTCGCAGATAATGTCCGAATATCGTTTAGGCCGTCTAATAAAAAAAGTCGCCTTTGCATGCAAGCATGCGAGGCGACTTTTTTATTATACGGTTTTTATTCGTTACATCATTCCCGGCTGTCCAGCTGGCATTGCTGGTGCGGGCTCTTTGATGATTGATACGGCTGCTTCTGTTGTAAGAAGGATTGCTGCAACGCTTGTAGCGTTCTGAAGAGCACTTCTGCTTACCTTAACAGGATCAAGTATTCCTGTCTTAACCATGTCTACATATTCCTCATGGAGAGCATCAAAGCCGATTCCGATCTCAGAATCTTTAACCTTATTGATTATAACAGCTCCCTCAAGACCTGCGTTGTGAGAGATTGTTGCAAGAGGAGCCTCAAGAGCCTTAACAACGATCATTGCTCCTGTCTTCTCATCACCTTCGAGGCTGTCTACCAGCGGCTGAAGTTCTTTTGTGATATGAACGTAAGCGGATCCGCCGCCTGCGATGATACCTTCCTCAACGGCTGCACGTGTTGCGTTAAGAGCATCTTCCATACGAAGCTTAGCATCTTTCATCTCTGTCTCTGTAGCAGCACCTACACGGATAACTGCAACACCGCCTGCAAGCTTAGCAAGTCTCTCCTGAAGTTTCTCTTTATCGTAATCGGATGTTGTTACTTCGATCTGGTTCTTTATCTGAGCAACTCTGTCAGCGATAGCCTTTGCATCTCCTGCTCCGTCTACGATAACAGTGTTTTCTTTTGTGATCTTAACTGATTTAGCTCTGCCAAGCTGCTCCATTGTAGCATCCTTGAGCTCGTATCCAAGCTCCTGAGATACAACTGTTCCGCCTGTAAGGATTGCGATATCCTGAAGCATTTCTTTTCTTCTGTCGCCAAAGCCCGGAGCCTTAACAGCAGCAACTTTGCAGACACCTCTGAGTTTATTAACGATAAGTGTTGAAAGAGCCTCGCCCTCAACGTCCTCAGCGATGATAAGAAGGCTGTCGCCTGCCTGAACTACCTGCTCAAGAACCTGCATGATCTCCTGAATGTTGCTGATCTTCTTATCTGTTATAAGGATGTGCGGATTCTCAAGAACAACTTCCATCTTCTCCATATCTGTAGCCATGTATGCTGAGATATATCCTCTGTCGAACTGCATTCCTTCTACAAGGTCAAGCTCTGTGAGCATGCTCTTGGACTCTTCTATTGTGATAACGCCGTCCTTGGATACCTTTTCCATAGCGTCCGCAATGAGCTTACCAACTTCCGGATCTCCTGAAGAAACTGCTGCTACGTTTGTTATCTGAGCCTTGCTCTCAACAGATTTGCTCATTCCTACGAGGAGCTCAACTGCCTTCTCTGTAGCTTTCTTCATTCCCTTTCCGAGGATTATCGGATTTGCGCCTGCTGCGAGGTTCTTCATTCCTTCGTGAACCATAGCCTGTGCAAGAACTGTAGCTGTTGTTGTTCCGTCACCGGCAACATCGTTTGTCTTTGCAGCAACTTCTCTTATAAGCTGTGCGCCCATATCCTCGTAGCCATCTTCAAGCTCGATCTCTTTTGCAATGGTAACACCGTCGTTTGTGATAAGCGGTGCGCCGTAAGACTTAGCCAGAACTACATTTCTTCCCTTCGGTCCAAGTGTTACCTTAACTGTATTTGCAAGTTTATCAACGCCTGCAACAAGTGCCTCTCTTGCGTCGTATGAATATTTAATATCCTTAGCCATTATTTAAATTCCTCCTGTTGTCTCTTATTTAATAATTGCAAGTACATCGGACTGTTTAATAAGAATGTACTCTTCGTCGTCCATCTTAACTTCTGTTCCTGCATATTTTGAGTAGAATACTTTATCTCCTACCTTAAGCTCCATCTTAACGTCCTTCGTTCCTGGACCAACTGCTACTACAACACCTTCGGTGGGTTTCTCTTTTGATCCTGCTGATAAAATGATACCTGATTTTGTTTTTTCTTCAGCTTCAAGCTGCTTAAGAGCTACTCTGTCTGCTAACGGTACTAACTTCATTATGTAAAGCCTCCTTATATAATAATCTTCCGAATTATTAGCACTCATTTATGTCGAGTGCTACTCAACGATTCATATAATAATAAAAGCGCTATGATTTAGCAAGCGTCCTTTTATCTGGCATTTCTCATCATAGCGCGTTTTATCTCGTTTTTTCTTTCATTTTCTTCTTTTTTCTTTCAAAAGCAATTTTCATAGACAAAATGCGGCATAGAGCGGAACAATTTTTTTGTTGTCCTCAAAGCCGAAATTTTTCGCAGAAAGCTTAATAGCATAAGCGGGCTTATACGTGTCCATATAGACCTTCAGGCTCTTGGCTCTGGTATTGTCGGCAGACTTGACCTCAATGGGAATGAGCTGACCCTCACGCTGAATGACAAAATCAATTTCAGCCCCACGTTCAGACTCCCAATAATAGGTGTTATAGCCATTAATTGAAAGCTGTACATTGACGTAATTCTCTGCCATACCGCCCTTGAAATCGTTCAATTCCTCTACCATATAAAGAATATCTGCAGCAGCTAAGTTCTTCTTGGCGCAAAGCAACCCCAGGTCGGATACATAAATCTTGAACGCATCAATGTCACGATAGTTCTCCAACGGTTTTTTGACCTGTTCCACCTTGTAAACCCGTGATACGATGCCCGACAGGCAAAGCCATTCGATCGCATTTTCAAATTCGGAAGCTCTGCCGCCCTTTTTGATCAGCTTATATTGAAAACGGGTGTTCTTCTTTGATAGCTGAACGGTAATATTATCATAGGCAAGTCTTGTTTTCTTGATTCCGCTCAGGCTATTGTACTTGCTCATATCATTAAGATAGCTTACAAGAATCGTATCCTGCGTATGACGGACAAGAATATAATCCTTTGTCTGGACGAACTGCATCACGCATTCCGGCATACCTCCGACCACAAGATATTTTCGATAAAGCTGCATCGCAGCGTCGTGCAAAGCAGACGGCAGCGGTGTGTCGGTATTGAAGCATGTTTTTATCTGCTCCACAAGATCATCTTCCCCCAGGGCCAGCATAAATTCTTCCATATCCATAGGATAAAGTGTTTTCATATCGGCCTTTCCCACCGGAAAAGAGAATTTCGCTCTGTTTACCGCAACGCCCAGCAGGCTGCCCGCGACAATGATGTGATAATCCGGAGCATCCTCGCAAAAATATTTAAGAGATGTCAATGCTCTTTCGCAAAGCTGCACTTCATCGAACACTATCAGCGTCTTTTCTTTTACTATAGTCTGACCCGCGATATGGGATAAGATCGGTATCAGATAATCGGGGCTGATATTTTCCTCAAAGGTTTCATTCAGTTTTGGATTCGTTTCAAAATTAAAGTATGCCACATTCTCATAGTGAGTGCGTCCAAACTCCAGGATGGAATACGTCTTTCCCACCTGTCTTGCACCTTGCAAAATGAGTGGCTTGCGGTGTTCGCTTTCCTTCCACGCTTCCAAGAAACCCATAATCTTCCTATACATAATTATCACTCCTTGAAGTTGATAAGCAC
This sequence comes from uncultured Lachnospiraceae bacterium, assembly GCA_964388555.1. Lineage (GTDB taxonomy): Bacteria > Bacillota > Clostridia > Lachnospirales > Lachnospiraceae > Alectryocaccobium. The sequence goes on from CAYMAY010000057.1 coordinate 4,819, forward strand.
AGTATAGTGAATGTTCGTGTAAAAATCAACGAACTTTTCTTGGTTTTTTACATTATTTTACACGAAGTGCTATTTTGCAAAAGCAAAACGAAAAAAAATGACATTTATCCCGTATTTTATTCGGAAAAAGTAGCGCAAAACCGCAAAATCAGCTCGAATAAATGACAATCCTGTGTTATAGTACATGTGTACCGGGAGGATTAGACATATGCTGTATAGAAAAATAGAAAAGAACATCCGCAAATGGATTGCTGATGATAAAAAGGCACTGCTTATCGATGGTGCAAGACAGGTAGGCAAAACATACATCATTCGAAAAGTCCTGCAAGATGAAAACTGCGATTATATTGAATTCAACCTATTAAAAACCCCTTTGCTTGTTGAACTGCTTACAAAAAGCGAAACGGTTGATGATATGCTTACCAATCTTTCCTTATTCGCCGACAAGCCGTTTCATCGCGGTAAGACATTTTTATTCTTTGATGAGATACAGGAGTTTAAGGAGCTTGCAACCAAGATCAAATTCTGGGTTGATGAAGGCTCATTTCGCTATATATTCAGTGGTTCTCTGCTTGGTGTAGAACTAAAAAACATAAAATCCGCTCCGGTGGGATATCTGAAGACAATTACAATGTATCCATTGGATTTTGAAGAATTTCTGCAGATTTATAATTTTACCGACAGTCTAAGAGAATCGCTTCATCGTTCCTTTGTCGAAAGAACTCCTGTAAATATGTCCGTCCACGAACGTATGATGCAGATATTCAATATGTATCTTAATGTTGGCGGTATGCCTTCGGTTGTAGAAAAGTTTAGAGAAACAAGAAGTCTCGAGGATGCTATAGAAGAACATAATGATATAGCAGTGCAATACAAAAGGGATTTTACCCGTTATGAAACAGAAGAGAAAAAACCTTATCTGACGCAGATTTACGACCTGATTCCTGCAGAGCTTAATGCAGGCAATAAGCGTTTTAACTTTGCCGACCTTAAAAAGGGACTTCAATACTCGCGTAGTGAGGATAATTTTATCTGGCTTGCAAATGCCGGCGTCGCACTTCCGGTATATAACATTTCAGAGCCTAAGATTCCACTTTTGCTTAATGAAAAAAGAAGTCTGTTCAAGTTGTTTCTTTCAGATATCGGAATGCTGACAACAATGTATGGTAAAGCAACCAAACTGCAACTGTTATCAGATAATCTGGATATCAATTATGGTGCAATATATGAAAATGCAGTTGCGCAAGAATTAAAAGCTCACGGATTCGATTTATATTATTACAACAGCAAAAAATTCGGCGAGTTAGACTTCGTGATCGAGTATAACGGCAAGGCGTTGCCAATTGAGGTAAAAAGCGGCAAGAGCTATCAGCGCCATTCGGCGCTTAGCAATGTTATTGAGGTTTCGAATTATTCTGTAGATGAGGTCTTTGTCTTATCAAACTTCAATGTTGAGGTAAAGGGAAATATTGTATACTACCCCATATATATGCTTATGTTTATTGAGAAAGACGATATAAAACTTCCAACAGTTGAACTGGACGATCTGTCCCGACTATAAAGACACCGCAGAACTTCACGCCATATCTGCGTGAAACTGCAAGAGAAAAATCCATTCACTTTTTTTTAGAAAAATGATAGCATTCAATATAGTGCATCACGGTGTTTTAAATATTTTCGGGAGATCAACATGGAAAAGAGCATAAAATCCACGGCTTTTATATCTTTAGTTATAACTGTCGTGTTATCAATATTATATATGACTACTTCTTTGGACGTACTGCTTTCGCTGGCCATTACCTTCGGAACTGTTGCGTATCACTTTATCATGCGATTGCTTGTTTCGCTTATTTTTGACACAACAATGCGTAACCACGCAGATTACACCAGGAGATGGTATCAGGTCGGCAAACGTGAATTATCATTATATAAGAAGATAAAAGTGAAACAATGGAAAAACAAAATGCCTACATATGACGCGTCGCTGTTTGATCCGCGGATACACACATGGGATGAGATCGCGCAGGCAATGTGTCAGGCTGAGCTTGTCCACGAAACCATTGTTGTCATAAGTTTTCTGCCTATCATAGCCGGAAACTGGTTTGGTGCTTATCCGGTGTTTATAATAACGTCCGTTGTTTCCGCCGCTATCGATCTGTCCTTTGTTTTCATACAGCGATACAACCGGCAAAGGGTAATAAGATTGCTGAAATGCAGCGCTAAAAACTGCCGCTAATCAGACAGACAATCAGAAAAAAATTCTGACAATTCCGAATTATACAGCGGTTGTTTTATTGAATTTACAGTCTTTTCTATGCTATTATTAGCTGTGTTGAAATTCCAGATTTCACCATCTAAAAAAACAAAAATCATGAGATTTAAAGTGATAAAAATCACAAACGTTTTAAAGGTACGGCAATAAATCAATTCAAATAATAAACATCATCCGGAGGAAAAAAATGAGCGTCGCACTGCTGGATAAGACAAGAAAAATAAATAAACTTCTGCACAACAACACGTCGAGTAAAGTTGTATTCAACGACATCTGCCGGATATTATCGGAGTGCCTTGAATCAAACGTCATTGTTTTAAGCCACAGAGGCAAGGTTCTGGGCAGAAGCTCACATTCTTCCACGCCGGAGATCTCATCGCTTATAACCGGCAAGGTCGGCTCATTTATCGACCGCGCATTAAGCGAGCGAATACTCAACATATTGTCCACACAGGACGGCGTGAATCTTAAAACCCTGGGCTTTGAAGCTCCCTTCGATGATTACAATGCCGTGATAAGCCCTATCATGATCGCAGGCGAGCGTCTCGGAACGATTTTTGTATACAGAAGCGGCGTTAAATACGACATAGACGATATCATCCTTTGCGAATACGGCACAACCGTTGTCGGTCTTGAGATACTCCGCTCGGATAACGAAGCAATCGTCGAGAAAAAGCGCAAACAGCAGATCGTAAAATCCGCTCTCGGCACGCTTTCTTCCACCGAGCTCGATGCGGCAAGGCATATTTTCGACGAGCTCAATAAAGGCGAAGGGATGCTTATCGCCAGCAAGATCGCCGATGAAGCCGGCATTACCCGCTCTGTTATCGTTAATGCCCTCAAGAAATTTGAAAGCGCCGGAATCATACAGACGCATTCCGGCGGCATGAAGGGAACTTATATCAAGATTAATAATGAATATCTTTTAGACGAGTTAAATTCATTGAGCACAATCGAATAAAGTCAAGCAGATCAGAAAAACCTCACGTTAAATTGTTTCCGGTTCACATCACCGTTTTCAATTTGACGTGAGTTTTTTGATAATTCATTTTATATTTATCAAATAATTTGTTTTTATTATTTTGCTGTTTGCCCCTTCAACGTTGATTTATTCGGTTTTTAAGGTTGAAATTCATTCAAAATTAGTGTACTATGCAAAAATACCATAAATGTTTTTTTTATCACCACGAACAATTTATTTTTCAATATGATGATTGAAGGGATTTGGCAATGAAATATAAATATTTACCCATCGTAAACTGGGTTAAAAAAGGTATTGAAGATAAAACTTTTAAAGCCGGCGACAAGCTTCCCACAGAGGACGAGTTGATCAAAAAATTTTCCTGCGGCAGGTACACCGCAAGGCAGGCTATCTCCGCTTTGGAAGAAGAAGGCTTAGTTAATCGAAT
>CAYMAY010000057.1:8599-11212 GCA_964388555.1 uncultured Lachnospiraceae bacterium
CAGATATCTTATCGATCATGGGCACACAAAGATCGGTTCTCTGTATTGCATGGATGAATATACTGTCATCTCAAGGTATATGGGATTTAAAGACGAAATGGCGGCTAACGGATTGGAGACAAGTGAAGAAAACACCTTGTGGATCCGACGTAATCTGCTGAGTGATATATTCAGCGATAATGGAAATCTCGCAGTAGACCGCATGATAAAAAACGTAAGCGCCGTGATCTGTCATGATGACCGTATAGCATATGAACTTATCAAATATCTTCATTCAAAGAACATTCGTGTTCCGGAGGATATTTCGGTTGTGGGATACGATAACGCAGATATTTTTACGGACACCGATATACGTCTTACGACAATAGCCCATCCCAAAGCAAAATACGGTGAAAATGTTGCAAATGGCATTCTGGAACTCATAAACGACCCGGATGCATTTAGCATCAGCAAATATGCGGTAGAACCGGAACTTATAGAAGGAAACAGCGTCAGCTGCATGGATCAGCACAGCATTTAATTTGTTCTGAATAATACTAAAAAGGACTGTCACATTTAATCTGAATGTGGTAGTCCTTTTTTTTGATGGGGTGTGGAACGAAATGACAGTCATTTCATATAAGAAAGTGGTTTGGATTTTTAGTGTGTTTTTACAAAATCCTTCAGGATCTTGATATCCTTTTTAAGAAGATCCATGGGGTCGTCTTTCCGCTGGCAGAGCGGCGGATTGCTGTAATAGTTCTCAAGTACGATGTAACCGCTGTAGCCAAGCTCTGAAAACTTCTCGAGGCTCTTAAAGACATCCGCGCCGCCTTCGCCGATCAGGTGAGTACTGTATGCGTTGTATCCGTCCTTCACGTGAAACTCCGCTATGCGGTCGAAGATCGGCTCTATCAGATCCGGTGTGTAAAGTCCTGCGATGCTATAGTTTTCCGTGTCGAAATATATACCGAAATTTTCACGATCGACCATTTCGATCATCTGCAGCTGTCTTTTTGTATCAAGATTATTTTCGGTGCAGACCTTTATACCCTTGTCAGCTGCATAATCACACAGCTCCCTGAAGGTTTCCACCGTGTATTTCATATCCTGGTCATCTTTGATGAGGCTTACATCAAAAGCGGGCATGTGCACCAATGGCAGACCCAGCTTTGCTGCGCAGTCTATGCCTCTTTTTGCCGCGTATTCTATGATCTCTTTCTGAGGATCGCCCTTGGGCGTAGTCATGGAAATATAGTCCGTGAGGTTCATGCCTATGCCGGTAAATTCCACGCCATATTTCTGTCTGGCTTCGTCATAAAGCTCGAGAGTGTAGTCATCTCCCAAGGGGAAATGCTCATCCAATGTTCCCAGCTCCAGTTCGATACCATCAAGGCCGAAATCCTTTGCCACTCTGCAGCAGACAGGTCCGCGCAGCGGCTTTGGCAGCGACCATTCGCATATCCCGTATTTTATATTCTTAAATCCCATATACTTTTACCTTTAGATTTCTCTTGCCAGTGAGTAGGCAAGTGTGATGGCCTTTACGATCTTTCCGGGCTGGTCGGCATCACCGATGACATGTACTTCCGCGTCGATATCGCCGAGGTCGATCTTCTGGGGCTTTAAACCGCCAGCAAGGATAACCGTGTCCGCGGGAAGATCCACAACGTCGCCTCTGTTCATATCAACGACACGAACGACACCGTCCTCTATCTTCCAGACCTTCGTCTTGACCATGGTCTTAACGCCGTTTACCTTGAACTGCTCAAAGAGTATCTTCTTCTGGAAATCATCAACTCCTGCGCCCAGCTCCGGCAGCATTTCTACTATGGTTACGTCTTTATTGACGAAATCCTTGTTTTCCGTAATCGTTATGTCGAGATCGCCTTCGAAGTTCTTGAACTTGTTAAGATATATCTCGTAATGCTGTGCTCCGAAGTATTCTGCGCTCTCAAGTCCCGTCGCGCCTCCGCCGATGATAACGACCCTGTCCCCTACTTTCTCCGGATGATTCAGGGCTTCTACTCCTGTGATAACATTCTCGTTATCACTGCCCTGAATCACACGAAGATACTCAGCACCAACTGCAGAGAAAACAACATCATAGCCCGAGGCCATATCCGGCGTGAAAGCACAGTTCTTTCTGACCTCTACGCCAAGCTTGTTAAGGGTTCTTTCGTACCATTCGATAAGTTCTATAAATTTTTCTTTCTTAGGCGGAACGCCGGCTGCCGCTACTGAACCGCCAAGTTTCTCGCTCTTTTCTATAAGTGTTACATCGTGGCCTCTGAGTGCACTTACACGTGCCGCCTCAAGACCTGCGGGGCCTCCGCCCACAACCAGGACTTTTTTCCTGACCTCGGCTTTTGTTATCTCCTTGAAATCATCCTCGCGACCGGCTTCCGCGTTTACTGTACATGTAAGTATTCTGTCTGCCGCGATCTCCTGGAAACAGTTTCCGCATGTAAGGCAAGGTCTTATATCCTCGGAACGGTTGCACATAGCCTTCTTGCAGAAATCGGGATCTGCGATCATGGATCTTCCGAAGGAGACCATATCTACGTATCCTTCCTCAAGCAGCTCCTCTGCATACTCGGGGTCTCTTACGCCGCCGGCACCGATAACGGGCAC
>CAYMAY010000058.1:0-11142 GCA_964388555.1 uncultured Lachnospiraceae bacterium
AGCCGAGCTGGAATACCGGATGAAGCGTTTGGGAGCCACCGATGTAAGCTTCGCGACGATATTTGCAGCGGGAAAACATTCGTCAATGCCACATGCCGTTCCCGGTGAGTATAAGGTGCAGAACGGTGATTTTATAACCGTCGATTTCGGATGCAAATACAACGGTTATTGCTCTGACACCACGAGGACGGTTGCTGTCGGGGAAGTGACGCAGAAGCAAAAAGACATATACGATATTGTGCTTAAGGCGCATATGAACGCTCTTGAACTGGTTAAGCCCGGTGTAACCGGCGGACAGGTTGATGCGGCGGCCCGCGATATAATTTCTGCAGAAGGTTACGGAAAATATTTCGGACACTCCACCGGTCACGGTGTGGGTCTTTACATTCACGAAGAGCCGAGATTCGCGCCGAATGTCAAAACTGTTTATGAAAAAGGCATGACGGGAACGATAGAACCTGGCATATATCTGCCGGGAGAATTCGGTGTAAGGATCGAGGATATGATAATCGTTACGGATAAGGGATGTGAAAGCTTTACGAAGCTTCCGAAGAATCTGATCTGTCTGTAATGAAAAGCGGTAAAACGTATTTGAAATTTAAAAGGCTGTCAAGAAAAAATACTTGACAGCCTTTTTTTGTTGTTGTAGTATACTGATGCATTGAATTTTAAACAACCGGGCTTAAAGTCTGCTTTTACAGTATGGTTGTTGTGCGGCCGATGTACTCACGGTGAATGAAAATGGAAAAATTCGTAGAACAGAGCCTGATGTTTGATTTTTACGGCGATCTGCTGACAGAGCATCAGCAGAAGATATATAAAGAAGCCGTCTTCGACGATCTTTCGGTCAGCGAGATAGCGCGCAACGAGGGAATAACGAGACAGGGTGCTCACGATCTGATAAAGCGCTGCAATAAGATACTTGAGGAGTACGAGGAGAGGCTTCACCTTGTGGAACGCTTTGTAAAGGTAAGAGAACAGGTGCGTGAGATAAAAAAGCTCGCCGTTCCTGCAGGTGATCCGGGCACAGATGATAAAGCAAAAAACGTGCATCCGGAAGCAGATAAAAACAATGCAGAGGAAAGATTTAAGAAGATCGATTCGATAGCGTCGGCTATTCTTGAGGAATTATAGTATGGCATTTGAAAGCTTAACCGAAAAACTGCAGAATGTATTCAAAAAGCTGCGCGGCAAGGGCAGGCTTACTGAGGATGATGTTAAAGTCGCCTTGAAAGAAGTTAAGATGGCTCTGCTGGAGGCGGACGTAAGCTTCAAGGTCGTAAAGCAGTTTACGAAGGCTGTTCAGGAAAAAGCCATCGGCGCTGATGTGCTGAACGGATTAAACCCCGGTCAGATGGTAATAAAGATCGTAAACGAAGAGATGGTTTCTCTTATGGGTTCCGAAACCACAGAGCTTACTTTAAAACCCGGAAACGAGATCACGGTCATAATGATGCTGGGTCTTCAGGGTGCCGGTAAGACAACGACTGCCGCAAAGCTGGCAGGAAAGCTCAAAGAGAAGGGAAAACATCCGCTCCTTGTAGCATGCGACGTATATCGTCCCGCGGCTATAAAACAGCTTCAGATAAACGGAGAAAAGCAGGGCGTAGAGGTCTTTTCCATGGGAGATAAAAACAGTCCCGTGGATATCGCTAAAGCGGCAGTTGAGCATGCAAAAAGCACCGGTCTTAATATAGTAATACTCGATACGGCAGGTCGTCTTCATATTGATGAAGACATGATGAATGAGCTCGTCGCGATAAAATCCGCAGTGGACGTGAGCGATTCCATTCTTGTGGCAGATGCCATGACAGGTCAGGATGCCGTAAATGTTGCCGAGACATTTGAAAATAAGATCGGAATTGACGGAGTCATCCTCACAAAGCTGGATGGTGACACGCGAGGCGGTGCAGCCCTTTCGATAAAAGCCATAACAGGCAAGCCGATCCTGTTTGCCGGAATGGGAGAAAAGCTCAGTGATCTCGAGCAGTTTTACCCCGACAGAATGGCGTCGAGAATCTTAGGTATGGGCGATGTTTTAAGCCTTATAGAAAAGGCTCAGGCGGCTGTCGATGAGGCGGATGCTGAAAAGCTTCGTGAGAAGATAAAAAAGGCGTCGTTCGATTTCAATGATTATCTTGACAGCATGAACCAGATGCGTAAAATGGGCGGACTGTCCAGCGTGCTTAACATGCTTCCGGGCATGGGCGGCAAGATGAAGAACATTGATGGTATGATAGATGAGAAGAACCTCGCCAGGACAGAGGCTATAGTAATGTCCATGACGCCTCAGGAGCGCTCAAATCCCGACCTTATAAATCCGTCGCGAAAAGCGCGAATAGCAAAGGGCGCAGGCGTTAAGATAGATGAGGTAAACCGCTTCATCAAACAGTTCGAGCAGTCTCGTAAGCTTATGAAAAAGATGCCCGGCATGATGAAGAACAAAAGAGGAGGATTCGGCGGCTTTGGCCTGCCGTTCTGATATAAATAACAAAAGCATAACGGAGGATAGAAAAAAATGGCAGTTAAAATTCGTTTAAAGAGAATGGGTCAGAAGAGAAACCCGATTTACCGTATAGTAGTTGCGGATGCACGTTCTCCCAGAGACGGAAGATTCATCGAGGAGATCGGAACATATGATCCCAACACAGATCCAAGCAAATTTGCGGTAAACGAGGAGTTGGCTAAGAAGTGGCTTGCAAACGGTGCACAGCCCACAGAAACGGTAGGAAAAATATTCAAGCTTGCAGGAATCGAGAAATAAGTCTTTGCCTCAACGCAGTCTTTTTAGAGAATGGAGATCAGATGAAAGAACTGGTAGAAGTAATTGCGAAATATCTGGTTGAAAATCCGGATGAAGTGGTAGTTACTGAAGCTGAAAGCGGTGAAGACCTGATTATTGAACTCAAAGTTGCGCCTTCCGATATGGGAAAGATAATCGGAAGACAGGGGCGCATTGCCAAGGCGATACGTTCTGTGGTTAAGGCCGCTTCTTCAAAGAGCGATAAAAAAGTGATCGTGGAGATCATACAGTAAATACGACAGGGCTATCGCTCATTGTTGCGACAGCCCTGTTTTATATAGGTGGAAAATGGAAAAATTCTTGAGGGTCGGTGTGATCACCACCACTCACGGTCTTAAAGGGGAAGTCAAGGTGTATCCGACTACCGATTCTCCTGAGAGATTTTGTGATCTGGACGAGGTTTTATTAAGAGCTGGAAAATCCGAAATGATGCTTCATGTGGAAGACGTACGTTTTTTCAAAAACCTCGTAATAGTTAAGTTTAAGGAATTTAACAGAATAGAAGATGTGGAAAATTTGCGTCAGGCAGAGCTTTACGTGTCCCGTGAAAACGCTGTTCCGCTGGAGGAAGGCGAGTATTACATAGGCGATCTTATAGGCATGGAGGTTTATAAGGACGACGGAGAGCTTCTGGGAATACTTGACGATGTTATAGAAACCGGAGCAAATGATGTGTATTCCGTTAATTCAAAAAAATACGGAAATGTTTTGATTCCGGCTATTGAGTATTGTATAATGAACGTGAATATTGAGACCGGAAAAATGACGGTGCGTCTGCTTCCGGGGCTTATAGACGAGTAGGAGGAAATAAAATGAAAACTTGTCCGAACTGCGGAACATTCTCAAATGACAACGAAAATTTCTGCAAAAACTGCGGTGCAAAGTTGATGGATGATACTATAAATCAGGATGTACAGCAGCCTCAGATGCAAAATAACACAAATAACCATAAGCCGCAAAATTCAGGAACAAGCGGATTTGCAATCACATCCCTTGTGCTTGGAATCGTTACATGGGTATTCGGCTGGTTTACGCTTGCTATTCCGGGAATACTCGGTATCATATTTGGCGCATTGGCAATGGGTCAGTGCAAGAAGAACGGCAAAGGCGGATATGGAATGGCTATTGCCGGACTTGTGCTTTCCATCATAATGGTTGCTATTTTCTTTATCATAATTATAATAGCGGCAGCTACAGCAGCATCGTGGATTGGCGCTTTCAGTTATTATTTTTAAACATTGAATGAACTTTGATATTTTAACGCTGTTTCCCGAGATGATAGAACACGCGGCTGGCATAAGCATCATCGGGAGGGCAGTAAAAAACGGAAACATAAAATTAAATATTACGAACATAAGGGATTATTCCACTAACAAGCACATGCGGGTGGATGATTATCCTTATGGCGGCGGTGCGGGCATGGTCATTGAGGCCGAGCCCGTATTTCGTGCTGTAAAAAATGCGAGAGAAGCTCTCGGAGAAAATACGCGGGTTGTTTATATGACGCCTCAGGCAAAAGTTCTTACGCAGAATATGGCCGAGGAGCTTGCCCGGGAAGAATCCCTCATTATCCTGTGCGGGCACTACGAAGGGATAGACGAGAGAGTTCTTGATGAGGTTGTTAGCGATTATATCTCCATAGGTGATTACGTGCTTACGGGAGGCGAACTGCCTGCCCTCGTGGTCATGGACGCAGTGTCGCGTTTTGTTCCCGGAGTATTAAGTAATGAGGAATCATCGCAATTCGAATCGATGCAGGACAATCTTCTGGAATATCCTCACTATACAAGACCCCAGGTCTGGCATGATAAAGAGGTTCCTGCGGAGCTGCTTTCAGGTGATCACGACAGGGTGAATAAATGGCGTTATGAGCAGTCGCTAAAAAGAACGAAGGAAAGACGTCCCGATCTTCTTGCCGCAAGCAAGCGTGTGTTTGTCATGTATGCCTATTCGGAAGAAAACGCATCTATCGCATCCGAAATAAGCGAAGCGGTTTCGCGTTACGGCACGGTGCTTGATTATGGCCGCAACAAGCTGCAAAAGCAGAAGCGTCTGTTTGGAAAAGGCGACATGCTGATATATGTGTTCGACGATAAAACTGCCGAAAATACCGCGGATATCATAAGAAATGTAAAAGCAGACGGAACACAGGCCTTTTTTATTTATAACGGATCTTCGAATCGTGCGGAAAATGCGTTTGCATCGGTTAAAGACGCATTTGAGAAAAAGGGCTTTACTGCGCTTGGTGAATACGCATTTAGTGAAGAAAACAAAAGCAATCTTATAGCAGAAGCCGCCCTTGATATAAGAAAAAGATCATGCGAAACCTGTGGTGCGGAGTGATATCGAATGAGCGATTACGAGAATAGGTTAGACCAGGTTGAAAAGTTTGGACTGCCGGAGGGTTTTTATCCGGATAACGATCTGTCTGATGATTACGCGCTTTATGTAAGGGATAAAGAGTCGAGGGTTTATCTTGCAAAAACGGATGGCGAAGATGAGTGTACGGAATACAATATAAAAGATGGCTGCTTCGGCATATTTGAGAATGCGCTTACGGACAGTCGCTTTCTTAAAAAACTTACCATACAGGAATCCGTGAGATGTATCCCGGAGGGAGCCCTTTCAAACAGCGGAAGCTGGGCTGAGACGGAGCGAGGATTTGAAACTGTAGAGATCAATCCTGAAAACGAAAAATATTTTTCGGACGACTTCGGTGTTTTCGAAAAAATGCAGGATGGATTAAAACTTCTGTTATGTCTTGCCGATGTGGAAAAAAACGATAATGAACTTATCATGCCTGATAATATTACTTCCGTGGGCAAAAATGCATTTCGCGGAAAAAAGATTTACCGCGTGACATTTGCGGATGGATTCTCATACAGCTTTCCAAAACATGCATTTTTTAATGAAGAGCTGCTGAGGCAGTTCGGAAAAAACAGTCTGATATATGATTTTTCGGAATACGATGCTTTTCTGCTGCGGAATCATTTTAACGCGGATCGCATAAAGATGATATGCGAAAGACTGATGCAGGATCATATGATCTCGGATGATATGAAAGAAAAGCTGTTTTCACACGTTAAAGATAATCTGGCAGAGGCTTTAAAGAGCCTTGCTGCGGAAAATGCCGTTGAACAGCTTCGTACCATGAGCGAGGCGGGATTTTTCGATGAAGAAAACATTGATGAGGCAATAGATATTCTCAACAAAACAGACAACAGAGAGCTTATGACATACCTCATGGATTATAAGCACGAGAACATCGGAACATTGGATTTTGATTTTTCGATATAAGTGTTGTATTATAGAGAATAAATTTTTTTGTGACGAATATTGACATGCATAAAACGAAACGACTTTTATTTATATATAACAACAGATCAGGCAGAGGGATGTTGAGACTTAACCTCGCCGGAATCGTGGATGTATTTACCAAAAACGGATATGAAACGCTGATTCATTCCACACAATATGCGGGAGATGCCTGCGACAGAGTTCAGGAATATGCAGAAGAAGTTGATGTAATAGCCTGCGCGGGGGGAGACGGAACCGTCAACGAAGTCATTACGGGAGTGATGAAAAGCGGAAAAGACATTCCGGTCTTTTATCTGCCGTCGGGAAGCACTAATGATTATGCCGCTTCTCTGGGTATACCGAAAAATCAGCTTCATGCCGCAGAGGCTGCCATGAGCGGAAAGCTTAAAAAGGTAGACATCGGTCGTTTCAACGACAAATATTTCGACTATGTTGCCGCGTTCGGACTTCTTACCGACATATCATATGCAACAAACCAGGATTTAAAAAACAAAATAGGTTACGCCGCTTACCTGCTTGAAATAAGCAAAAGGCTGCTTAATATTCCGGTAATAGACATGACTGTTACGATCGGAAGCAAGGTATACAACGACGGATGGTTTTACGGAATGGTAACGAATTCCAGACAGGTGGGAGGAATCAAGAATATCACCGGTCCGAACGTTTCGATGGACGATGGCATATTTGAGGTAACACTTGTAAGGGCAACGAAAAATCCGGTGGAGTTTATAGAAGTGCTGAGTGCGCTGGCAACCGGTACGGAATCCTATTTTGTAATACGGGAAAAGGCGTCGGTAATAGAATTTGCATCCGGCGATGATGTGACATGGACCCTTGACGGAGAGTTGGGCGGATCATATAGTTACGTCACAATAGAAAACATAGAAAAAGCAATAAGAATAGCAGTTCCGGATAACGAAAACAAAGCAGATGCGATAGAAATGGCGTAAACAGGAGGGGATATGGAAAACAGATTGGTAGAGACATTCGGAGAAAACGTATTTGATAACGAAACGATGAAAAGCATGCTTCCCACAGATGTTTATGCTAAGCTTCGAAATGTTATAGATTATGGTGAGGATTTAGACAGAAAGACGGCTGATGTTATCGCAAAAGCCATGAAGGACTGGGCACTTTCAAAGGGATGCACACATTATACACACTGGTTCCATCCCCTTAACGGTGTATCTGCCGAAAAGCATGATTCATTTCTTCATCCCTCAGATGAGGATGGAAAATTCCTTATCAGTTTTTCAGGTAAAGAGCTTATAAAAGGAGAATCCGACGCATCGTCGTTCCCGTCGGGTGGTTTAAGAGCGACTTTTGAGGCCCGCGGATATACAGCCTGGGACTGCGCATCTCCTGTATTCGTAAGACAGGATGCGGCAGGTGCTACACTCTGTATACCGACGGCGTTTTATTCATATACGGGAGAGGCGCTGGATCAGAAGATACCGCTTCTGCGTTCCATGAGCGCTTTAAGTACCCAGACAATACGTTTCCTGCGCATAATGGGAAATACCACGGCAAAGAAAGTAGTGCCCACCATCGGAATAGAGCAGGAATATTTCCTTGTTGACGCGGAAAAATTCAAAAAGAGAAAAGATCTCGTCTATACGGGACATACCCTTTTCGGAGCAATGCCGCCCAAAGGTCAGGAGCTCGACGATCATTACTACGGCATGATTCGTCAGAAGATCGGAAGCTTTATGAAGGATGTAAACATAGAGCTTTGGAAAATGGGTGTTCCGGCTAAAACACAGCACAACGAGGTTGCTCCGGCGCAGCATGAGATAGCGCCTATACATGAGCAGGCCGATATAGCCATAGATCACAACCAGCTTACAATGCATACCCTCCGCCGCGTGGCTACAGCCCATGGCATGAAGTGCATACTTCACGAGAAGCCGTTTAACGGTGTAAACGGTTCCGGTAAGCATAACAACTGGTCCATATCCACAGACGAGGGTGTTAATCTTCTTGATCCCGGCAGCAAGCCCCACGAGAATGTGCAGTTCTTATTCATTCTTTCGTGTGTGATAAAAGCGGTAGACAAACATGCAGGGCTTCTCAGAGAATCGGCAGCGGATGCCGGAAACGACTTAAGGCTGGGAACCAACGAGGCTCCGCCGGCAATAATATCCATATTCCTGGGAAAACAGCTTGACGATGTTGTTGCACAGATGGTTGAAAACGGCGTTGCCACAAGCAGCATAAAAGGCGGAAAGCTTCATACTGGCGTAAGTTCCCTTCCGGATTTCAACAAGGATGCCACCGACAGAAACAGAACATCGCCCTTCGCATTTACGGGAAATAAGTTTGAGTTCAGAATGGTAGGATCAAAGAATTCTGTTGCATCTTCTACCATAGTAATCAACACGGCCGTTGCAGAAGCATTGTGCGAGGCGTGCGACATCGTTGAGAAGGCAGATGATAAGGAAAAAGCGATTCACGATGTGATCGTGAACAATTTCGCCGAACACGGAAGGGTAATCTATTCCGGAAACGGTTATTCCGAAAGCTGGCGCCAGGAGGCAAAAAGACGCGGTCTTGTGGAGCTTAAGACTACTGTTGATGCGATACCGGAGCTTATCAAAGAAGAGTCGGTAGACCTCTTTGAAAAATTCGGCGTATTCTCCGAAACCGAGCTCAACGCCAGAGCCGAGATGAAGTACGAGAATTACGCAAAGACTCTGAACATCGACGCAAGAGCCATGGTGGATATAGCAGGAAAGCATATCATTCCTTCTGTAATGCGCTACACTAATGCGCTTGCCGAAAACATAAATTCAATCCGCAATGCCGGCATATGCGATTCTTCCGTGCAGGAGGAGATCCTGGAGCGCATAAACCGCCATTTAAAGGATGCATACGCGGCGCTTAAAACCCTTGTAACCGAGGACGACAAGGCAAATGCCATTGAAAATGTAAAAGAAAGAGCTATCTATTACCGCGACAACGTGCTTCCTGCTATGGCAAATTTAAGAAGACCCATCGATACGCTGGAGGTGCTGGTGGATAAGGATTACTGGTCGATGCCATCCTATGGCGATCTGCTGTTTGAGGTATAAAAACGAGGCTATATTATGATTCAGGATATATTTCCGTCGGTATTTTATAATCAGTATGAGAAAAAAGAGCCAAAGGACGACTCGGTTCTCATGTTTATAAAAGGAAACGATGTATTATTTAAAAAAGATGGCGAGACAGTCGTGTATCCTCTGTACGGGGAATACGACACAACAGATGTAGAGCTTAGATATCTTTTTTCGATAGATGACAAGAGTTATTTTCTCGTATTTAAGGATTTGTATGGTGCAAAAGGCGCCAAGGCATGTCCGGGATACGCAAGGCTTCTTCGTGAGCTTGGTGATAAGGGTTTCGAATTTAAGAACAGAATGGAGCTGCGTCGAAGCTCGGACAGGATGAACGCATTTGCGGGAGCGGTGGCTTTTCAGATCGGCAGATGGTATGCCGACAACAGGATATGCGGCCGCTGCGGACATAAGCTTGTTCATTCCGAAGATGAGCGAATGATGCGCTGCGATGCCTGCGGAAATATGATCTATCCGAAGATATGTCCTGCCGTCATAGTGGCTGTTATCGATGGCGACAAGATACTTGTGACGAAATATTCCGTAGGATTCAGCCATTATGCTCTTATAGCAGGATTTGCTGAGAGCGGAGAAACCATCGAGGAGACCGTCCATCGTGAGGTTATGGAGGAAGTCGGACTTCGCGTGAAAAATCTGAGATATTATAAATCTCAGCCATGGGGATTTACGGATACGCTTCTTATGGGATTTTTCTGCGAGCCGGACAACGACCGCAACATAGTTATGGATGAAAAAGAGCTTTCATACGCAAACTGGATAACGAGAGACGAGGCTCGAAAGATCATAGAAGATGATGACGTTAGTCTTACATACGAAATGATGAAGCTGTTTAAGGAAGGCCGCGAATACGACTTTTGACATTAAATAAAAAGGAAAAATTATGATAGATTTTAACAGACCGGCATTTTTGGGCAAGGAAACCGAATATATTAAGCAGGCGGTAGACAACGGAAAGCTCTGCGGAGACGGAGAGTTTACGAAAAAATGTTCCAAGTGGATGAAGGACGAGCTGGGCACAAAATATTCCCTGCTTACGACATCCTGCACCCATGCTCTTGAGATGGCGGCTTATCTTTGTGATATAAAGCCCGGAGACGAGGTTATAATGCCGTCGTACACATTCGTGTCTACTGCTGATGCGTTTGTACTTCGTGGAGCGAAGATCGTTTTTGTTGATATAAATCCGAAAACCATGAATATAGATGAGAATCTTATCGAAAACGCCGTTACTGAAAAGACAAAGGTTATTGCGCCGGTGCACTATGCAGGCGTTGCATGCGAAATGGACACCATAAATGCCATTGCAAAGAAATATTCTCTTAAGGTTGTGGAGGATGCGGCTCAGGGCGTTCACGCCTATTACAAGGGCAGGGCTCTCGGTACCATAGGCGATTTCGGATGCTTCAGTTTCCATGAGACGAAGAATTATATCATGGGAGAGGGCGGCGCGCTTCTTTTCCAGAATGACAAGTATCTTGAGAAGGCTGAGATTTTAAGAGAAAAGGGCACGGACAGAAGTAAGTTCTTCCGTGGTCAGATCGATAAATATACATGGGTTGATTTTGGATCTTCTTATCTTCCCAGTGAGCTTAACGCCGCATATCTTTATGCTCAGCTTGAAGAGGCGGATAAGATAGACGAGCACAGAATGGCGATATGGAATCTTTATAACGAGCGTCTTGCGCCCCTTGAGGAGGCAGGATATATAGAGAGACCGTTTATACCGGATTATGCGAAGCATAATGCGCATATGTTCTACATCAAGGTTAAGGATCTCAGTGTTCGTTCGAGACTCATCGCTTTCCTGAAGGAAAATGGAGTACACAGTGTTTTCCATTATATACCGCTTCATTCGGCAACGGCCGGTCTTAAATTCGGACGTTTTAATGGCGAGGATGTTTATAC
>CAYMAY010000059.1:0-10596 GCA_964388555.1 uncultured Lachnospiraceae bacterium
GAAAAATACAAGGCCATGAAGCCGGTCATAGCGTTTACGAGATATCTGGGAGAAAAGATCGGAACGGCTCTTGTTCCGAATGGAATGGTGGCAGAGCTTATTATGGATACGCCGCTTCGCCAGCTTCCCATGGGAACGGACGGTGCGGTCAGCCTTATTACCATAAAAAAGGCAATCGGAGTTATAAATTCAGTTATAAATAAAAAGAATAAAACGGCAGTGCAGGGGGTACGAGATGACAAACGATAATTTGTTTGCAAAGATACAATCAAATTATGCTCATTTCAGTAAAGGACAGAAAAAATTAGCGGATTACGTCATGACAAATTACGAGCAGGCGGTATTTATGACGGCCGTCCGGCTCGGAAAAGAAGTGGGTGTGAGCGAATCCACGACAGTCAGATTCGCCGTAGAGCTTGGATATGAAGGCTATCCCGAATTCAGGCAGGCGCTGGAAGAGGTGGTGCTGAATAAGCTCAATTCCGTCCAGAGAATGGAGATATCTTATAATAATATTCCGGAGGAGCAGATCCTCAGCAGCGTTCTTATGGACGACATCGAGAAGATAAAACAGACCATAGACAACGAAAACAATAAGAGCGCATTCAAGGAGGCTGTCAAGACGATACTTGCGGCCAGGCGCGTGTATATAGTCGGGATACGAAGCTGCGCTCCACTTGCCATGTTTATGGAATTTTATCTGCACCAGATAATCGACGATGTAAGGCTTATCACATCAAATAATACCAGCGAGCTTTTTGAACAGATGATAAGGATGAACAGTTCCGATGTTGCTATTGGAATAAGCTTTCCGCGATATTCCATGCGCACACTAAAGGCTATGGAGTTTGCCAACAACAGAAAGGCGAAGATAATCACCATAACCGATTCGCCCCATTCGCCGATAAATCTTTATTCGTCCTGCGCTCTGCTGGCTAAGAGCGATATGGCGTCGTTTGTCGATTCGCTGGTTGCACCCTTAAGCGTTATAAATGCCCTTCTCGTGGCGCTTTCCATGGAGAAGAAGGATGATGTTATGAAGACGCTTTCGGAGATGGAACAGCTCTGGGAGGAGTATCAGGTCTATAACAGGGATGATATGGACCCGGTGAAAAAATTCTGATATGAAGAAGATCATCATTGTGGGCGGCGGAGCCGCCGGTGCTGTCGCGGCTATATTTGCCGCCGGGAACGGCGCGCAGGTCACCCTTATAGAAAAAAACGAAAAAATAGGAAAAAAGCTTTTTATCACCGGCAAGGGTAGATGCAATTTCACCAATGTCTGCGATAATAATGAATTGCTGGCCAACGTTGTATCAAATCCGAAGTTTTTGTACAGCTCATTTGACGGCTTTTCCAGCGCGGACGCCGTGACTTTTTTTGAAGAATTGGGTGTCAGGACAAAAGTAGAGCGGGGCAGGAGAGCATTTCCGTTGTCCGACCATTCGTCTGACATAATCCGCGCTCTTGAACGGGAGCTTAAACGTCTGGGAGTCGATGTTCGTCTTAACAGTACCGTAAAAGAGATATTATTTAATGACGGCGCGGCAGTGGGCGCCACCATTGAGCAGAAAAACGCATTAAAGTCGGAAAAACTTTTTGCGGATGCCGTGATAGTATGCACAGGCGGGCTGTCGTATCCCATAACCGGCTCAACGGGGGACGGATACGAATTCGCGAAAACCGCAGGAATGAGAGTAACCGATACGCGTCCTGCGCTTGTATCCATAGTGTGCAAGGAGGATTTTATACCGCGTATTCAGGGCCTTTCACTTAAAAATGTGAGCCTGACAATAAAAAAAGATAAGA
The DNA here is from genome assembly GCA_964388555.1 of uncultured Lachnospiraceae bacterium. Taxonomy (GTDB): domain Bacteria; phylum Bacillota; class Clostridia; order Lachnospirales; family Lachnospiraceae; genus Alectryocaccobium. The sequence continues at coordinate 1,810 of CAYMAY010000059.1, forward strand.
AGGTATTATACGATAACTTCGGAGAAATGCTTTTTACGCATTTCGGCATAAGCGGACCCATTGTTTTGTCGGCAAGCTCATATATCGGGAAAACCCTTGAAAAACAGAATCTGAAGGCGTATATAGATCTGAAACCTGCACTAACCGAGGAACAGCTTGACGCGCGTGTATTACGGGAATTTGCTGAGAACAAAAACAAATTTTTCAAAAACGCCATAGCACCGCTGTTTCCGGCAAGTCTGACACCTGTTGTAATCGAGAGAAGCGATATAGGTGCTGAAACGCCGGTAAACGAGGTGAGCAAAGGAGCCAGACATGAGCTTGTGCGCCTTATTAAAAACTTCCCGCTTACACTTGAAAAAACCGGACCTTATACTGAGGCCGTCATAACTCAGGGCGGCGTAAGCGTAAAAGACATAGACCCGTCCACAATGGAGTCAAAGAAGGTAAAGGGACTCTATTTCGCGGGGGAAGTGATAGATGTTGATGCACTTACCGGAGGTTATAATCTTCAGATAGCATGGTCGACGGCTCACAAGGCCGGAATATCGGCCGCATTAGGAGGAAACGCATGAATTATCAGATAGCGATAGACGGACCGGCGGGAGCGGGAAAGAGCACCATAGCAAAGCTCGTGGCCGGCAAACTTGGATTCATATATATAGATACGGGTGCAATGTACCGTGCCATGGGGCTCTTTTTTGATAGAAACGGCGAATGGCCGACGCTTTCGGAAGATGTAAGATCACTTGCAGGCAAGGCGGACATATCAATTGCATATAAGGACGGAACCCAGAGAATCTACTTAAACGGAGAGGATGTTTCCGAGACCATAAGGAGCGAAAGTGCCGGCATGAGCGCATCCAGGGTAAGTGCACTTCCCGAGGTAAGAGAGCAGCTTGTAGAGCTTCAGCGTAATCTTGCCAGGAGAGAAAAAGTCGTTATGGACGGAAGAGATATCGGCACAGTTGTGCTTCCGGACGCAGCGCTTAAAATATTCCTTACGGCCGATGTGACGGTGCGCGCGAAAAGACGTCTTCTGCAGCTTCAGGAGAAGGGAGAAACGGCGGATCTGGCTTCGGTGGAGGAAGATTTGAAGCAAAGAGATCACAACGACAGCACAAGAGCGGTATCACCATTAAAACAGGCGGAGGATGCCTGCCTTTTGGATACGTCGAATCTGAGCATAGAAGAGACGGCAGAGACGATAATAAAAATGGCGGAAGAGAGAATGAAACCATGAATGTTATCTGTGCAAAAACAGCCGGATTCTGTTTCGGCGTGGACAAGGCGGTAAACACCGTGTACGAGCAGGCTAAAAACAGCAAACTGCCGGTATTTACATATGGTCCCATAATCCACAACGCCCACGTTGTATCGGAGCTGGAAGGCATGGGAGTAAGTGTCATCAGATCCGAGGAAGAGCTGGATTCCGTAAAAGAGGGAACTGTGGTTATAAGATCCCACGGTGTCTCAAAAAAGATATACGACAGCCTTGACCGCGACGGCATAGTGCGTGTGGACGCCACATGCCCGTTCGTAAAGAAAATACATAACATCGTATATGAGGACAGCGTAAACGGCTCTACGATAGTTATAGCCGGCGATCCGGATCATCCCGAGGTACAGGGCATAAGAGGCTGGGTCGTAGGAAAGTGTCATATCGTTAATTCCGAGGATGAGCTTAGAAATTTAAAGTTTGAAAAAAACGAAAAGATCACGCTTGTAGCCCAGACTACATATAATTACGAGAAATTTAAAGATTTTGTTGAAATTATAGGAGAAATGGGTTATCATTTCAAAGTATGCAACACCGTCTGTAATGCGACAGCCGAAAGGCAGAAGGAAGCACGTCAGACGGCGCAAAAAGTAGATGCTATGATTGTCATAGGAGACAGACATAGTTCAAACTCACGAAAGCTGTATGAGATTTGCAAACAACAATGTAAACATACTTACTTTATCGAAACTATAGTCGATCTGGAAAACGGGGATTTTCTATCCGTCAGTGATGTAGGTATTACGGCAGGAGCATCTACTCCAAAAAAAATAATTGAGGAGGTTCAAAATCATGTCAGAAGAGAGTTTTGAACAGTTATTGGATGAGTCCATCAAAATAATTCACAACGGAGAGGTCGTAGAGGGAACAGTTATCGACGTAAAAGATGACCAGATGATCCTCAATATCGGATACAAGTCAGACGGTATTCTTACGAAACAGGAATATTCAAATGATTCGTCCGTTAAGCTTACGGATATTGCTAAGCCGGGCGACACAATGGAAGTTAAGGTTCTCAAGGTTAACGACGGCGACGGACAGGTTCTTTTAAGCTACAAGCGTCTTGCTGCTGAGCGCGGAAACAAGAGACTTAAAGAAGCATTCGAGAACAACGAAGTGCTTACGGCAACTGTTGTACAGGCTCTTGCAGGCGGTCTTTCTGTTAAGGTTGACGGCTCAAGAGTATTCATACCTGCAAGCCTTGTTTCAGACGTATTCGAGCGTGATCTTAAAAAGTTTGTCGGACAGGAGATAAGCTTCGTGCTTATAGAGTTCGACCCGAGAAACAGAAGAATCATAGGCGATCGTAAGCAGATCGTTACAGCCGAGAAGGAAAAGGCTCAGGAAGAGCTCCTTTCCCGCATAACAGTCGGCGATATCGTTGAAGGAACAGTTAAGAATGTAACTGATTTCGGTGCATTCGTAGATCTTGGCGGAGCAGACGGACTCCTTCACATCTCAGAGATGTCCTGGGGAAGAGTTGACAATCCGAAGCACGTTCTTAAGGCAGGCGATGTTATCGATGTTCTCATCAAGGACATCAACGGAAAGAAGATCGCACTCAGCCTTAAGTTTGACGATACAAATCCGTGGCTTACTGCTGCAGAGAAATATCAGGTTGGCAGCGTGATCGAAGGCCGTGTTGCAAGAATGACAGACTTCGGCGCATTTGTAGAGCTTGAGCCGGGCGTAGATGCCCTTCTTCACGTATCTCAGATCTCAAGAGAGCGCGTTGACAAGCCCGCTGATGTATTAGAGGTTGGACAGGTTGTTACCGTTAAGGTTGTTGATTTCAATGAAGACGAGAGAAAGATCTCTCTCAGCATGAAAGCACTTGAGCAGCCGAAGGAAGAAGCTGTTGAAGCAGCTGAGGAGCCGGCAGAGGAAGTTGCTGAAGAAGCAACCGAGACTGTTGAAGAGTAATAATCAGCGATCAAATCAGATTAAAATTGGGGAGGCACTTCATAACGAAGATGCCTCCTTTTACTTTGCATATGGTAATTTTATGACGTTTATTCGACGAATCGAATTGGCTAAACAGTGTTTAACCAATTTGATTCATTTAGTGTGAAAATCCCATTGCATCAAGCAGGGACGGAACCAGCTGCTTTTTTCTGGAGATGACGCCGGGCAGGACGCAGCAGCCGTCTTGGTTTGATGCGCCGAACGCGTCTTTTACAACCGTTTCACATCCTTCGCCGCGGTATAAAAGGCAGGTGGTCTGATTCATGATATCCGTCAGCATGATATAAACCTGCGAAACGTCGCCGAAGCTGTATTCGTTTGCGAGAAAATCCGACATCCTTGTTTTCAAAATCTCCAGCTCATCGGTGCTCATCGACGAAATCTGGGCAACGGCGAAGTCGGTCGTTTCCGATGAGAATTTCTTGTAATCCTGATAGAACAGTTCCTCGGTGGATTTGCTGTTCAGATCGCAGCCTGCCCTGAACATTTCCACAGCGTAGGGCTCTATGTCGATTCCGGCTATGATGGCAAGACCGCCGGCAGCCATCTTATCCTGCAAGGTGCAGGTTGGTGAGCGGAACATCAGCGTGTCGGATATAATAGCCGAACACATAAGACCTGCCATTTGCGGAGATATGTCCAGCCTTTCCTCCTGATACATATGATAAAGTATAGTCGCGGTGCAGCCGACGGGTTCATTCCTGAAAAGCATGGGCTGCATTGTCTGGATATCACCAAGCCTGTGATGATCGACTATCTGGAGAATATCGGCAGCTTCTATATTGTCTACCGCCTGTTCAATCTCGTTATGGTCGACAAGGATAAGCTGCTTTTTGGAAATACCGAGGAAATTACGACGGGAGATCGTTCCTATGCATTTTCCGTTCTTATTAATTACGGGGAACGCGCGGTGCCTGTTCTGAACCATGACGTTGCGGATGTTTTCTGTGTAATCCTCTGTTTTAAAAGTGAGCAGATTTTTTGATCTCATTATATGCCCTAAAGGTATGCTCTGGATAATACGCCTTGCAACGGAATATGTGTCGAGACCGGTGCTTATGATGGCACAGCCGTTATCTCTGGCCTTTTTAATGAGCTCCTCGGAAACTTCCTCTCCGAGACATGAGATTATACATTTTGCCCCGCTTTTTATGGCGGTATCGGCGTAGTTTGCAAGGGAAGCGATTATTACAGTATCGCCCTTTTCGATGTGATCACGCATGGAATTGATATCGGCGGCTCCGATAAGTGTCTTTCCTGTTTCAACGTGGTCGGAAGATGCACCTGTTATGATCGAACCGTCAACGGCATCTGCGATAGCTCCGTAGGAAGCGCGGGACTCTGCTAAGATAAGATTGTTGAGGGAGCCCTCCATATAAGTAGATGCGATATCGCCCATGGTAACTATGCCGTCCAGGCTGCCGTCTGATGTACGCACGGGAAGAGTAACAAGCTCATTTTCGCGCATTATCTTCCAAGCCTCCTTAACGGAAACGTTTCTTGTTACGTTAGGACTTTTGCGTATCTCCATGTCTTTTACCTGGGTTCCTACATCGTCAAGATAAGCAGGCGGTGCAACGTTAAAGTGTTCAAGAACAAAACGTGTTTCGGGATTTATCTGTCCTGCACGTCTTGGAATGTAATGTCTCGATGAATCTGTTCGGTTTTTAATGTCCGCCAGAACAATGGCAGAGCATATGGAATCGGTGTCGGGATTTTTGTGTCCGATAACAAATACGTTTTTCGGTGTCGTAGATGACATGTTGATTTACTCCTGTGTATAGTTTTATGATATCAACGCATTGCTACGCGTTTCGCGCTCTCGCAATGCTAAAAACATTCGTAATACGCTCATTTAAAAAAATGGCTGCTTACTCATGTTTTTCGACCACCTCAAATTCCCGTAAAACACTGTATTCACAGCGTTTTACTTCACTTTCGGTGTTCGGCGTGTCAAATAGCAGGAAATGCTCATTTGTGCAAGCACAATCGCATTCCTACTTTTGACACTGTGATATCATATCATTATTTTATATAATATGATAGAGAAATATGTAATTTTGTTAAGAAAAATTTTTATTAAATAGTATTGACAAAAAAAAATATGTGTTGTAATATATTTGCTGTTGATGCGCGAGTGGCTCAGGGGTGGAGTACAACCTTGCCAAGGTTGGGGTCGCGGGTTCGAATCCCGTCTCGCGCTTCTTTTTTTGCAAAAATGTCCGAGGTCTACTCGGGCTTTTTTTGTTTATAATTCCAAAAGTGATGCTGCGGGGCACCGGGAGGCACCGTTTTTCTTGCATTTGATTTTTTTATGCCTTATACTGAGTCTGTTGTTTTGTTGTCGGCATGATGCCGCTCGTACTTAAGCAGGCATCGGCACGGCAGATCAGGGGAACATTGATGAATATTAAAAAAAGATTGTCGCGCCTCACGGCTTTTGCCATTCCGGTTTTTATGATCCTGTCATTGTCGGGGTGCATAAGCGTTGAAAAGGAGAATGGTACTGTCTTTGAACTTAGCGAAGATGGAGAAGTAAGTCAGACCATAGTTGATGACGCTGATGAAAGCGTTACGGGTGAGGAACTTGAAAATTATATAAATGAGTTGATCACCGAATATCAGAGCACTGATAATCAGAATTCCGTATCACTTGAAAGATGTGTTGTCAGTTCGGGAAAGGTGAACATATCTCTCTCGTACAGCTCGATAGCCGCTTACGCAGCCTTCAATAATGTGGCATGCTTCGGCGGAACGGTTCTCGAAGCGTACAGTGCGGGATATGATTTTAACAGAACCTTTTATGATACCGAAGGAAACGAGATCCCATATTATGAGCTGGCACGATATTGCCGAGGGGGAAATGTTCTTATACTGGAAGAAAATACCGAGCTTAGCATCGACGGAGAACTTACGGCGATGAGTGACGGAGTCGAGATCGCGGAAGACGGAAGCATTGTTCTGAACGGTGAATATTCAGATGAGTACGACAGCGAATATCAGTCAACCACGTCAAATCAGATGTTTATAATTTATAATACCGAAAAATAAAAAGAAACAGAGGAGTTAAGCAATGGAAAAGACCATGGAAAAAATCGTCGCACTGGCAAAGTCGAGAGGATTCGTATATCCCGGATCGGAAATATACGGAGGACTTGCAAACACGTGGGATTACGGTCCGATAGGCGTAGAATTAAAGAACAACGTTAAAAAAGCCTGGTGGCAGAAATTCATAACAGAGAATCCATATAACGTGGGTGTGGATTGCGCAATCCTTATGAATCCCCAGACATGGATTGCATCAGGACATTTAGGCGGCTTTTCCGATCCTCTTATGGATTGCCGTGAGTGTCACGAGAGATTCCGTGCGGATCAGCTTATCGAGAACTTCTGCGCAGAAAAAGGAATAGCTCTTGAGGGCGGCAGTGTAGACGGCTGGTCTCAGGAAAAGATGAAGAATTTCATCGACGAAAATAATATACCGTGCCCGTCCTGCGGAAAGCATAACTTTACTGATATACGTCAGTTCAACCTTATGTTCAAGACATTCCAGGGCGTTACCGAGGACGCAAAGAATACCGTATATTTAAGACCGGAAACGGCGCAGGGAATATTCGTTAACTTCAAGAATGTTCAGAGAACATCCCGTAAGAAGATACCGTTCGGAATAGGTCAGATAGGAAAGTCCTTCCGAAACGAGATCACACCGGGAAACTTCACGTTCAGAACACGTGAGTTTGAGCAGATGGAGCTTGAGTTCTTCTGCGAGCCGGATACAGACCTTGAGTGGTTTGAGTACTGGAGACAGTTCTGCATAGACTGGCTTCTTAACCTCGGCATAAAGAAAGACGAGATGAGAACGAGAGATCATTCTCCTGAGGAGCTTAGCTTCTACAGCAAGGCAACGACGGATATAGAATTCCTCTTCCCGTTCGGATGGGGCGAGCTCTGGGGCATAGCCGACAGAACTGATTACGATCTTACACAGCATCAGAATGTATCAGGCGAGGATTTAAGCTACTTCGACGATATCAAGAATGCAAAATATATACCTTATGTTATAGAGCCGTCACTTGGAGCTGACAGAGTTGTGCTTGCATATCTTTGCAGCGCATACGATGAGGAAGTTCTGGATGCCGAGAGAAACGACGTGCGTACGGTACTTCGTTTCCATCCTGCACTTGCACCGGTTAAGATCGGAGTCCTTCCGCTCTCCAAGAAGCTGGGAGAGGGCGCAGAAAAGATATTTGCACAGCTTTCCAAGAAGTATAACTGCGAGTATGACGATCGCGGAAATATCGGTAAGAGATACCGTCGTCAGGACGAGATCGGAACGCCCTTCTGCGTTACATACGACTTCGATTCCGAGACCGACGGAGCAGTTACTGTTCGTGAGCGTGATTCCATGGAGCAGGTACGAGTTTCCATCGATAAGCTTGAAGAATATTTTGAGGATAAATTTGTATTCTAAATGGAACAAAAGAGCAAGGCCGTCTTGACTTTTGCACCGTAGTTGTTATATATTTGATTTTGTTCTGTTAATCTATTAACAAAGCTAACAAGGTAAAGGTTAAATATAAAAAGAAAGAGGTAAGAAATGGCAAAGATTGATTTAACAAAGTATGGTATCAAGGACGTTACCGAAGTGGTTTACAACCCTTCATATGATCTTCTGTACGCAGAAGAAACGAAGACCGACCTTACGGGATACGATAAGGGACAGGTTACTGAGCTTGGCGCAGTAAACGTTATGACAGGTATCTACACAGGACGTTCACCTAAAGATAAATACATCGTTATGGACGAGAACTCCAAAGATACTGTTTGGTGGACATCTGATGAATATAAAAACGACAACCATCCTATGTCAGAGTCTACATGGGCAGCTGTAAAAGAGATCGCTCAGAAAGAGCTTTCAGGCAAGAGACTTTTCGTTGTAGATGCTTTCTGCGGCGCAAACAAAGACACGCGTATGGCTATCCGTTTCATCGTTGAGGTTGCATGGCAGGCTCACTTTGTAAAGAACATGTTCATCGCTCCTTCAGCAGAAGAGCTTGAGAACTTCGAGCCGGATTTCGTTGTATACAACGCTTCCAAGGCTAAAGTAGAGAACTACAAAGAGCTTGGAATGGCTTCCACAACATGTGCAGCATTCAACATCACAAGCCGTGAGCAGGTTATCATAAACACATGGTACGGCGGAGAGATGAAGAAGGGTATGTTCTCAATGATGAACTACTATCTGCCGCTTAAGGGCATCGCTTCCATGCACTGCTCCGCAAACACAGATATGGACGGAAAGAACACAGCTATCTTCTTCGGACTTTCCGGAACAGGTAAGACAACGCTTTCTACAGATCCTAAGAGACTTCTTATCGGAGATGACGAGCACGGCTGGGATGACAACGGCGTATTCAACTTCGAGGGCGGCTGCTATGCTAAGGTTATCAACCTTGACAAGGATTCTGAGCCTGATATCTACAATGCAATCAAGAGAGATGCTCTTCTTGAGAACGTTACTGTAGATGCAGAAGGAAAGATCG
>CAYMAY010000060.1:0-3371 GCA_964388555.1 uncultured Lachnospiraceae bacterium
CGGCAGCTTAAAACGGTTCCGTCACTGACGTTATTTAAGTCGGCTCCCTTTATTTTTACGGTATCGCCCTCGTAAATAAATTCCGCGCCCAGAGCTTTAAGACAATCCAGCGTGGCAAGTACGTCCTGTGACGGCGCAATATTTTTTATAACACTCTCTCCCTTTGAAAGCCCAGCGCATATAAGCTCCCTGTGGGACATACTTTTTGACGGCGGTGCCTGAATGGTTCCGCTTGCCTTTGAGGCTTTTATTATCGCTTTCATTTATTGTAATTCTCCGTCAGAAAATCCATGGCCTGAGTATATCCCGCAAGTCCCTGGCCTGTTATGGTCTTTGCGCACGCGGCACGTATATAGCTTACCTGCCTGAAAGCCTCTCTTTTTGAAACGTCTGAGATATGCACCTCAACAGTCGGTATGCGCACCGCCTTAACGGCATCAAGAAGAGCAACACTGGTATGAGTATATGCACCGGGATTTATCACGATTCCGTCGGTCTTGCCGTAAGCCTCCTGAATCTTATCTACGAGATCACCCTCGTGATTCGACTGATATATTTCAACATCAACACCGATCTCGCCGGCGTGCTTTTCTATAAGTGCGCACAGGTCGGCATAGCTCTCGGAGCCGTAAATTCCCGGCTCACGTATTCCGAGCATGTTTATATTCGGTCCGTTTATAACAAGAAGTTTCATGATTGCCTCCAATATTCAAATACGAGCCTATATCGACTCTCTTATCAATCTCAACGGTTTTTATGGTGTCAAAAGCAGGCTTTGCCGTTCATTGTTTTTTTCGGTGTCAAAAACAGGTTTTGTCACTCATTGTTTCTTTAATAACTCGTACACCAGATCACCGGCCTCTTCATAACCGCAATCCGCCTTAAAGCATATGTCCGCGGCGGCCGTATAGATGGGGTATCGCTCCTTATACAGCTTTTTCATCTTAGCTTTTTCGTTGAACAGCGGTCTGTCGTCCGTAGGTATAAGTGTGTCAGGATCCCTGTCCAAAAATACGATGATACCGTTAGACTTAAGAGCATCGACGTTTTTCTTTCTCAAAGGAGCGCCGCCGCCCGTTGCGATTATAATGCCGTTTTTCTTTGATATATCGGCTATTACCTCAGATTCTATATCCCGAAATGCCGCCTCGCCCCGCTTCGAAAATATCTCCGATATGGAAACACCCTCGCGTTTTATGATCTCGTCATCGCTGTCGATAAGCTCACGTCCCGTTATCTCTGAAAGACGCTTTCCCGCCGTTGTTTTTCCGGATGACGGCAGCCCCACGAGAACGATATTTCGTTTTTCATCTACAAGTTTTCCGTATATCTCATCGATTATCTCCGATCCCAGCGGCTCACCCGTAAATATTTCCGACGCAAGGACAGCCTGTGCCACCAGCATATAAAGACCGCCGCTGGCATTCGCGTTAAGATCTCTCGCCTGAAGCACCAGCATTGTCGAAAGCGGATTGTAGATTGCATCCACGACGCCCTCTAAATTCTTGAATTTTTCCGGATTTATCGGCCTGCTATATGAATTCGGATACATTCCGCAAGGCGTCGTGTTTATTATTATCTGCGCATCGGAATGTTTCTCACATGCCTCTTCATAGTATATGGCGCCGTCTTTTGCGCTCCGGCTTACCTTATAGATACTGCCTGCGCCGAGACTTTTTGCAACTGCATACGCCGTCTTGCTGGTACCGCCGGTTCCCAGGATAAGTACTTTTTTCCCCTCGAGACTCAATCCCATTTTTGAAATGAGCGCTTCCATGCCTCCGAAATCCGTGTTATCACCGAAAAGTCTGCCGTTTCTGTTTACTATGGTATTTACCGCGCCGATGCTCCTGGCCCGCTCGCTTATCTCATCAAGATACGGAATGACGGTCTGCTTATAAGGAATCGTCACATTTATCGCGGTGAAATCCTTTTTGCGCATGAACGCGTCGATTTCATCCCGGGCGACCTCGATAAGCTCGTACTCGTATCTTCCTATATATTCATGTATTGTCTTTGAAAAACTGTGTGGCAAATGCTCGCCTATAAGTCCGTAACGCATTTTTTCTCTCCAAATATTATTTTAGTAAATTTTGACTTCTCTGATACAGCATTGCTGCGCAATTTCCGCACATCACCATTATCTTCCTGCCAGATAATCCGTGCCGAATCGTCCCGCCAGCAGATCGCAGAGCGCCAGCGCAGCCACGCTGTCCACCACAACTCTTGCCCGGTGAATGATTGCCGGATCGTGCCGACCCTTTATCTGCAGTTCGGCATTTTCGCTCTTTATAAAATCAACGGTGTCCTGTTGTTTGTATATTGACGGTGTCGGCTTAACGGCGCATCTGAAGAGTATGGGCATTCCGTTTGTGATGCCGCCGTTGATTCCGCCGTTATTATTCGTCTGTGTTCTGATCCTGCCGTTCTTCATATAAAACGGATCGTTAAATTCGCTTCCGCGTCCGTTCACCATGTCAAATCCGGCACCGAATTCTACGCCCTTTATTGCCGGAATCGAAAACAGTGCATGGGAAAGGATTCCCTCGACTGTATCAAACCAGGGCTCGCCGACTCCCTTCGGAAATCCGGTCACTGCTGTCTCCAAAACACCGCCGACGCTGTCGCCGTCCTCCGCCGCAGCTTCGATTATTTTTTTCATCTCGGCTTCTTTATTTTCATCCAATACAGCAAAGGTTTTTTTGTTTAAATTGACGATATCGCTGCCAATATCTTCAAACGACCTGTCACACACGCCTCCGAGACTGCTTATATGCGTTCCTATATTTATCCCGAGCTCGTTAAGCGCTTTGATGGCAATGGCTCCGCCTGCCACAAGACCTGCCGTTATCCTTCCGCTAAAATGGCCGCCGCCTCTGTAATCCTCGAAGCCGTGATACTTGCAGAATGCCGTATAATCGGCGTGACCCGGCCTTGCCAGCGCCCTCGTTTCCGAATAATCCCTGCTCTTCGTATCTTCATTCGGGATGATTATGCAGATCGGCGTACCTGTCGTTTTGTTGTTAAATACGCCGCTGACGATGCGAAACTTATCTTTCTCCTGCCTTGACGTTGATATTTTCCCCGCCGGACGGCGAAGCGTGAGCTGAGATGCGATAAACTCCTCGTCCACCTCTATTCCCGGCGCCATTCCGTCTATCACAACACCCGTCGCCTCTCCGTGGCTCTCGCCGAATATCGTTACCGCCACGCTCTGACCAAATGTATTCTTCATGTCGTCTCCCGTTTTTACATACTCTCGACTTTTTTCTGAAAATATATTTTTTACATCACTGTTTAGTCAACTAAACGTTCGAAGTAATCCGCGTATTTCCTGAGTTCCTCAATCGGTGTTTCTTCTATTTCAAAGC
>CAYMAY010000060.1:3471-10517 GCA_964388555.1 uncultured Lachnospiraceae bacterium
AAGTAATCCGCGTATTTCCTGAGTTCCTCAATCGGTGTTTCTTCTATTTCAAAGCTTCCCACATCATAAACCTTGATAAGCGATACCTTTCCGTTGGCGGCTTTTTTATCATGAACAACTGCCGCGTATATCTTTTCCGGATCCGCATCGAATTCTGTGGGAAGAGAAAGCTTTTTCATCACCGGAACAAGGCGTTCTCGCACCTTTTCGGAGCACATCGGAATCATTCCCAGCGCCACCGCCTCGCCGTGATAAAGTCCGCTTGTAACTTCTATTCCGTGCCCTAATGTATGCCCGAAATTCAGTATTTTCCGCAAACCCTGCTCTTTTTCATCCTGTTCCACAACACTTCTTTTTATATTAAGGGAACGCTCTATTATTGTTTCGATGTTTTCATTGATATCTTCTTTTTCAAATATCCCGAACAGTTCGGCATCCGACGTAAGGGACATCTTCACTGCCTCCGCAAGACCGTTCGATATCTGCCTTTGCGGCAATGTTTTCAGGACATCGGGATCTATCAGAACTTTTTTCGGCTGATAAAACGCGCCCACGATATTTTTTATTCCATCCAGATTCACGGCTGTCTTGCCGCCTATGGACGAATCCACCTGGGAAAGCACTGTCGTCGGTATATTATAGAAATCCACACCGCGCATGTAACTTGCGGCGGTGAATCCCGCCAGATCGCCCACGACGCCGCCTCCGACGGCAACGACACAATCCTTTCGCGTAAAGCCTGCCCGCAGCATTTTTATAAGAAGCTCTTTAAAAACCTCTATGCTCTTGCTGTCCTCCCCGGCCTTAACTGTGCAGATGTACGGATCCGCACACTGCTTTGCTATTCCTTCGCAATACTTTGGCGGAATGCTGTCGTCGGTGACTATCAGAACCTTACGTTTTAAATTCAAAAGCTCGCCCGCGCGGCTCATACAGCCCCGCTCAAGCACTATATCGTAGCTGTCATTTCCCAGCTCCAGAGGTATTATCATATCGTTTCTCCAATCGTCGGTCTTCGTTTTTTTCTATCGATTTATCAGAAAGTATTTTGACCTTTCTTATACAGCATTCGTAATCCGCTCAAATCAGATTCTACAGTTTTTCTCGCGAGTTATCTTTTATCTTATATCTGCCGGCGATCTTTACGCTCTCGCACCAGAACGCCAGCCGCGCCAGCATTTCACGCCCGTATTCGCCGTCTATATCGCCCTCCGCCTCAACATAGAAATAATACTTCCACGCAAGGCTCTTCATGGGACGGCTTCTCAGTATGTTCATGTTGAATCCGTAATCGCCGATTATGGTAAGCGCCTTGGCGATTCCACCGGCTATGTTCGGAACGGTAAACAACAGGATGAATCCGTCTCTGCCGTCCTTCTCAATGTCTTCTTCTCTTTTAAACACGGCGAAGCGCGTTGTATTATCCTTGCTGTCGCTTATGTCCTTTTCTATAACGTCCAGCCCGTAAAGATCCGCCGTCTCAGCGCTCGCTATGGCCGCAAGGCTCTTATCATTCTGCCTTGCAACTGCCGCCGCCGCTCTTGCCGTATTTACGGCGTCCTCCGTTGCAAAGCCCTTGTCGTATATGAATCCTTCGCACTGGCTAAGAGCCTGCGGGTGGCTTATGACCTTTTTTATATCGGAAACTTTTGCGCCATGCAGCCCAAGAAGGTTTTGAGTAATACGCATTTCATATACCGCATCAATCTTGAGGCTTCCCGAAAACATAAGATCGGTGACCTGCCCCACCTCGCCGGCAAAGCTGTTTTCTATTGGCAAAACCGCTGCAAAGCACTCGCCGCGCTCCGCTGATTCATATGCCTCCTTAAAATTCCTGCAGGACTTCATCTCTCCGTCAGGATATATATGCCTTGCGGCTATATGCGCAAATGCACCCTCGATTCCGCTGTACGCTATCTTCATAATTTCTTGTCTCCAATTTGCAAAAATAATTTAGGTGTCATGCCACCTTGAGTATTGGTTATACGGATTGTTCCGTGCTGCGCACTTACCTATAACCTAAAGAAAGCGGCCTTGTCCGAAAACAAAGCCGCTTGGATAAACATTATCACATTTGAACTTTACGCCCGGACACACCTTATATTTTTGTCACAGAAATAACGGCCCGCATAAAAGCGAACCTGCGTAAAGCCGAAAAAGGAACTTGCAAAAAGCACGTTGTTTATTGATTTTTCATTTGTGTATGCGCGCATTTTCCGTTCCTCCGTAATTATTTTGTCGCTCAAACGAAAAGAATTGTAACATCTATCTTTTTGAGTGTCAACAGTAAGGATTACTTGTTGCTGTTCACTTGTGCCTCGTACCGGCAGCCTTCAAAGCGTGTGGTAATACGGGCAGATGTTCTGATATGTTCCGTCTTTCATTAAAAATCCATTCGGAATGGTGCCTAACTGCACGAAGCCGAGACGCTCATATAAATGTCTTGCGTGGATGTTCGATTCGACCACAGCATTGAACTGCAGTACTTTAAATCCGATATTTTTCGCCTGCTCAAGGCAATCAAGAACGAGCTTTTCGCCGATATGCTTACCACGACATGCGGAATCCACGGCATAGCTGGCATTAGAAATATGACCGCACCTGCCGACATTATTCGGATGAAGAATGTAAAGCCCTACGATCTTGCCGTTGTCATCAGCGACGGCGCAATAACTTTGAGAATCGAAAAAAGCTTTTCCTGTCTCGTTATCGAGAAGGTCGATCTGCGGAAAGGCAACTCCCTCTTCAACGACTTCATTCCAAATTTTCACCATGGCAGGTATATCCCGTCGGCTGTAACCTCTGATCTCCATACTACGTATCTCTCCCCTGCTACCGCACGCGCCGGTAACATTTTTACATCATTTTATCAGCCCTAAAAGCTCCTCTTTCGACATATATCCGACTGCTTTATTCACAAGCTCTCCGTTTTTAAACACCAGCAAAGTCGGAATGCTGCTTATGCCAAAGCGAATCACAAGCCTCTGCTGTTCGTCCACATTTACCTTTCCGACCTTTATCTTGCCCTCGTTTTCCTGAGCGATCTCCGCCACGATCGGAGCTATCATCTTGCACGGTCCGCACCATGTCGCCCAGAAATCCACCAGCACCGGAACATCCGACTGCAAAACCTCCGCATCAAAATTTTCATTTGTAAGTATTATCTCTGACATTTTATTCCTCTTTTCTTATTACAATATGCTTCCGAACTCACCTTCGGCAAAATACTCCGGTCAGATTTCGGTATTCACACAATTTACGCTGTTGTTATCACTTATGTTTATAATACAGCATGCAGTGGCAAAAGCCTTCGAAATCCGGATCCGCTATCTGATCGCGGAACTCCTTGCACATGCATTTTGTGTCCTCCGTCCTTTCGAGCCTGCACGGGCAATATCCGTCCTTCGCCTTAAGCCCCTCCCGCACGGTTTTAACAATCTCCTCATCGGGATTAAGCGTTATATTCATGATGACCGCCTTCTCTTTTTTGGAATTTTAACTATAATTTTTTATTTTCTAACTATAACCTTGCAAAATTTCCTTGTAAAGTTAAATTACGACGATTTTACTTTTATCTGAAGGTTCTTTCGTTTATAATGAACGCGTTATGAGAGAAATATGGTATTACCTTAAACAAAACAAAAAGGAGACGATCCTCGCTCCGATCTTCAAGATGCTCGAATCCCTTTTCGAGCTCTTTATACCCGTTATTGTCGCAGACATAATCGACACCGGCATTTCGCGTGGCGATGTAAGTTACATAATTCACCGCGTTATCCTGATGATAATTCTCGGTATAACAGGATTCGCCCTGGCCGTAACGGCTCAGTATTTTTCCGCGAAAAGTGCCGTAGGCGTAAGCAATGCCCTCAGAAAAGACTTATTTTATCACATAAGCACCCTGAACTACGCGCGTCTCGACAGCATGGGCACGTCCGCACTTATCACAAGTATGACAAGCGATATAAACCAGGTTCAGAACGGCGTTAATATGACGCTGCGTCTTTTCCTGCGCTCTCCTTTCATAATAATAGGAGCCGCCATAATGTCGTGTACCATCAGCATGCGGGCGTCTGTCATATTCTGGATCACCATCGCCATCCTTACATTCGTCATATGCCTGATAATGAAGGTTACGACACCGCTGAACGCCGACGTGCAGCAGAATCTCGAAAAAGTCACACGTTCTTTCAGGGAAAACCTGTTGGGCGTAAGAGTGATACGCGCTTTTAACCGTCAGCCTTATGAAACGGAGCAGTTTGACGAACGCCATGCGCGTCTTTACAAGAGCCAGATAAAAACCGGCGGAATCTCTTCCCTCTTAAATCCGATAACATTTACGATAATAAATCTTGCGATAATCCTGCTGCTCTACACCGGCGCCGTAAGCGTAAATATCGGCGACATGACATCCGGTCAGGTTATCGCGTTATACAACTATATGTCGCAGATACTTGTTGAGCTGATCAAATTCGCCAACGCCGTTCTGGCGCTTTCGAAGGCCATCGCCTGCTTCAAACGTGTACAGAATGTTCTTAAGACAGAACCGTCCCTGATTGGCGGCGACATGAGTTTTGAAAATAATGATGCGGTTGATATAACACTGGATAACCTTTCATATTCATATCATAAAGGCGGAAATCCGGCCGTATCGGGGATTTCCTGTCATATTCCGGCCGGCTCAAAGGTGGGAATCATAGGCGCAACGGCTTCCGGTAAGACCACTCTTGTCAACCTTATCGCGGGCTTCTATGCGCGCACAAGCGGACAGATTCTTTTAAATAAAACGCCGATAGAGGAATATTCCGTCTCGGCGCTGACAGATAATATATCCGTCGTTCCGCAGAAATCCGTTTTATTTAAAGGGACGGTGAGAAGCAATCTCAAGTGGGGTGATTCCGACGCATCAGATGAAGAATGCTTCGACGCTCTTAAGCACGCCTGCGCAGATGGTTTCATCGAAGAAAAAGGCCTCGGTCTTGATCTTCCCGTGGCGCAGAGCGGACGCAATTTCTCCGGCGGACAGCGTCAGCGCTTAAGCATTGCCCGGGCGCTTATTAAAAAATCCGGCATACTTATTCTGGATGACAGCTACTCCGCTCTCGACTACGCGACGGAATCACATATCAAAAAATCCGTGCTTGAGGGCAAGAACAACTGCACCGTCCTCACCGTTTCCCAGAGGATTTCATCGATATACAATTCCGACTTTATACTCGTTCTCGACAAAGGTCATCTTGTGGGTGTCGGCACTCACGACGAGCTTTTAAAGACGTGTCCCGTTTACGGCGAGATCTGTCACTCTCAGGGATTTTCGAAGGAGGCGGACTCATGAAGAAAAAATCTACCGTTATGCAATTGCTTTCATATATCCGCCCGTATTGGGTACTCTTTATCATATCGCTGACCATGACAGCAGTTTCCGTGATGAGTTCTCTTATGGTGCCGGTAATGTTCGGACGCGGCGTGGATCTGATAATTTCAAAGGGAAATGTTGATATAAACGGCATCCTTCGCATCGCATTCACCATGCTGCTCATAATCGCCATCGGCGCGGTCTGCCAGTGGATAACAGGTTATCTCAACAACATAATAACCTTCAAGATAATACGCGAGCTTCGCACGCAGACGTTCAGGAAGATAGAGGAACTGCCGATATCGTATCTTGATTCAAAAACCAGCGGTGAACTCTTAAGCCGCTGCATTACAGATATAGAACAGATATCGGACGGTCTGCTCATGGGCTTTTCGCAGATATTCAACGGTCTGCTCACCATAGTATGCACCATAATCTTTATGGCCCGCATAAATCCCGTGATCACCATAGCCGTTGCGGCACTTAGTCCGCTCTCATTTGCGCTGACAAAATTCATTGCGTCGAGGACCCATAAGATGTTCTTTAAGCAGTCGGAAAGCCGCGGCGAAATGACATCATTCACCGACGAAGCCATCGAGAATATGAAACTCATTTATGCTTTCGGCCATGGCGACGACAGCCGCGCGGAATTCGATGAAAAAAATAAAGTCCTGTCGGAATACAGCCTGAAGGCGACGTTTTTCTCGTCCCTGGTAAATCCGTCCACAAGGCTTATATACGCTGCTCTTTATGCACTTGTTACAATGATCGGCAGCTTCTTTGTAATCGGCGGCTCAATGACGGTGGGAAGTCTTTCCACGCTTTTAGGATATACGAATCAGTATTCCAAGCCGTTTAACGAGATAACAGGCACCGTTACGGAGTTTCAGAATGCGATCGCTTCGGCATCAAGAGTTTTTGATGTTCTTGGCGCATCCTCCGCGGAGGATCCGTTTGCACCGGTCACCGAAAAGGATAACACGTCGGAAAGCGTCGATTTTGAGAACGTCTGCTTCTCATACGATCCATCCGTCTCGCTTATAAAAGATTTTAATCTACAGGTAAAACCGGGACAGCGGATCGCCATCGTGGGACCCACCGGCTGCGGAAAGACCACTCTTATCAACCTGCTTATGCGATTTTATGATGTGAACGGCGGAAGTATCAGGATAAACGGCAAAGACATACGCGATATGAATCACCGCGAGGTGCGCAGTAATTATTCCATGGTATTGCAGGATATCTGGCTTAAGACGGGAAGTATCCGTGAAAATATCGCATACGGAAATCCCGACGCTTCATTTGAAGATATCAAAGCGGCGGCCACCGACGCATATGCCGATGACTTTATCGAAAAGCTGGAAGACGGCTACGACACACTTATAGGCGAAGACGGCGGAAACCTTTCCGAAGGGCAGAAACAGCTCCTTTGCATAGCCCGCGCCATGCTGGCGGATCCGCCGATGCTCATTCTGGACGAAGCCACGTCGAACGTCGACTCCATGACGGAGATCCGCATAACAAAGGCATTCGAACGCCTTATGCAAGGCCGCACCAGCTTCATCGTGGCCCACAGACTTTCGACGATCATAAATTCCGATCTTATCATTGCGATGAAGAACGGTCATATCGTCGAACAAGGCACACACGAGGAGCTCTTAAAGAAAAAAGGATTTTATTACGAACTTTA
>CAYMAY010000061.1:0-10489 GCA_964388555.1 uncultured Lachnospiraceae bacterium
ACCCAGCTTGAGCAGGGCAAAAAACAGCTGGATGATTCTTATATCGAGATTCAAAACGGCTACGCTGCCCTTGAATCGGCCAAAAGCGAGCTTTCAGCCAGAGAGGCAGACGCAAGAGCTCAGATCGCCGACGGCTGGGCGCAATACGAAAGCGCCAAGGCTGAGGGCGAAAAAAAGCTTGAGGACGCGCAGATTGAACTTACCGATGCCGAGAATGAATTATTAGAGGGTGAACAGGAAATCGCGGACGCGAAAGCGGAGCTTGAGGACGGCAAGGCCGAATATGAAGACGGCAAGGCCGAAGCCGAGGCTGAACTTGAGGACGCCCGTCAGGAAATAGAAGATATAGACATGGCAACGTGGTATATCATGGATCGCGAGGATCTGAACGGCTACACCAACATCAGCAGTGACGCTGCCTCCATCGAAACCATCGGTACGGTATTCCCAATAGTGTTCTTCATCGTGGCGATCCTTATAACCCTTACCACAATAACGCGTATGGTGGACGAGGACAGAAGCTTCATCGGCACCTACATGGCTCTCGGATTTACTCAGGCGGAAACGAAGCGCAAATATCTGTGTTACTCAATGACAGCCGGATTTATCGGCGCCATCATCGGCACATTTTGCGCATTTGTGGCGCTGCCAATGATACTGTTTTCTATATTCGACACCATGTATCTCCTGCCGGAATATATGATAACCTTCGTTCCGCTTGTGGGAGTACTGGGACCGGTTATCTTCATCGGCGGAATCCTGCTGGCAACGGAATACGCCTGCCGCCGTAAAATGCGTCACAAACCGGCGACGCTTATGCGCCCGAAGGCTCCAAAGGCCGGCACGAGAATATTGCTGGAACGCATAGGTTTTATATGGTCCAGGATGTCGTTCCTTAAAAAGGTTACGGCCCGCAACATATTCCGCTATAAAAAACGTCTGTTCATGACGGTGTTTGGAATCGCCGGCTGCACCGCGCTTCTGCTCTTCGGATTTTCTGTGAAGGATTCCGTATCGGATCTTATGCCGCGTCAGTACGACAAGATCTTTTCATACGATCTGATGGCGGTTTCGTATGCCGAGGATAACGATTCCATGCTGTCCTACATAGATGAAAGCGACATAGCCGGCAGCTATATCAACGGCGAGATAACATCAGCGAATCTTTCATTTAATGACAGCGAAAGCATCTCCGTAACCATAATCGCCATGCCGGACGACTGTGATTTTTCGTCTTATATAAAGCTTTATGATCTGGATGGAAATGAGCAGAAATTCGAGAGCGGAAAGGTTTATATAACGCAAAACGCAAGCTCTGTACTGGGATTTGCCAGCGGCGATTCCGTTTCCGCGCAGCTACCCGACCTGAGCAGTGCCGATATAACAATTTCCGGCATCGTGGAGAATTATCTCGGAAATTATATGTATATGACACAGTCGGATTTTGAGAAATATTTCGGAGAATATGAGAGAAACGGCGTGTTGGCGGATCTTACCGGAGATACAGCTGATCAGATCGCGCTTGCAGACGGGATCTCAGCCCGGGACGGCATCGTATCCTGCACCAGCACCGAAGGATTAAAGAACGACTTTGCATCGGCATTCGGTCTTATAAATATGGTCGTTTATGTGGTTATCATAATGTCGGCGGCTCTTGCCTTCGTCGTGTTGTTCACACTCCAGACCACGAACATATCAGAGCGTGAGCGGGAAATCGCGACCATAAAGGTTCTGGGCTTCTACGATTTCGAAACCCATTCATATATAAACAGAGAAACATATCTGCTTACGGCCATAGGAATAGTTCTCGGAATGCCGCTGGGCTACTGCTTCGCGCAGTCGCTCTCGCTGCTGCTGAACCTGCCCTCCATATATCTGCCGTCATCGCTGCATCCGATAAGCTATGCTTACGCGGCAGTGCTGGGCATCGCCTTTGCGATCATCGTAAATCTTATAACGAACCGCAGCCTGGATCGCCTGGACCCGGCAACGGCGCTTAAAAGTGTTGAATAATAGTATAAAAAAATTGTCACATCATGCATTTCAATGAATACTCTTGCAGAACATTACATTGTTGTGCATTTAATGTGACAATTTTTTTATTTAGAATTTTCCGCCGCCGCCGCCGAATGATCTTCCGGAGGACGACGTGTGTGTACTGCTTCCGCCGCCGGATGAGCTGCTGTCATCCGCCTTCCGTACTTTTGTGACGGTATGATACAAAAACATATCGCTGCTTTCGGTAACCTTCATACTGCCCCTTTTAATATAATTGCTTGCACCCGACTTAAATTGAACCGATTTCAGCTTGGATGCCATATCACGCACTACACAGATTGCTATGACAAGTCCGATAATAATGGAGATCGGTATCCACTCAACGCCAAGCGGTTCCGTCGGAAGATTGTCGCTATCATATGGATCACCGGATGCTGCCTTGTTTATGAATTCATCGCACAGATCCGCAAATTTATCAAATGCCCCGGCGAAATCCCCGTCAGACATATACGGTTTGATCTGATCGCCGATGTACTGTATTCCGGCATCGGTGAATACCGTGATCCCGTATCCGCTGGTGGTAATATACCAGTCGCTGTCTTCTATGCTGACCAGTAATAAAACGCCGTCCCAGTTTTCACCGTATCCCAGCAGCGCCTCTTCATAAAACTCGTCGGCATATTCCTGAGGCGTCAGATCATCCAACGTGTCCAACGTTAAAACGGTAATATCCAGCTTCTGTCTGTTGCGTATCTCGTCGATCTTATTCTCAAGTCTTTCCTTGTCGCTGTCGGATAAAAGTCCGGCACAGTCAACGACGCAATAGTGATCGCTGGCGAAGCCGTTTGACGTCGCCGCAAAGACAGGTACCGCCGCCGCGAGGCACAGAATAATGGCAAATAAAAATGCTGTTATTTTCTTCTTCATTCCGTTGCCTCCTTAGAATATATGTATCAGATAGGCAATGCCATATGTTATCGCCGTAAAAATGCCCGTAAGCACAATCGTCCACGTTGCCGCAGCCTTCTTATCCACGGGCAGATTGCCTGCGAACTTTCCCGTCTGGCCATTCATGGCAAAGGTATATTTGCTGCCGTTCCACGTTGTATTGAGGAGCCATACCGGGTAAAGCGCATACTTCGCCTTTCCGCCGTGAAGCTGAATATTGCTGTTTTCCGCCACGACGGAGCTGTAGCCCGTTACCGTCGACGCAAATGCCTGCTCGGTAGAGGTCTTGACTCTTTCGTTGGCACGATTAACGCTCTCCTCTTCCGTCACATCATATTTATCGGCAAGATAGCCGGCAAGATAAGCCGTCTGGAAATCAACAGCTCCCTTAAACTCGAATGGCTCGATGGATTCCATAAGATCATCCGGCATTTTTGAAGAACCATCCACCGGAATGTGCTCAAATCCGATACTGCCGCCGCGGTTCACCGCGAAATAGCTTGTGTCCGTATAAGTATATTTGTTGTCGCTCCAGCAATGCACTCTTGTGGCACGATATCGCACCTTGGCATCTACGTCGGTCTCAAACAGCCAGAAGGGCACATAAATACCCTTTATCTCATCTATGTGATTTTGATCCTTAAATATCTTCGGAAGCAGCGGCTTTCCCGAAACATGCTTCATCAGCCCTTCCTTTGCGGCCTTTTTATCCAGCTTAAAGGGTATGACAAGATCGGGTTTAAGCGTGCCGGCGAACTGTTCCATCATAACAACGGGATTGCCGCAGAAGGGACAGGATGTGGCCGCCATGTTCTCATCTCCTACGATCTCGCCGCCGCAGGATTTGCACACATAAGAGCGGAGACCTTTTACCTCATCCTCCTGCCACTCACTGCCGGCAGATGACCCCCACTCCATCTTGTCCTCGTGATCCTTTTTAAGCTCCTCATCGTAGCCTTTAAGGGTCTCCATATCAAACTCGGTGTCGCAATATGGACACTTCATCTTCTGAAGTTTGCTGTCGAATGTAATGGCCCCGCCGCAGCAGGGACATTTGTATTCCTGCATGGTTTCCATAAAAACCTCCTAAAATACCTTATTCAGGTCTCTTTGCTCCGCAGTTCGAACAGAATTTTCCATCGTTTTCCGTACCGCACGAACAGGTCCACTTAACATTTGCAACAGGCCTTTTCGCACCGCACTCGGAACAGAACTTGCCTTTGTTTACCTTACCGCATGGGCATGTCCACTCCTCTTCTACGACTGGCTTTTGCGCGCCGCACTGGGAACAGAATTTTCCTGTTGCCATTGCTCCGCATGCGCATTTCCAGCTATCTGAAGCCGGTGCCTGTGGCTGAGACTGACCCTGTGACTGTGCCTGAGCCTGTTGCTGACCCATTGCATACAGACTCTGGGCGTTTGTTCCGCCGGCATTCATGGCCATGCCCATGCCCATAAATCCCGTCATGGCGCCTGCCGAATTTGCTGCCGCGCCTTTCATCGCATCTGCCTGTGCTCCCGTAAGAGTTGCAGCCGCCATGGTGGGGTCGCGAAGGATCGCCGTACGCTGAGCCTGCTTGATAAGCTCCGCATCCTCGTCGGGAAGGCTTACCGAACCCAGGGCGATGCTTACGATCTTAAGACCGCGAAGTGTACTCCATTTTTCCGAAAGCGCGGAATTCATGGCATTTTCCAGCTCTGTATTATGAGTAACGATCTGATTCGGGCGCATCTCCAGCTCCGAAAGCTTTCCGAATGCCGGCTGAAGTGCACTGATAAATTCTGTCTTCAGCGTCGAATCGAGCTCTTCTCTTGTGTATTCGTCGCTGACATTTCCGCATACGTTAGTGTAAAACAGAAGCGGATCGGCGATCTTATATGAATAAACACCGGAACAGCGCACCGCCACGTCTATATCAAGACCTATCTTGGAATCCACAACGCGGAACGGCACGGGATTGGGCGTTCCGAACTTGTTGTCCAGGATTTCCTTCGTATTGAAATAGTAGATTCTCTGATCCTTGCCCGTATCTCCGCCGTAGGTGAAACGTTTTCCGATGGTCTTAAACGTATTTTTTATTCCCTCTCCGAGACCGCCGGTAAATATTGACGCCTCCGAGGAAGTGTCGTATGTGAATTCGCCGGGCTCGGCGCAAACCTCCACGATCTTGCCCTGCTCAACAATGATCATACACTGACCGTCTGCCACGGCAATGCCGGAGCCGTTGGAGATTATGTTGTCGCTGCCCTTTGTATTTGATGAACGCTTGCTTGTGCTCTTCTGTCCTTTTCTGACCAGAACTTCCTTCGGAAGCGCTTCGCAATAGAAAAACTCCTTCCACTGATCGGCAAGTGTTCCCCCGAGTGAACCGAGTCCCGCTTTAATAAGTCCCATATTATCTGCTCCTTTCAGGTTGTAAAATCCAAAACTCATCTATAGACGATTACATCATAAAATCCTGGCATATGCAAGTTTTAACCTCTTAAAATCATTGAACTGCTATGTAAAATAGTGTAATATCTAAGGCAATTCAACTTTATTTTTAATCTTAAAACGGAGGACATTGTGGACAGCGACATTTTGCTGCAAATCGTATTATTAATTCTTCTTATTTCTGCTTCGGCTTTCTTTTCATCTGCCGAAACTGCTTATGTTACGGTAAATCGTATTCAGATCCAGCTTCTTGCGGACGACGGTCATAAAAACGCAGTGCGCGTTTTGTGGATCCTGGACCGCTCATCAAAAATGCTTTCCACCATTCTTGTGGGCAACAACATAGTAAATCTTTCGGCGTCATCAATCGCCACGGCGCTTACGATAAACCTGTTCGGAAACGCTTTTATCGGCGCAGCGACGGGAATTATCACCATAATCGTTTTAATATTCGGAGAGATCACGCCGAAAACCATAGCTACCGTCAAAGCCCTGAATATATCGCTTACGTATTCGTCAGTCATAAAAGCTCTTATGATAGTGCTCACGCCTGTCGTTTTTGTTATAGACGCGATACGTACACTCTTTATGAAGATTCTGCGCATCGACCCCAACGAAAAGCCCGGTATGACAGAAGACGAGCTGAAGAGCCTTGTTGACGTAGGCTATGAGGACGGCGCCATCGAAAACAGCGAATTCGAGATGATATCAAATATTTTCGGTCTGGACAACACCTGCGCCAAGGACATCATGGTTCCGCGAATCGACATGGTATTCGTTCACGTAGACACCACGTACGAGGAACTTATGAGCCTGTACAAGGAAAATACGTTCACCCGATATCCCGTTTACGACGAGAGCACGAACAACGTCATCGGCACCATAAATATGAAGGATATCCTGTTTTACGATACTTCGAAGCCGTTTTCCGTAAGGGATTTCCTGAGGGAGCCTCATTTTGTTTTCGAGCACAAAGAGGTAGGCAAGCTTCTGATCGATATGCGTGATGAGGCCATAAACATTATGATCGTCCTGGACGAATACGGCGCCACCTCGGGTCTTGTTACCCTTGAAGATATTCTGGAGGAGATTGTGGGCGAGATCCGCGACGAGTATGACAAAGGCGAATCCGATCCCGTTATCGAGCTTCACGAGGGAAAGGAATTCCTTATCGACGGTTCCACAAATATCGACGATGTAAATGACGAAACGGGTCTTGATCTTGAATCAAAGGAATACGACACCATCGGCGGATATATGATAGAAAAGCTTGACCGTCTGCCTAAAAAAGGCGAGGCGATCATCCTTGATGACGGTACAAAGATCATATCGGAGATTGTAAGCAGAAACAGAATCGCTAAGGTTCATATAATTCTTCCGAGCCGCAGTGAGCAGAAAATCAGCTCTTCCAAGCGTGATGCGGAGGATGCAAAGAGCAAAAATTAATACGTCACCAAGATGGCAAAATTATCAGCCAGATAAATTATGCCGCCATACAGCGGCGGAACGGAGATTATTATGAAAAAGAACTTACCAATTATTTTAGCGGCGGCGCTGGCGCTGTCATCATTTGTCGGGTGCTCCGCACCGTCATCTACGGAAACGTCAGTCACAGAGACGCGTTCACTTGAAAGCATCGCCCAGGCCGCGGCCGACACCCTAAATTCGGCATCATCAATGAAAACGACTTCAAAGCTGGTATTTTCCGGAACGTTTTCACTGAATGGCGTATCCACCGAATTAGACATGTCAATGAGCACCGTTGCCGAATCCGTGATCGACCCCGCATCGTCTCATATCACACAGACAATGCTTATGTCTTATCTGAATCAGTCTTACGACCAGACTCTTGAATTTTACACGGTAGACGAAAACGGAACTTCTTACACCTACACGGGAAACGACGGCGTGTGGGCTAAATCAACTACCACCGAGGAGGCAGTTCCGACAGACGGCACTATCTTCGAGAAGATAGTTGACGGCACACTAAAGGCCGAGCTTTCTAAAGAGACTGTGACCCGCGATGATCAGGAATTATACGAGATCACCCTTTCGGACGCCAGTGCTTATCTTAAGGATTTGTTTGGATTCTCTCTGGGCGAAACTCTTGCCGAAAATCTCAACCTTTCGGATCTGACGCTGGAAACAAAATTATATGTTTACACCGATACCCTCAAGCCTGCTTCCATATCCATTTCATGCAAGGAACTTGGGCAGTCTCTGTTTGAGGCTCTTGTAGGGCTTACCGACCTGGATTTTTCCGTAGATACGTTTACCATCGAATTTATATATGATTCGTTTAACGATATTGATGAGATCGTTGTTCCCGACGATGTAAAGGCACTGGCAGAACAGAGTGCCGATACGCAGACCGGCTCTGCCGACAGCGACAGCGAAAGCTCGCCGGAGGTACAGGCCGTTAAGAGCAAGATTGAAAGTGCCGAGGACAAATCATCAAACGGTGATCTCCCTGCTGCATTGAATTTAAGTCTCGATTCCGATAATGTTGCCGTTCCCCTTGGTTATTCCGAATTGACAGCTCTTGACTGGACCGTGGATGATTCAGCGGACGGCATGGTGGCTGCTAACGATTACGATCTGGAATACATGACCGACGGCGATAATAAGATAAGCGTTTATATCTATAATCCGTCGGATAGCGAAGCTGCCTACGAGGATTGCGAGATAATCGGAATTTACATTTACAGCACCGATATCGCAGACGCGTCAGTTTCTCTTCCAAGCAATATTTCACTTAACAGCTCAACGCTTGATGACGTTCTTAGCGCTTACGGAAAACCTGATGACTGCTACGTCGATGATTCCATGATCTATATTTATTACTCGTCGGATGATGCAAATAAGATCATGTCGCTGTACTTTAGTTTCGATGGCGAGGTTTTAAATGAAATTGAGGTTCAGGACATGTCGTCCGTCGCAGGAACGCTTTATTCATAAAAAAGCAACGGGGCTGCCGCATTCGCGGCAGCCCCGTTTTATATCAGGAAAACAACTCCCGTATCATATCCGCCGTAAATTCCACGGACTTCGCGTCCTCCGCCTCTATCTTAAAGAGGGCGTGGGCGGCGATGTGCTCGGCGGCCTGCTCAAGGTCGCGGATTCCGGTGGTATCTTTAAATATCTCAACAATCTCATCCAGTGCGCCATCTGAAACGCGGCACTCATATTCCTTAAGTCCCATTTTTCTAAGAACCTTCGGCAATGAGAATTTCAGGAAGATTATCTTTTTCTCCTGGGGCGTGTAATCGGGTATGTCTATAACGGCAAAACGCGAAAGCAGAGGCTTGCTTATCATGCTCTTGTCGTTGGCCGTCGCGATGGGGTAAACGCCCATCGTAGGGATCATACATTCGATATAGTTATCGGTAAATCCGAGGTTGTCAAGCAGTGTCAATAATACATCGGCTGGGTTTCCGCTGCCCTTGCCGGAGGATGCCTTATCCAGCTCGTTTATTATAAATACGAGATTGGATTCGCCCGCGTTTGAGAAGGCCTCCATGATGATTCCGGGCTTCGCGTTGGCGTATATTCTCGGGCTCCCCGTAAGCTGTTCCGCGTCGTTGATAGAGCTCATGTCCAGCGTAGTCCACGGCAATTTAAGTATTCTCGCCACGGCGTAAGCCACCTGGGATTTTCCGGTGCCGGCAGGTCCCGCAAGAAGAATTCCGTACGCCGGAAGTGTATGGGTTCTGTTTATCTGAATTATCGTCTCGATTATGCGCTGTTTGACCTTTTCCATGCCGTACAGCTCTTCATCCAGTATCCTGCGTGCCTCATCCGGATCTATTGATTCGAAATAATCGTTTTTCCACTGAATATTCATCATGATGGAAAGCGCGCGCTGTGCGTGTCTTCTCTCCTCTGCCGTTACCTCGTGGGATTTTGCCACGGCAAGGTTACGGCGCGCCCAGATTCTGATGTTTTCGGGAAGTGTTCTGCCCGCGCATACCATAAAATCCGTTATGCTCTGAAGGCTGGTGAGCTTCATCTCATCGCCGGACTGTTCCTCTTCGTCGTCGGCTATCGGATCGGCCGGCGCATCACTTGCGAAGAGACGGCCTATCATATACTGTAAGAATCCGTCCTCGGCGGAAAGCTTTGAGCTGTTGCCGTGGGCCGTTTCGCGTATCTTATAAACGGCATAGCCATCGGGGCGGTTCATGCCCGACAGAAGCACATTTATGCGGCTCTCGCCGAGCCATTTTATAAGGCTGACGAATCGGGAATCTATCTTGATTATGTCTGCTGAGGGCTTGCCATCCTCGTCCGAAAATTCAAACGATGTCCGCTTAAACGGATCCGTGAACATTCCCCTGGAATGGTGCTTCCATTCGCCCTTTGAGTTATCTATTAAAAGTATGGGGCAATCCGCATCGGCGTAATTAAGGCTTGAGCCGAAGGTTTCGTATGTGCAGACAGCCTCCTGCTTGTTTTCACTTGAAGAATTAAAATCAAATACCGGCATTGTTTTTCTCCTGCTGTTTAAATTGAAATATTTCCTCTGCCATTGTAGCATTTTTTCTTTGCGCGGTCGATTTAAAATTTAATCGAGTAGGCTGATTACACGAAAAAGGACTGTCGCATTATACTTTAACGACAGTCCCTGTTCTTTCATGATTTGCGATCATTCTCCGCTTGCGCCGTAGTTTGACAAAACTCTTGCGGAGGGATCATTAACATTGCAGCCCTCCCATTCTTTATTCGGCATCCAGAAGTCCTTGACCATCTCGGATTGTCCGGGATAGTACTTCTCAAAAAGCTCCCTGTAAAGAAGAGATTCCTTTGTAAACGGCGCCGCGTGATCGTATTTCTTATATTTCTCGGCGGCCTCCTCGTCAGTGTACATACTTTCCGCATATTCCTTAAGGTCGTCCACCATGGAATGGCCTACGGCATCCGAGAATGCGGCCTTCTCCCTGTAGAGTATGTCGTGGGGAAGGTAGTCTCCCTCAAAGGCCTTCCTAAGGAGATATTTTCCCTTGTTATAAACATTCATCTTCTTCTCGGGATCGATGGACATAACGTAGGACGCAAAATCCAGATCTCCGAAGGGAACACGGGCTTCCAGCGAATTTACGGAGATGCATC
>CAYMAY010000062.1:0-5759 GCA_964388555.1 uncultured Lachnospiraceae bacterium
TGCCTATCTGAAGCATTGTATTCTCCCATAAATATAAATTCAAAGTGACGCCGCGTGGCGCAAGGCACTCAAAAATGATTCTGAATATATGTTCTTTCAATTGACGTTGCCCAGGATTAGGCGCTCAAAACAATTCTTCACCAGCAGTCGAATCCCTCAACCATAACCGCTCGGCGCGCTCACGCATATCTATTTCGCCGCCGAGCATGTTTTCGGGCTTCTTTGTGCAAATTGGTTCAGAATTATTTCTGAGCGCATTCACCCCGCACATCAGCTTGTTCCGAATCCTCCGTCCACTCTGCGACGAAATACGGCTCATGATCCGCATCATAAAATTTAATCTGAACTCCTTTTTCAAGCTCCGAACAATACGGACACATAAAATCCCCGAGATGAGCCTGTTTCAAGTAGCTTGCGCGGAACGTGTTAAAGCGCATATCCTGCGGCAGGAATGACATTGCCTTTTTGATGTATTGCGCATTGTTCACGTGATTATTCGTATCCAGCATGTATCTCTCAACTATAAAATCCTCGAGATGCGTTTCTTCCGGTATGATCCGAATCTTTCTCGAAAGCCCCGTTTCCATATGAGACGGCTCCACAGTGTATCCGTCAACCAGCATCTGCGAGATACGTGCCGGCCGCTGCGTATCGATATTTATAAGAACATACTGAGTGTCGGCAAGGGCACACAACGTACCATCATCATCATGAAGGGCATAATTACGAAGTCCTATACTGCCTCTGAACGAGTACGCCCACGTAGAAACATTTGCGATATCGTTAAGCTTCATGGGCTTATACAATCTCACCTGCCATCCGCTCAAAACCCAGGCTATGCGGTTTTCGTAAAGAACTGCGATCGACAGCCCGTTGTCCTCACCGTGAAAGATCGATGTGTCCTGAAAGTAATCCATCAGGGCCGGAAATGTAAGAACACTGTTATTGTCTACCTCGCTGAATCTTATTCTACCCGTAAATTTATATTTCATAATATCTCCATAACGCAGGTGCAATCCAACTGCCAAAATACGCTTTGCACATTTGACCGCATAAACTCTGGCTCGTTGTTCGCGTAAATTCAAGAAAAGCCGCTGCACAACAAAGCAGCGGCTTTTACAGGGCTACCAGGATTCGAACCTGGAAATGACGGAGTCAGAGTCCGTTGCCTTACCGTTTGGCGATAGCCCTATTTTCGTAACAAGCAAGATTATACCTTAATGAAATTCGAAATTCAAGCATTTTTTTATTTTAAATTCGATTAAATTGCCCGTTTTGCTGGAAGAAGGCTAAAAAAGGTGGTATACTGCAACTAATTCGCTCCGGTAACCACGCCAAAAATTTAAAATGCTTGCAATTAGGGGAACGGGCTGGGTGATCGGTATATTTATTCGGAAGCCGGCATACCGGAAGCGTTAAATGAAAGGTGAAAGGTAGAAAAAGAATGAGGGCGCAGAATCTTACGTTGCTGACCGACCTGTACGAATTAACCATGATGCAGGGATATTTTAAGAATCCCACAGATCAGGTCGTCGTGTTCGACGTATTTTATAGAAAGAATCCAAGCGGAAGCGCATATGCCATCACAGCGGGTTTGGATCAGGTCATTGAATATATTAAAGACCTCCACTTTACAACGGAGGATGTGGATTACTTAAGGACTCTTGGATTATTCGAAGAGGATTTTCTTGAGTATTTAAGAGGATTTCATTTTACCGGCGATCTGTACGCCATTCCCGAAGGAACAGTTGTTTTCCCGAGAGAACCTCTTGTTAAGGTAATAGCTCCCGTTATGGAAGCTCAGCTTATAGAGACGGCAGTGCTCACGCTTATAAATCATCAGTCCCTTATCGCCACAAAGGCAGCAAGGGTTGTAAAGGCGGCCCAGGGCGACGGTGTCATGGAGTTCGGTCTCCGCAGAGCCCAGGGACCCGATGCCGGAATATACGGTGCAAGAGCTGCTGTAATCGGCGGATGCATCGGTACGTCAAACGTGCTTTGCGGCGAAATGTTCGATGTGCCCGTTAAAGGAACACACGCACACAGCTGGATAATGAGCTTCCCCGACGAGTATACCGCGTTCAAGACGTATTCGAAATTGTATCCGAAAGCATGTCTTCTTCTTGTGGATACATATGACGTGCTCAAGTCCGGTGTGCCGAATGCAATACGTGTATTTAAGGAAATGCGAGACGAAGGTCTCCCGATGAAGGGCTACGGAATAAGAATCGATTCCGGCGACCTTGCTTATCTGTCGAAAAAAGCATACGAAATGCTGGCGGCAGAGGGCTTCGGCGACGCCATAATCTCCGCATCCAGCGATCTGGACGAGTATCTTATAGAGAGTCTTAAGCTTCAGGGTGCGAAGATAAATTCATGGGGCGTAGGAACGAACCTTATAACCTCCAGCGACTGGCCGGCATTCGGCGGCGTCTATAAGATGGCTGCAGTGCGCGCAAACGGCGATTCGGAGTTCACACCGAAGATAAAATTGTCGGAGAACGTCGAAAAGGTTACGAATCCCGGCAACAAGACCATCATGCGTATATATGATAAGACCACCGGAAAGATCAGAGCCGATCTTATCTGTCTTGCAGACGAAACCTTCGATCCGGAAAAGAATCTCGTTATCTTCGATCCCGAGGCCACATGGAAGAGAACCCTTATCCAGGGCGGCACGTACACGATGAGGGAATTGCTTGTTCCCATCTTCAAAAAAGGCGTGTGCTGTTATACATCTCCGGCCGTTATGGAAATAAGAGATATTTGCGAAAAGGAGCTGAATACCCTTTGGGAGGAATCACGCCGATTTGTCAACCCGCAGGAGGTTTACGTCGATCTTTCACAGAAGCTTTATGATATGAAGCAAAAACTCATCGAAGAGATGAGTCTGAAGCAGTAAACAGCGCCAAATACAATACGACAGGTTTGATCGAAAATGATTATTTTCAGTATGATCTTCAATGACCTATTGTATTTTCGCACAAAAAGATGTACAGTACCTTGCGAAATAGATACAGGGGAGCTTGCATTAGCAGGCTGAGAGGAAGGTAATGCCTTCGACCCTTATACCTGATGTGGATAATGCCGCCGTAGGAAATGATTTGCTTTTAATATAGGAGGATACCACAAAAGGTATTCTCCTATTTCTTTTGTAATCAAAAAACCAACCCAAGGAGGAAGAAAATGTTTAAAGATATACTTGAAAATGTAAGAAAAGCCTGTCCGCTGGTTCATAATATCACGAACTACGTGACAGTAAACGATTGCGCAAATATAGTGCTTGCCTGCGGCGCATCGCCTATCATGGCTGATGACAAGGACGAGGTCGAGGATATTACAACCATCTGCGGCGGTCTTAATAT
The DNA here is from genome assembly GCA_964388555.1 of uncultured Lachnospiraceae bacterium. GTDB lineage: Bacteria > Bacillota > Clostridia > Lachnospirales > Lachnospiraceae > Alectryocaccobium. Next base: position 3,366 of record CAYMAY010000062.1, read on the forward strand.
CAACATCGGAACTCTGAATGCCAGAACCATCGAATCCATGCTGATAGCCGGCAAAAAAGCAAACGAGCTGAATCATCCTGTTTTACTTGATCCCGTAGGAGCCGGCGCATCAAAGCTCCGCACTGAAACAGCAGTAAAGCTTCTTGAAAATGTGAAGTTCGCCGTTATCCGCGGAAACATTTCCGAGATCAAGACTCTTGCATCCGGCAGCGGCACCACAAAGGGCGTTGACGCCGACGTGGCAGACAAGGTAACAGAAGAAAATCTCGATGATATGGTTGCATTTACGAAGGCATTCGCAAAGAAAACCGGTTCAGTCGTTGCCATCACAGGCGCCATCGACATTGTAGCAGACGGCGAAAAGGCATACTGCATCCGAAACGGTCATCCTATGATGTCTTCCATTACCGGAACGGGATGTCAGCTTTCCGCCATGACCACGGCCTTTGTTGTCGCAAATCCCGATAGTCCCTTAGAAGCTGCGGCCGCAGCCGTTTGTGCAATGGGTTATGCGGGTGAGATAGCTCACGGCAGACTTTCCAAGTTGGACGGTAACTCTACTTATAGAAATTATATAATCGACGCAATTTACAATATGACACCGGAAATGCTGGAGAAGGGCGCAAATTATGAAGTGCGATAAGAAAGCAATGCTGCTCTACGCCGTTACGGATAGGGCTTGGGTCGGCAAACAGACTTTATACGAACAGGTGGAATCTGCGTTAAAAGGCGGCGCAACGTGCGTTCAGCTCCGCGAAAAAGAATTGGACGATGAGGCTTTCCTTAAAGAGGCCATCGAAATTGCCGCGCTATGCAAGCAGTACGACGTTCCGTTTTTTATCAATGACAACGTAGATATCGCCGTAAAATGCCATGCCGACGGCATCCATGTCGGTCAGGAGGATATGGCAGCCGCACAGGTTCGCCGGAAAGTCGGCGACGATATGATCATCGGCGTTTCCGTTCACACCGTTGAAGAAGCTCTTGAGGCCGTTAAAAATGGGGCGGATTGTCTCGGTGTTGGCGCAGTATTTACAACATCCACAAAAACCGATGTAGATGTTCTGCCGAAAGAAACGCTCCGTGATATCTGCAACGCGGTTGATATTCCCGTCGTTGCCATCGGCGGCATCAACAAATCCAACATCTCAGAGCTTGCCGGCACAGGAGTCGACGGAGTCGCTCTGGTAAGCGCCATCTTCGGAGCTGAGGACATTGAAGGAGAATGCGAAACGCTCCGTAAGATGTCGGAGGAAATGGTTGCATCAAAATAATAGCAATCATCTTGAACCACCTGCATAGCGGGTGGTTCAAATTTAATCTCCTTAGTATGGCTTTTCCGGATCATCAGATATAAAATGTGGTCTGCTGCACTTGCAATGTTGCTTTTCTTGTTTTAATATTGGCGGCAAAAGAGGATATCACAAAATAGTTCTGACAAAGTAGATATCCGAAGGAGATTTACATTATGGGAAAATCTAATTCTCAATCGAAGTCAAGCAAGTTATATGGCCAGGTAAAAATGACCTGGCTGAAGGTCATAATATTCGCAATATGCGCAGGGATTTACGTTGGCATTGTGATGCTCTTTCCGGCGCTGAATGACACATCATTTCAGGATATCGGCATATCCTATGAGTGGTGGGTTATTTTCGCCGTTATTATCGTTGTGAATTGTGAAAAGAACTGGGAGGCCATGCTGAAATGCTTCGTATTTTTCCTGATAAGCCAGCCCATCATATTTGCGGTGGAGGTGCTTTTCCATCATATCACCCTGGATCAGGCGTTCTACTACTATAAGATATGGTTTATTCCGACCATTATGACTCTTCCGGGCGGATTCGTTGCCTTTTACTGCAAAAAGCAGAATGTGTTTGGCGCCGTAATTCTCGGCTTAGCAAACACGATCCAGCTTGTTATGGGTGCTGTGTATGTGATCAAATGTGCCTCGGATTTCCCGCATCATTTGTTGAGCGCTCTTATAAGCATAATTTCAATCTTTGTTATGAGCTTTGCAATTCAGAAAGAAAAGAAAAACCGGGTGATATCACTGATCATTCCGCTCATATTAACCGCGGCACTGGCGGTGTTTGCCGCCCTGACGGGAAGGCTGAATTTCTGACACTATATAATTTGCCCCTGAGATTACCTCAAGGGGCGTTTTTCATGGCTGGATTTAAATTTTGATAATTTTGAAGCTACAGCCGATTTTACCAAAAGATGACATTACTCAGATTGCAGATTTTACCTGTACTGTGTTATACATGATGTTATGGATAATCAAAACAAACAGAAAAAAACAGGATCAAACGGAATCGTATATGGCATATCCATCGGCATGCTTGTGGGAGTTGCCCTTGGGTGCTGGCTTGATAATCTGGGACTGTGGATGAG
>CAYMAY010000062.1:5859-9007 GCA_964388555.1 uncultured Lachnospiraceae bacterium
CGCAAAGCTCCACATTCTACGCAAATTCTACTCTTAGGGGATATTTAAATTCTTTAGTTTGCGGTATGATTTAACCGAAATGTACGCGGATATTCTTTAAATTGTTCCATGCGCACATCAAAGGGAGGCAAGCTTTATGAACCAGATATCGACAGGAAATTATATTGCAAAAAAACGCCGCGCATTAAACCTTACCCAGGAACAGCTGGGGGAAATGCTTGGCGTATCAAATAAAACAATATCAAAATGGGAAAACGGTAAATGTATGCCGGACTACAGCATCATCCAGAAGCTTTGCGAGGTTCTGCACGTAACGCTTGCCGAATTAATGGATGGCGAAGACGCCGCCATGAGCAGCGTCCGCACATATGATAACGATCAGATTCTTGATCTGCTTCGCCGTACGCAGGATCTGGAGCGCCAACGAAAGGTTCTTTCCGGTGTGATCCTGATCGTTCTCGGCATCGCCAGCAGCGCTCTTTCTGCGACAATTGGCGGCTCAGACGTAAAAGATTTCATTTCGGGTCTTCTCCTTGGCCTGTCCATCGTGGAAATACTGGCAGGTCTTATAATTACCATAAAAAATTCACGTGAGAAATAAAAGACATAACTGTTGGTGCCACGCAAAAACAGTTATCAAATAACGCATTATCCTACCATTATCCGCCCGGCTTTCTGACCGGGCGTTTTTCGATATTATACTTTGAATTATTATACTTTCAAGTATAACTTTTCTATCGATATCCTCCTTGCTTACGGCATCCTGCAAGCAAAATATGTTCTGCCCATGAAAAGAATGTGCTATGATGTAAGCGCTAAAGGCAAAAATGCAATCGTGTTTTTGCAAACAACATGATTTGCATATCTCTTGATGTAAGTACCGTAAGAAAGGAGGCGCAGAAATTGTCAGACAGAGCATATATTGCGATCGATCTTAAATCTTTCTTCGCCTCCGTTGAATGCAGAGAGCGGGGCCGCGACCCTTTGACAACGAATCTTGTTGTGGCGGATAAAAGCAGAACAGATAAAACCATCTGCCTTGCCGTATCGCCGTCGCTGAAAAGCTACGGGATACCCGGCAGACCGAGATTGTTTGAGGTCGTGCAAAAGGTAAGGGAAGCCAACAATATCCGCCGTTGGAAAGCGCCTAACAAAAAATTTACCGGATCTTCCAATGACAGTACGGCTCTTGACGCAGATCCATCCCTCGAGATCGATTACATTGTTGCACCGCCGCGCATGTCTTACTATATGAAATACAGCACGCAGATCTACGGCATTTACTTAAAATACGTCGCACCGGAAGATATTTTTCCGTATTCCATCGACGAGGTATTTATCGACGCAACCGATTATCTGCAGTTTTACAACATGACAGCCCGGGAGCTGGCCATGACGATGATCCGTGACGTCTTAAAGGCAACCGGCATAACGGCCACCGCCGGCATCGGAACGAATATGTATCTTTGCAAGATCGCAATGGACATCGTGGCAAAGCATATCGAACCGGATAAGGGCGGCGTTCGCATCGCCGAACTTGACGAAATGTCTTACCGTCAGAAGCTCTGGGATCACAGACCTATCACCGACTTTTGGAGAGTAGGCAGGGGCTACGCCAAAAAGCTGGCGGCTCACGGCTTATTTACCATGGGTGACGTGGCAAGATGTTCCATCGGCAATCCCAACGAGCTTTATAACGAAGAATTGCTGTATAAGCTGTTTGGCGTAAATGCGGAGCTTCTCATCGATCACGCCTGGGGATATGAACCCTGCACGATGGAGCTGGTTAAGACATACAAGCCCGAAACCAACAGCGTAAGCTCCGGCCAGGTCCTCCATTGTCCGTATGATTTTGATAAAACAAGGCTTATCGTAAAAGAGATGACCGATCTTATGGTGCTGGATCTGGTTGATAAAGGACTCGTGACCGATCAGATCGTGCTGACCATCAGCTACGATATAGAAAATCTCACCGATCCTATCCGGCGAAAAAATTATAAGGGCGAAATCACCATCGACCGTTACGGGCGAAAAGTCCCGAAGCATGCTCACGGAACCGCAAATCTGGGCCGGCAGACATCATCTACAAAGCTGATCATCGACGCCGTTATGGAGCTGTACGACAGGATCGTCGACAGGAATCTGCTTGTCAGGCGGATAAATGTCACGGCAAACAGGCTGGTAGACGAAAGTGCGGCGAACAGTAAAAAAGAGTATGAACAGCTCGATCTTTTTACTGATTACAGCGCAAGAGAGCAGGAAGAGGCCATAGAAAACGAAATGTTCGGCAGAGAAAAGCGCATGCAAAAAGCGATCTTGAGTATAAAGAAGAGATATGGTAAGAACGCCATACTTAAGGGAATGAATCTGCAGGAGGGCGCCACAACCAGGGATCGCAACAAACAGATCGGAGGTCATAAGGCTTAATGCCGGCGAAAACGAGCTTGGCGGACGCGAGCCCGCCAAAGAATTTCAGAAGGAATATAAATGGGAAAATACGACGACATTATCAATCTGCCTCATCCGACATCCGTGAAGCATCCCCGTATGCCCCTTGCGGACAGAGCCGCACAGTTCTCACCGTTTGCGGCCCTTACGGGTCATGAAGCCGCCATCAAAGAAACGGCACGTCTGACAGACGAAGAGGTGATTTTAAGTGATGAGACCATATCAATATTAAACGACAAATTGAATGACATTGCCGAGAACATTGGCAAGGGTCAGATAATTACAATTACATATTTTGTACCCGACGAAAAGAAGGCCGGCGGCGCATATGTCACCTGCTCCGGCGCGGTAAAAAGAATTGACGAGTTCGAACACACTGTTATAATGATGGACGGAACAGTCATTCCGATAGACTGCATAAACCGTATTGAATCATAAAAAGACTTGTGCCGCCGCTCTTACGTTGCTTATAAGCGGACAGATAATAAGAGCTGTCACGATACTTGTTGTCTTCTGCCCATGTGCGCTTGTTCTGGCAACACCGACAGCCATAATGGCGGCCATCGGAAACGCCACGAAGCACGGATTTCTTGTCCGGGAAGGCGATGCCCTCGAAAGACTCGCCACCGTAAAAACCATCGCATTTGACAAAACAGGAACTTTGACCTGCGGAAAGCCCACCGTTACGGAATTCAAAAGC
>CAYMAY010000062.1:9107-10371 GCA_964388555.1 uncultured Lachnospiraceae bacterium
AAAGCGCTCAGATGATATCCCGCCTTAATGACCTGGGAGTTACTCCCGTTCTTCTTACGGGCGACAACGAAAATTCCGCGGCAGACATCGCCCTGGTCGACGACGAGGTTAAGGAGCTTCCCCATTTGCTCGTGCCAAAGGGCATTCTCCGGTTCGCGCCGGGTAGCCCTTCTCCGGTTCGTTGACACGGTTAATGGTTTGTGTTACATTACGGTCAAATTTGAAAAGACCAAGTCGACAATACATATCAGCCGGTTTTCAGAGAATGATCAACCAAATAAATCCGAGGATATCATGGCGCAAAAGAACACGGAAAAAAGAGAAGAAATCTTAAAAGTGGCATATTCACTGCTGTCGGAATACGATTACAATAAAGTAACGCTCGGTCAGATCGCCGAAGGCGCCGGGATAAGCAAAAGCCTCCTGCAGCACTATTATTACCGCAAAACCGATATAATGGATGCCATTATAAATGATATCCTGACGAGAACCTTCGAATATTATTCGAAAAACACGGTTTACACCGGCTCGTTATTTCAGGAGATCAGCGATTTCAACATGCTTTTCTTTACTGCCGTTGCCAGGGATCGCAGCATGGAACATTTCATAACCATGTCCGTCTCATCCCAGGAGCTTTTAGAAATATGGATCGATGTCATTACAAAATGGTTTTGGGATATTGATGAAGAAAGACCATATCCGTTTCTGCGTCTGCTATCGGCTATTTCGTTTTCAATGGCCGGAACGATGTATCTGTATACCCACAGGGATGAGTTGGGTCTGGATTACAAGCTTGTCTGCGAAAATCATATCCGCGCGATCTTGACATATCTGGATGTTGAAAATGAAAAGATAAGCAACATTCTGAAAATTACCAATGAACATCTCGAAAGCTTCGAACCTGATAAATTCCTTCGTGAATGCAAAAAGAAAATAAGCTGGATGGTATGAGTTAAAAAAGAGCTGCGGCTCTTTTTTTTGTGCCGTTTTGCACAAAAGCATTCGTCGTTTTGTCGAATTTGTGTACACAATTTTTGTAAATATTTGAGATTGATAAAAAATTGACTTTCTTACTGCTAAATTGTATCATTATTTCATAACTATACACGTATAGTATATGCATATACAGAAATTTATTTGAAAGTTCAAAAGACGTTTTGGACCGTTGGTGAGTATTGCAAGGAGTTAAATAACAAATTTACGATCAAGAAGGAGGCATATTGCATGAGCGTTATTAAAGTCAAGCATGATAACAGTCCTGAAT
>CAYMAY010000063.1:0-7434 GCA_964388555.1 uncultured Lachnospiraceae bacterium
TTTGCGGTAGTATTTCCGCTGAACATTCCCTTTATGTCGACGGATTGTGCGCTCAAGCCTCCTTCGATGCCGGCATACGCATTTGTTTCGGTCAAACCGATATTATCCCCCAGGGCAGAAGCTGCTTTTGCGTCCAGAGAGAATGTCGTATCAATATACGATTTATTTCCCGAGACATTGAACTGTTTTTCAATCTGCATTGAATTTCCGGTTGCTTCTCTTGCAGAAGCAGTCAGGGTTGTTCCTGCAACAAGTGTTAATAAAGTGGCCGTTGTGAAAATTTTCTTGATACTGTTTTTGATCATTTTGTTTACCTCACATAATTTATTTTTTAAACATAAAGCACTTATTAATACTCGGTCATTAACTTACGCTTCAGCTCAGTCAAAAGCCCTGTTTTCTGATGGCAGCAAAAAGTTTACCCTTAACATCACCGGTTTTTACCGCTCCTAAGCTGCGGCTGTCAACCTGAGCTCCTCTCCTGTCGCATAAGATAAAAACCTCGTCTTCTTCAAGGCACACAGGGTATTCAACGTCACTATCTATCGGTGTGATATCGTAATAAATATCGCTTTCTATAATTCTGTTGTCGTTAATATAAAGAGTCCCGTCGTCCATGATCTTTACTGTGTCACCGCCGACAGCAACGACTCTGCCTGTGCGCATGATGCCGTCATCGGAATAAACGACGATGTCTCCGCTTTTAAGCTCTTTATCTAATCTGAAAAAAATAACGATATCTCCTGCGCTTAACACGGGCTCCATAGATAAATCCGGCACCGCCGCTATTCCTATAACGACACTAAAAAGAATGAGGAGTGAAAATAGAAGAATGACTATTCTTATGATGAGATGCTTAATCTCGAAAAAATAAGATTTGGTATTGGAATATTCAGACATGATTTTCGAATAGGATTATAAATTAAATAAACGGGTTTTTTTAAACGAAATGAAGCTTTACAAGTGATAAGTTTGAAAAGAAATAATAGTATTTAAATGAATTGATTTTAATTTAAAAAAGAGTTTTATTTGATGGTTCAAGACTATCATAAATAAAACTCTTTTGCAATACATAATATTTACTGATTTACATAATTATTTTATGTCAACATTGCTGCCACTCGTACCTCGTTACAGCAATGTTTCGCAGGCTCAATAATAATTTTGCTTCGCAAAAGGAGCCTGCTCACACCTGCGTCATGTTCTTACGCAGCCCGACAGCAAGTGTCTGGCTGCTGCACGAAAAGTTATGCATATTCGCCCTTGTAATCAAATGCATGATTCATCGGTCCGGAGCCGCTTCCCAGGTCCAGCATATCCGCTAATGCACCTGAAATATACTTTTTACTTCTTTCAACGGCCGTTTTGAGAGGATAACCCTTGGCAAGATTCGAGGCAATGGCGCTGGAAAGGGTGCAGCCCGTTCCGTGGGTATTCGGATTATTAATCCTTTCGCCATAGAACCAGTGCTCTTCTTTTCCGTCATATAAAAGATCGTTTGCGTCGTTCAGGTTGTGGCCGCCCTTAAGCAGAACACTGCAGCCGTATTTATCAAATATGGTTCTTGCGGCTGCCTCCATGTCGGATTGCGAGGTTATCTTATTTTCTATAAGGATTTCCGCCTCGGGTATGTTTGGGGTTGCTATCGTTGCCAGCGGCAAAAGTCTTTTGGTAAGAGTCGTAAGCGCATCATCCTTTAAAAGCTTTGAACCGGAGGTTGCAACCATAACGGGATCCACGACGATATTTTTCGCCTTATATTTGCTCAGGCTGTCTGCGATCGCATCAATAAGCGGAGCTGACGAAACCATTCCGATCTTAACGGCATCGGGATAAATATCGGTAAATATCATATCCAGCTGCATTGTCAGAAATTCCGGTGTAACATCCAATATCCCGCTTACTCCCGTTGTGTTCTGCGCCGTCAGCGCGGTTATTGCGCTCATGGCATAAACACCGTTTGCCATCATGGTTTTAATATCCGCCTGGATGCCGGCGCCGCCGCTGCAGTCACTTCCGGCTATTGTTAAAGCTGTTTTCATAATCAGACCTCGCTTCTCCATGTAATATATTTTTTGTCGATATGCTTTATTATTGCCATTCCGATAAGCGAGACAACACAAAGTATGACAACAGGCGCAAATACTGCCCCGCCGTCAAGCCTGCTGACCATTCGCTTGCTTAAGTATCCGAGGCCCTCCGTTGCGCCCAGCCATTCTGCGACAGCCGCATCTATCACAGCCCACGGCAGCGTCATTTTAAGAGCCGTAAAAAACCCCGGCACGGCACTTGGTATCTCCAGCATAAAGAAAATATCTTTTTTCGATGCACCGCATGTCATGAGATATTCTTTTTTGCGTATATCGGCAGAGCGTAATCCCTCGTACGTATTCAGTGTTATGGCGAAAAATGTGCTCATAAGCACGGCCAAAAGCCGCGCCTGCAATGTGTACCCGAGCCAAAGTACAAACAGAGGACTGATGCACATGACCGGTATCGTCTGGGTTATTATCAGAAGCGGCTTAAGCATTGCCTCCAGATGCTCCGAAAAATGCATTGCCAGGGCAAGTAAGATACCCACCGCTATGGATAATCCCCATCCGGCGATAACCGTTATAAATGTAGACGGAAGATGATGTAGGAACAAGCTTTCCCGCATATCCCAAATGCTGACTATTACATCAGTGGGAGCCGGAAGAATGTGGCGCATATTTATTAGCATCGCAGCAATCTGCCATGCAGCTAAAATCGAAATTGCAATTATTATCAGCGGAGCATTGTCTTTTAATCTGCTCCTATCATTATTCGTTCTCGATAACGACATCAGAAACGCTAATCTCCTTTTCTATAAGGCCTTCATCGTACATCCACTTTATGATGTTTTCCCATTTTTCATCTTTCATTGTTGGGAACGGTTCATCGGATGTCTCCATTCGCTCCATGAGGATGCGATAGCTTTCACGCTGCTGAGTTTCGTCCAGCGGATTATCATCGCTGTTCATTTTATCCATGATGAGATCAATGGCAGCATCTTCATCGGATTTCATATCCTCAAATCCTTTTTCGCACGCACGAAGGAAACCCTGATAAATTTCCGGATCAGCGTCATAAGCGTCGCTGTTTACAGCCATAACAAGGCCGTACATCTCCGGCAGACCATAATCTTCCTCATAAAACACGTTGACATCGTATCCCGCAAGCTCCATCGTCGGGATTTCGTCGTTCATGAATATTCCTGTTACAAGATCCACTTTCTCTGTCGTAAGACTTGTTACAAGATCGTAACCTACGTTTATCATCTCGTAGTCATCATCGGCAAGTCCGGCGTTATTTGCGATCGTTCGGACAACGGCCTCCGAAATAGCCGTGCCGGAATATCCTATTTTCTTTCCCTTTAAGGTCGAAAGATCCGATGTTATTTCTGTATTTGTCGCCAATGTGCACATACAGTCGAGCTGCTGCGCGCAAACGGATCCGAGGGCTTTTACGGACATTCCCTGTTCCGCAGAATTTATTATATCAACAGGGTATGTAAGACCGATCTGGGCACGTCCAGATCCCACAAACGTTATGGAATCAACGTTGTCCGCAGGACTTATGAGATTGACGTTAAGCCCTTCTTCCGCAAAATATCCGTTTTCCTGTGCATAATAAAGGAATGTGTGGATCGCGTTGGGATACCAGTCGAGAACCACGTCTATATCGGTAAGCTCCGCATTATCTGTCGTATCAGATGATACACTTTCATCTGACGTGCCTGATGAAGCAGTTTCTGATGATGATCCGCTTGAAGATGCGGTATTGTTTCCACCACAGGCTGTGATTCCGAGTATCATTGTAATTGAAAGCGCAAGCGCAAGTATTTTTTTGAATTTCATTGATTTTTCCTCATTTATTTATCGATAACAGATATAAATATGCAGCAAAAAGTGATGTCTTTTCCGCTATGGACGGGATATATACAAACTCATCCGTCGTGTGCATTCCGCCGCCTAAAGGACCGAATCCATCCAGCACCGGAACTCCGAAGGCTGCGATATAATTTGCGTCCGTTGCCGCATATACATCCTCTCCGTTTTTATTTACACCATCTTCTGTTGTTTTTAAATTAAGTAATCCTGCTGCTTTTTCGACGGTTTTATATATCTCTCCCACTTTCTCGGTATGAAGCTGAGGCGGGAACAGCATACGATAGCTCATATCAAGGGTGCAATCGGGATCGACGCTCTTTTCCCCAAGCTTATCAAGTTTCTTTTCGTATTCATTATAAGCATCGTTATCCGGAATTCCCGCAACACAGAACTGCAGATTGGCGCTTCCGGACACAACTCCGTTCGGTCTTCCTCCGCTGACAGGAGCGGCATTGCAGTAAATTCCTCTTTTCTCGTCATTAAGCGAATACAGCTCAAGAATCTTATACGCCAATTCCTTTGTTGCACTGCGCCCTTTTGAGTAATCACAGCCCGCATGAGCTTCCCTGCCTGTTATATCGAGATTACCGAGAATAACGCCCTGACGGCTTGTGATTATGGGAATAACGCCGTCGCTTTTATATCCGGGTTCGAATACAAATGCGGCATCCGCACCGGGAGCAACCCGCTCATAAACACTCTGTCCCGTCTGAGATCCCTGTTCTTCATCACACGTATAAAGAATATCGATCTCAATATCCGGAAGCAGGCCCAGTTCTTTTAAGATTCTTACGGCATAACAGCTGACGGCGACGCCGCCCTTACAGTCTATCGTGCCAAGGCCGTATAATTTATCGCCTTCTCTATGGGGAAGATGTTTTTCGGCAAAACCCACAGGAAATACTGTATCTAAATGTGCATTAAGTATAATACGTCCCTTGGAGGCCGCTTTTGTATTTATCTTTGCAAGAAGATGAGTCCCGACACCATCGAAAGAGATTTCTTCATATACCGGCGACAGTACATCCAAATGTTTTTTCGCAAGCTCGACCGCTCTCGCATTTCCTTCGATACAATTTGTCTCGCTGTCAAAGGACGCAAACTCCGTCAGAAGATCAATCTGATTTTCGAGACATTCATCTGCTTTTGATCTTATTTTTTTTATTACTTCTTCTGATTTTTCCATATGATAACCTTCTTTTTGTTACTGCTCATGTGACGCAAGCGCCCGACTGCTGAAAGCTTCTACCTTAACAGTACCTTCTTTTCAATAATTGCAAGAATCGCGTTTGCGATCAATGCCGTAACTGTAAGAATAACAAGCGGTGCCAAAAGTCCTGCCGCGTCAAGGCTTGCCATCATGCTCCTGCTGTATGTGCCAAGGCCATATGGTGCCCCGAGCCATTCCGCAACGGCGGCTCCGATCATGCTCCAGGGAACAGATATCTTAAGAGCCGTAAAAAGCTTAGGCATGGCCGTCGGAAATTCCAACATAAAAAGCCTTTGGGATTTACTGGCATTAAAGGTAAGCATAAGCTCTGTATTCTGTCTGCTTACGGATTTGAAGCCGTCAAACACGTTTATTGCAACCGTAAAGAAATTTACAAGCACTACGACGATAACTCTTGTTGTAAGGGAATATCCGAACCACAGCACCAGCACCGGGGCGATACACATGGTAGGTATTGTCTGTGATACCGTGAGTATTGGATAAAGTGCTTTTTCAGCCCGCTCATCTGCGTTCATGATCACTGCGAAGACGATTCCCACCGCAACCGATATGGCAAGTCCTATCACAACCGCCTGCATGGTAGCCGGAAAATGAACGGTAAACAACTCTACCCTGTTTTCCCAGATATTGCTTACAACTTCCGCCGGCGACGGCAGCAGAAAGCTTTTATTTAATAAAACGGCTATGATCTGCCACGCGGCAATAAGGAACACAATAAAACCGATTCCCCACAGCCTTTTTCTTGAGGCACTCATCGCTGCGCCTCTTTTCCGAGGACGGATAACAGCTCCTCCTTTAGCTTTTCTGCCTTTTCGTTGTAAAGCATTTCCCGCGTCCGTTCTTTTGGCAGCGGGACGTGATATTCACTTATGGTGTCGGCGGGTTTTCCGCTGAGCACCAGGATTTTTTCCGAAAGAAATATCGCCTCATCCACGTCGTGAGTTATAAAAAGTATGGTTTTATCAAGTGACTGCCACTGTGAGTACAGCCATTCCTGCAAACCCATTCTTGTTATGGAATCAAGGGCAGAAAACGGTTCGTCCAAAAGAAGCAGATCTGCGCCCGTACAAAGCGTTCTGGCGAAGCTGACTCTCTGACGCATTCCACCGGAAAGCTCACGGGGATATTTTGATGCGTATTCGTCAAGTCCCACCTGGGTCAATAATTCGTGGGCCCGTCTCTCTCTTTCATCCTTCGCTACGTGTTTTATCTGCATAGGCAGACTTACGTTTTGAAGCGCTGTTCTCCATGGAAAAAGAAGATCCTGCTGCGGCATATAACCTGCAACGCGGTTCTTTCCGTCAAGAGGTTCGCCGTCCATGGTTATCTGTCCGCTGTCGGGGGACTCAAGAGCATTAAGCAGTCTGAATATTGTCGTCTTTCCGCTTCCGCTGGCGCCGATTATGCTCACGAAGCTTTTATCTTCCACAGAAAAAGAAACATTATTCAACGTCGGCGCTGAGTCTCCTTTATATGTAAAAGATACATTCTCAAATTTCAGCATGGTGCTTTCCTCATCTCCCATGACATATCCCAGAAAAGCTTTTCGTAGCAGCTGCAGCGTTTTCCGATCTCAACGAGACGAAGTATCTGTTCCTCGTTGTATCCCTTTGCAGCCCTATCGGTAAGCTCTATAAGTTCTTTGTTTTCTATATGATATCCGTTGCTTGAATAGCTCTTTATCCAATCGCCGAAGAACGGATGATCAACACATTTCGGATCATCTTTTATCATCTTTGCGGCAATATGTTCGTAGCTTACGGCACATGGCAGTATGGCGGCACAGATTTCCGCCGGACCGCACTCATAAGCGATCCTTATCATGTAGCTCGTGTAGCTTAAGTTGTCCTGCGCCTGTTTTTCCTTAAGTACGTCGTTTAAGGATATTCCGAGGCGTTCCATATAACCTCGATGAACATCCAATTCGCCGTTTTGAATGTTTGAAACATACTCTGTAAAAGCCTTTGCAATATGTTCATCATCTGTTTTAGCAGATCCGATTGCAAATACCTTTGCATATTCCATTAGATACAGATAATCCTGGATCATGAAATACTTAAACTGTTCCAGTGATAATGTCCCTTTGGCTATCCCCATAACAAAAGGATGGGCATTAAACCCATCCCACAGTGCGCGGCTTCCTTCTAATATTCGTCCGGAAATACTATTGTTCTGCATAGAAAAGTACCTCCTTAAGCATATTAAAAGCGCCTACACCCCCTGCGGTGATAGTCAATGCATAAATTTGTTTCGACATTTTTGTCTCCTTTGCATTGATTTTTTATGGCGACG
>CAYMAY010000063.1:7534-10229 GCA_964388555.1 uncultured Lachnospiraceae bacterium
TAAATCTCACTGATATCGCATCCGAGGCTTTCGGCTGCCTTTAAATAAATATAAGGCTCGTTTTTGTTTGTATCAAACTGTGTGCAGGTAAATATCCCATCAAATATTCCGCCTATACCCAGCCTTTCAAAGGCCGCATCCAGATAACGGATATCTCCTGCCGTAGCGATGCACATGGGAATATTTTCTGATTTCAGCTTTTTGAGAAATTGCCCCGCTCCGCTTTTAAGCTGTATTTTGTGTCTGTAGCTGTCGGCAACTATGTCGGCGATTCCGCCGATGACTTCTTCCTTTGTCTTGTTCAGCTTGTAATGTTCGTTTATATATTTCGCTCCGTCATTTAAAGAAAGGGCAAATACCCTGTCTGAAAGACCTTCTTCGGGTTCTATTCCGATGGATTCCAGATATTGCTTTCCGATGTCGTACCAGAACGGCATGGAATCCAGTATCGTCCCATCTGCGTCAAATATGGCTCCTTTTATCATATTTCACCACCAACTCTTTAATAAACCGATATGGATGATTGCTTATTGTATAAAAAGTTAAAGCGGATATATCATAGATATATCCGCCTGAAAGCTACTGTATATACCTACGTTGGCATTATCCAAATCAGGTTATGGGTCGAAGTAAACTTCCTCTCAGCCTGCGTACGCAAGCTCCCCTTTTCGTCTGCAATTATACAACCGGCCTTTTTTTGTGTCAATTTTTAATTAAAAAAATCTTATTTCTCATTTTGTTCCCTTATAAAACAACTTATAAGACACAAAATGTATTTTCTTTTTCGCAAGAATATAATAGAATGTAACGAAGGTTTTTAAGCATTGTGAAAATACAAAGCACCCGGCAATGCCGTATCAGAGAACTCAAAAAACAAAAAAGGATGAAATGATATGTATTATTACTTATACGACTATTTTTACATTATAATCGCCCTGCTTGCGTGCACTCTTTTCTCCGCATTTACAAGCGCAAGGGTTAATTCGCAGTTTTCGAAATATTCGAAGGTTCTGTGCCACTCGGGAATGACGGGCAGTCAGGCTGCTCATCTGCTCTTATCATCGAATAATGTATCGGGAATATCCGTCGGATGTGTAGAGGGAAAGCTCACCGATCACTACGATCCGCAAAATGACATTGTAAACCTTTCGGACAGCACGTACGGAAGCTCATCTGTGGCAGCTGTTGCTGTTGCGGCTCACGAGACCGGTCATGTAATGCAGAAGCAGACCGGGTATTCATTTTATAATGTCCGCACTGCCCTTGTTCCGGTTGTAAATTTTGCTTCAAAGCTTGCAATCCCGCTGATCTGCATCGGTATTCTGATGAATGTATTTGTTTCAGGTACAAACTCCACCGTCGGATTTTATCTGGCGATGACAGGCGTTATCTTCTACGGCGCTTCCTTTGTATTTACACTTGTTACACTTCCGGTTGAATTTGACGCAAGCCGTCGTGCAGCTGTCATGCTCAAACAGGAAGGCATTCTGACAAACGAAGAGCTTGACATGGCCAAAAAAGTATTGTCCGCGGCGGCACTTACATATGTCGCAGCGTTCCTTACATCGTTTATTTATTTTCTGCGTTTCCTTTTGTATGTACTTGCCGCATTCGGAAAACGAAACGAGAGAAGATAAAAATCATATTGACAAATTCAAAAAAAATAATCATAATGCTGTTTTAGCGAGGGAGCCGAAAGGCTGAGAGGAAGCATTTGCTTCGACCTTTAATACCTGATTTGGATAATGCCAACGTAGGAAGCCGATTTAAATTTATGATCCGTTTGATTTTACGCAAGCCATCCATATTAGGATGGCTTTTTTGTGCAATAAGCCGTCATGCAGAAATTGTGCTTGCACAAATTTCTATATGACGGCAAATGTTCATCGAGCCGACAGGCGAGATGACATTGGTTATTGCAAATCGAGCAGGAGCCAGCCTACTCGATTTACAAATAAATTCAGGAGGTGTTGTATGATCAAGATCAATGGCGAAATGTTTGATGCCGGCGAGATACCGCTTAAGGAATTTCTCGATAACAACGGCTATCATTCGAAAAAGATCGCTGTCGAGCGCAACGAGATGATCGTTCCCAAGTCTGATTACGAAAGCTGTATTCTTCACTCAGGAGATATCGTTGAGATCGTTACACTCGTCGGAGGCGGCTGATGAGAATTGTGCAGTAATGGCGCATTCAGACAGTTACAAAAACATCTTTTAAAGTCCATTAAATCATGCTTTTAAAGCATGATTCACGCAAAAACGGAGGGAATCATGAAGAAAGACACATACACATTAGGCGGTAAAGAATTCACATCACGTTTTATACTCGGTTCAGGCAAATATTCACTGGAGCTTATAAAAGCTGCCGTTGAAAACGCCGGTGCAGAGATTATCACACTTGCCGTAAGGCGCACAAACACAAAGGATACCGAAAATATTATCGACTATATTCCTGATAACGTTACTCTCCTGCCCAACACTTCCGGTGCGAGAGACGCTTCCGAGGCTGTCCGTATCGCAAGAATGTCAAGAGAGCTTGGATGCGGAGATTTTGTAAAGATCGAGATAATGAGAGACAGCAAATATCTTCTGCCGGACAACAACGAGACAATAAAAGCTACCGAGATTCTGGCAAAGGAAGGTTTTGTAGTGCTTCCGTACATGTTCCCGGATCTTTATGCCGCAAGAGCAC
>CAYMAY010000064.1:0-10189 GCA_964388555.1 uncultured Lachnospiraceae bacterium
TTTTCTTTGATCTTTCCCACTGTAAGTATCGTTATCTTCATAAAAACCTCACAAGACAGATATTGTAATCATTATCATGTTTTGTACATTTTCATTTGTCGTCGGTCTTTTGCGCCGGGATTTCCGAGTCGCCTTTATCGGTCAGAAGGTATTTTCTGACGGCAAAGAGAACGGCGATGGCTGCGACGCCGATAAGAGTTTCGAGAGTATTCAGGTGTTCTACGACCATTTGCCTTGCTGTGGCAAAGAGGAGAACGTCCACCACAGTCTGAGCCGAATGACGGCAGAGCATCCTTACAAATTCAACTCCTACAACCAATGCCAGAGCATGGGCAAGAAATTCCGTAAAGAAATCCATATCCATGTCCGAAAAACTGACATCTGTAACGGACATGACGAGGCGGATTCCTACAACGACTATCACTACCAGAATAATGATCGACAGAGCGACTTCCGCATAACGTGCGAACGAGTAGATCCAGCCATTAAGACGATTATGTGTACCAGGGTTGACTTCTTTTTTCATTGAATTCTCCGATCGTTTTGATATTTTGACAGTGTCTGTTAAAGGATAACATATATAACGGGCGATGCATATAAGTTATTTGGCAGTGTTCTTTGCGTTTACCGGTATTGCTTGTAAAAAAAAGGAATGATATAATCATTAGTGCTTTAAACGCGGAAGGTGTAGCATGGAACGGTCCATGTGATCAAAAATATTAAAAAATGCGGCGCAGCATTGTACTGTGCATGGCTAAGGAGACGGTTTAAGATGAAAGAATTAAAGGATTATGTAATAAGCATTCCCGATTTCCCGGAGAAGGGAATAATTTTCAGAGACATCACAGGAATACTTCAGGACAGCGACGGTATACAGCTTTCCATAGATGCGCTGCAGGGATTTTTGAAAGACGTTGATTTTGACATTATCGCAGGCGCGGAGTCGAGAGGATTCATATTCGGAATGCCTATTGCTTATAATATGAAGAAACCTTTTGCTTCTATAAGGAAGGCGGGAAAGCTTCCCAGAGAGACTGTCAGTGCCACATACGATCTGGAGTACGGAACGGCAACCATCGAGATGCATACCGATTCCATTAAGCCGGGAGATAAGGTTGTACTTGTAGACGATCTTCTTGCTACCGGCGGAACGATGGAAGCTGCCGCAAAGCTTGTAGAGCAGATGGGCGGAGAGGTTGTTAAGATGATCTTCGTCATCGAGCTTGCGGGCCTTAAGGGAAGAGAAAAATTGGCGAAGTACGATATAGACAGTGCAATTATTTACGAAGGTAAATAATTACAGTGAATTTTAATCAGAAAAAGGGCGATGCAGATGGCTGATAATATAACAAAAGAAAAAGAAAAACTGAATATAGACTCAGCCGGTAAGGATTCGTTGTTTGCGGATAATACCGCACGCAACGAAGTGCAGGGGTATAAAACGCCCGAGGAGTTGTACGACGAGCTTATCACCGCCGTGCGCAAATACCATCCGTCGGATGATATTTCACTTATTGAAAAAGCGTACACCACGGCGAGAGACGCGCATATCGACCAGAAGAGAAAATCCGGTGAGCCTTACATAATACACCCCTTGTCGGTGGCAATCATCCTTGCGAAGCTGGAGCTTGATAAGGAGAGTATTGCGGCCGGTCTTCTTCACGATGTGGTTGAAGACACGGGAATGACCTACGATGAGGTTGTGCAGGAATTCGGAAAAGAAGTTGCCGATATTGTAGACGGTGTCACCAAGCTGGGACAGCTCAGTTATTCCTCGGATAAACTGGAGGAACAGGCGGAGAATCTACGAAAAATGTTCCTTGCCATGGCGAAGGATATCCGTGTAATCATGGTGAAGCTGGCGGACCGGCTTCACAATATGCGTACGCTCAAATATATGAAACCCGAGAAGCAGATAGAAAAAGCGCGGGAGACGATGGATATCTACGCGCCTATAGCGCAGCGTCTCGGAATTTCCAAGATAAAAGTCGAGCTGGATGACCTTGCTCTTAAATATCTGGAGCCGGAGGAATATTATAAGCTCGTCAGTGAGATAAACGAAAAGAAGGCCGAAAGACAGAAATTTGTGGACGGAATAGTGGCCGAAGTCCGCAAAAACATGGAAGAGGCCGGCATAAAAGCGTCCGTCACCGGCAGAGCAAAGCATTTCTTCAGTATCTACAAAAAGATGATAAACAAGGACAAGTCCCTCGACCAGATATATGATATGTTCGCGGTGCGCATCATCGTGGACAACGTTAAGGATTGCTATGCGGCGCTGGGTGTCATTCACGAGCTTTACACGCCTATTCCCGGGCGCTTCAAGGACTACATTGCGATGCCCAAGGAAAATATGTATCAGTCGCTGCACACCACGGTCATAGGCCACAGCGGACGGCCGTTTGAGATACAGATCCGAACGGCGGAGATGCATAAGATTGCCGAGTACGGAATCGCCGCCCACTGGAAATACAAGGAGTCATCGGACGGCAAAACCGTGGGCTCAAAGGGTATGGAGGAGGAAAAGCTCAACTGGCTCAGACAGATCCTGGAATGGCAGCAGGATATGTCGGATAATAAGGAGTTCCTCAGCCTCTTAAAGAGCGACCTTAACTTATTTAACGACAACGTATATTGTTTCTCACCGGCAGGCGATGTAAAGACCCTTCCGGCGGGATCATGTCCAATAGATTTCGCGTATATGGTTCATTCCGCAGTGGGAAATACCATGGTGGGCGCCAGAATAAATGATAAGCTTGTTCCCATAGAAACAAAGCTTAAGAACGGTGATATCGTCGAGATCATAACTTCGCAGAATTCCAGAGGACCCAGCCGCGACTGGCTTAAGGTCGTAAAGAGTACCCAGGCGAAGAACCGTATAAACCAGTGGTTCAGAAAAGAATCAAAAGAGGACAATACCGTCAAGGGCAGAGAGCTTCTGGCAGCTTACGCCAAGACCAAGGGCAAGGATCTGAATCTTTACCTGCGTCCCGAGTACCAGGAGATCGTAATGCGCAAGTACGGCTTCAGAGATTGGGATTCGGTGCTGGCCGCCATAGGTCACGGCGGATTGCGTGAAGGTCAGGTTCTCAATAAGCTGATAGATGCCTATTCGGTAGATGCCGTAAAACATCTTACCGACGAGAACGTGCTTGAATCAATGGCGGAAAATGCCGCCGCGCGTCCCGTTAAAAACACGGAGAAGGGCGGAATACTTGTTCACGGCTTAAGCGATGTGTCGGTAAGATTTTCCAAGTGCTGCAGCCCCATCCCGGGAGACGAGATAGTGGGCTATGTTACGAGGGGCAGAGGTGTTACGATACACAGAACCGACTGCATTAACGTGCTTAATCTTCCGGAGACGGAAAGAGAGAGGCTCATAGATGCGGAGTGGGCTCCCGACAGCGAAGGAAACCACAAGTATCTTGTGGAGATACATGTTTTTGCGACGAACAGAACAGGGCTTCTGGTGGATATTTCCAAGATATTCACGGAACGCAAGATAGACGTTACTTCCATGAACGTAAGGATAAACAAACAGAACATAGCCACCTTTGAATGCGGATTCCACGTGGACAACAAAGAAGAGCTGGTTTCACTTACGGAGAAAATACGTCAGGTGCCAAGTGTCATAGATATAGAAAGGTCTAAGGGCTGATAATGAAGATAGAAAGCTTATGCCTCGGCATGGTTATGACAAATGTATATTTCCTTCAGAATGAGGAGACGAAGCAGATGCTTATCGTGGATCCCTCTGACAACGCGGACAGGATATTCGAAAAGGTTGAATCCATGGAGGGAAAACCTGCAGCCATATTGCTTACTCACGGTCATTTCGATCACATCATGGCCGCAAGAGAAGTTGCGGATAAATACAAGATACCGATAGTCGCATCAAAGGCGGAGGAAAAGCTGCTGGCTGATACGTCCCTTAATCTGTCCGGAATGAGTGGGCTGGGTCAGGTGACGATCAAGCCCGATATACTTTTAAACGACAACGATGAATCGCCTGTAGATGGATTTAAATTTAAGGTTATTCTGACACCGGGTCACACCAGTGGAAGCTGCTGCTATTATTTTTATGATGATAAGGCGCTGATAAGCGGCGACACGCTTTTTCACGGCTCCTGCGGACGGACGGATTTTCCCACATCGTCGGGAGCAGACATGAGAGACAGCCTTAAGAAGCTTGTAACAGAGCTGCCGGAGGATGTGAATGTTTATCCGGGTCACGACTCTTATACGTCGATAGGATTTGAAAAGAGGATGAATCCCTTTGTCTGAAATATCGCTTTGCTTTAACAAAAAAGATTTTGAATACGACGTTTACACGCTGGTTAAGGCGTTTTATCCCGACGCCGGCATACATACGTTTTATAAGGGCGACGAGGAGCCGTCAGACGACATACAGATCAGGATGGAAGTCGAGATGAACGACGACGGCTTCGTTTTTGTGTGCGATGACGGCAAAAATCCTGTTCGCGCATCAAAGGAAATGGACGGCGAAGAAGACAGAACCGAGAGAAAAAACGTATTAAAGCGGCTTATTTACGATACCTTATCGAAGCTTAAGGGCGAAGAACTGCCCTGGGGAACTCTCACGGGAATACGTCCCTCAAAGATCCCCATGAAGCTTCTTGATGAGGGCTGGCGGCCGGCAGAGATCGCGAAACATATGAGGCAGACGTATTACACGTCACCGAAGAAGACGGCTCTTGCCATTGCAGTAGCAAATAGGGAAAGAGAGCTTCTGTCTGCGATAGATTTAAAGGGCAGTTACAGCCTTTATGTGGGAATACCCTTTTGTCCGTCCATATGCCTTTATTGCTCATTTGGATCGCATCCATTTAAAAAATGGGGCTTTATGGCAGAGGATTATCTGGCGGCGCTTTTTAAAGAGCTTGAGTATATCGCGTCTGCGATGAAGAATAAAAAACTCTGCACCGTATATATAGGCGGCGGAACGCCTACGACTCTGGAGGCGGATCAGCTGGAGAGGCTTCTGAATCATATCAGAAATACGTTTGATATGAGTAATGTTCTGGAGTTTACCGTCGAAGCGGGTCGCCCCGATACCATAACGCCGGAAAAACTCCGGGTGCTTAGAAGCTGCGGTGTCGGCCGGATCTCAATAAATCCCCAGACCATGAACCAGAAAACTTTGGATGTGATCGGCAGGGAGCACACGGTTTCGCAGATCGTATCTGCCTTTGAAATGGCGAGGCAGGCGGGATTTGACAATATAAATATGGATATAATAACGGGCCTTCCCGGCGAGGGAAAAGAAGAAGTCGAGAGGACCGTTCGAGCAATAGAAGAACTGAACCCGGATTCCTTTACCGTTCATTCACTTGCCCTTAAGAGGGCGACGAGGCTCAACCTGTTTAAGGATGAATATGCACCGCTTTCGTTTAACAATTCCCAGGAGATAATGGATATCGTGGATATGGGAGCACAGCGGATGGGCATGGAGCCGTATTACATGTACCGTCAGAAAAATATCGCCGGCAACATGGAAAATGTGGGATACGCGAGACGGGGAGCGTTCGGGATCTACAACGTTCTCATTATGGAAGAAAAACAGTCGATACTGGCCGCGGGAAGCGGTGCAATGTCGAAATTTGTATTTGATGACGGCAGGATAGAGAGAGCCGAAAACGTCAAGGATTTGAAAAATTATATAGAGCGCATCGATGAGATGCTTGCACGGAAGGAGAAATACATAAAATGCAGTTGAAGAAAAAGCCTGTTACGGGCATGAAGGATATACTGCCCGCCGAGATGGAGATAAGAAATTACGTTCTCGGCGTAATGAAGGAGACATACAGGCGTTACGGATTTGTTTCCATAGCGACGCCGTGTGTGGAACACCTTGAGAACCTGAACAGCAAACAGGGCGGCGAAAACGAGAAGCTCATCTTCAAGATCTTAAAAAGGGGAGAGAAGCTCAAGATCGACGAGGCGAAGACGGAATTAGATCTTGCCGACGGCGGCTTAAGATACGATCTTACCGTTCCGCTTTGCAGATATTATGCGAACAACTCTGCAGAGTTGCCGTCTCCTTTTAAGGCATTGCAGACAGGCGAGGTTTGGAGAGCCGACAGACCCCAGAGAGGTCGTTACAGACAGTTCATGCAGTGCGACATAGACATAATCGGCGAGCCTTCTAATCTTGCGGAGATAGACCTTATACTTGCCACATCATCCTTCCTCGGAGAGATGGGCTTTAAGGGATTTAAGATCCGCATAAACGACCGCAGAATACTTAAGGCCATGGCTCTTGCCAGCAAATTCCCGGAGGACAGCCTTGATTCCGTATTTATCACCCTTGATAAGATGGATAAGATAGGCATTGAGGGCGTTGCGGCAGAGCTTGAAAAAGACGGCTTCGAGCGTTCATCAATAGCTACATATCTCAATCTTTTCCAGGGCACGGAATATACGGCTGAGGGAATAGAGCATCTTAAGAGTGAGCTTGATGGATATCTTGATCCCCAGGTTGCCGATAACCTTGAGAACATCATATATCAGGTGGAAAAAGTTAAACAGGCGGAATTCGAATTCGTATTCGATCCCACACTGGTGCGCGGAATGTCGTATTACACGGGTCCGATATTCGAGATCTCCATGGAAGAATTCGGCGGATCAGTCGGCGGCGGCGGAAGATACGATGAGATGATAGGCAAGTTTACGGGTCAGAGCGCACCGGCCTGCGGATTCTCCATAGGATTCGAAAGAATCGTCATGATACTTATGGAGAAGGGCTTCAAGGTTCCGAATGTGTGCGGAAAGAGAGCATATCTCGTTGACAAGAATATTTCAAAAGAGGCGCTGTCGGAGCTTATGGAAAAGATCATGCTGGAGAGAAGCCGCGGCATGCAGATAAACGTAAGCATGATGAAGAAAAACAAGAAATTCCAGAAGGAGCTCCTCGAGGCCGAGGGCTACACTGAGATAGTTGATATATTTGCCGATTAAAAGGGGGATTTTGAAATGGCAGAATCATTTGCGGGCTTAAAGAGAAGCTGCCGCTGTGCAGAAGTTACGGAGGCACAGGTCGGAAACGAAGTAACTCTTATGGGCTGGGTTCAGAAGAGCAGAAACAAAGGCGGAATCATCTTTACTGATTTAAGAGACCGTTCCGGTATCATCCAGATAATATTCGAAAACGGCGGAATAGACGATGAGGGCTTCGAGAAGGCCGCATCGCTTAGAAGTGAATTTGTCATCGCCGTTACGGGAAAAGTTGAAAAGAGAAGCGGAGCCGTAAACGAAAAGCTTGCTACCGGTGCACTTGAGGTAAGAGCAAATTCACTTCGCATCCTTTCGGAAGCGGAGACACCGCCATTCCCGATAGAGGAAAACAGCAAGACAAAAGAGGAACTCAGATTAAAATACAGATATCTTGATCTTCGTCGTCCCGACATACAGCGCAATCTCATGCTCCGTTCAAAGATCTGCATGCTCACGAGAGCATTTATGGCAAACGAGGGCTTCCTCGAGATAGAAACACCTATGCTGGGAAAGAGCACTCCGGAGGGCGCCAGAGATTATCTTGTGCCGAGCCGCGTAAACGAGGGTGCATTCTATGCGCTGCCTCAGTCGCCTCAGCTTTTCAAGCAGCTGCTGATGTGCGCGGGATACGACAGATACATCCAGATCGCAAAGTGCTTCAGAGATGAGGATCTGCGTGCCGACAGACAGCCGGAGTTTACGCAGATAGATATGGAGCTTTCCTTTGTAGACGTTGACGACGTAATAGACGTAAACGAAAGACTCCTTGCATATCTCTTCAAGAACGCGCTTGGAATAGATATAAAGCTTCCCATCAGACGTATGGCATGGCAGGAGGCCATGGACAGATTCGGTTCCGATAAGCCCGATCTTAGATTCGGCATGGAGCTTAAGGATGTTACCGATCTTGTTAAAGACTGTGGATTTTCCGTATTCTCATCTGCCGCAAATATGCCCGGCGGAACGGTACGCGGCATAAATGCCAAGGGAATGGGCGCAATGCCGAGAAAGAAGATCGACAAGCTGGTAGAGTTTGCCAAGGGCTGCGGAGCTAAAGGACTTGCTTATATTGCCATCGGACAGGACGGCGCCATAAAGTCATCCTTCTCCAAATTCATGACGGAAGACGAGATGAGCGCCCTTATCGCAAAGCTTGAAGGTGAAGCCGGAGATCTGCTCCTCTTTGCAGCCGACAAGAAAAAGGTTGTATGGAACGTTCTGGGTGCCCTCAGACTTACACTGGGCGAGGAAGCCGGCCTTATAGATAAGAACGAATTCTGCTTCGTATGGATCACGGAGTTCCCGCTCCTTGAGTGGTCGGACGAGGAGAACCGCTTCACGGCGATGCATCACCCATTCACGATGCCTATGGAAGAGGATTGGCAGTACATAGATTCCGATCCGGGAAGAGTCCGCGCAAAGGCATACGATATCGTGCTGAACGGCGTTGAGATCGGCGGCGGTTCAGTGAGAATCCACCAGAACGACATACAGGAAAAGATGTTCGAGGTGCTTGGATTCACAAAAGAACAGGCGTGGGAACAGTTCAGCTTCCTTCTGGAGGCATTCAAATACGGTGTTCCGCCTCACGCAGGTCTTGCGTACGGCCTCGACCGTCTCGTAATGCTCATGGCTCACTGCGAGTCCATAAGAGACGTGATCGCCTTCCCGAAGAACAAAGATGCCGTCTGTCTTATGACACAGGCGCCGGGAAAGGTTTCGGAAAAACAGCTCGAAGAGCTTCATATTGCAGTTGATATAAAGGAATGACCGCAAATGTTGTCAAGTAATGATCACAAAAAATACTTGACAAAATTTTAATACGGGATTATCCTTGCGTACATAAAAAGGCAATGGTGTCTTGAGAGAAATCTCACGGACTCATTGCCTTTTTGTTTTAATAAGCCGGAATGCAGAAATCGTGTTTACACGAATTTCTATATAACGGCAAAGTTCATCGAGCCGACAGGCGAGATGAAATTTTTATGAAAGATGAGGAGAAGATTATGTGTTCTATAATGGGATATTGCGGTACGCCGACGCAGTACGATAAATTTCTTGAGTGCTTTAACAGAACTATTTCGAGAGGACCCGATGACTCCCGTGTGTGCAGAACCGGCGACGGATATCTGGCTTTTCACAGGCTCTCCATAATGGGACTTACACCGGAGGGCATGCAGCCGTTTTCACTTGGGGATAATTATTGCGTCTGCAATGGTGAGATTTATGGCTTCGAAAAACTCCGCGCCGAGCTGGAATCCGAATATTCCTTTAAGAGCGACAGCGATTGTGAAATTCTCCTTCCGCTTTATGAAAAATACGGAACGGATATGTTCGCAATGCTGGATGCGGAATTCGCCTGCATTATCTACGATGCAAAGAAAGATAAGTACATCGCCGCACGCGATCCCATCGGAATACGTCCGCTCTATTACGGTTATGACGAAAAAGGTGTTATGGTAATGGCCAGCGAGCCGAAGAACCTTGTGGGTCTTTGCGGCAGAATAATGCCCTTCCCGCCCGGACATTTCTTCGATGGTGAGAAGTTTGTTTGCTATCGCGACATCACAAAGGTTGAAAGCTATTGTCATGATGATCTTGAAACCATTTACACAAAGATACATGATAAGCTGGTGGCTGCAGTTGACAAGCGCCTGGTTTCCGATTCGAAGGTAGGATTCCTTCTTTCCGGCGGCCTTGATTCCTCTCTCGTTTGCTCCATCGCAGCGAAGAAGCTTCATGAGCCCATCAAGACATTTGCCATCGGAATGAACACGGATGCCATCGACCTTAAGTACGCAAAACAGGTTGCCGATTATATAGGCAGCGATCATCACGAGGTTATCATCACAAAGGAAGACGTTATAAAGGCACTCCCCGAGGTTGTTCATCTTCTCGGCACCTATGATATCACAACGATCCGTGCCTCCATCGGAATGTATCTCGTGTGCAAGGCGATCCATGAGCAGACGGATATCAGGGTAATCCTTACGGGAGAGATTTCCGACGAGCTCTTCGGATATAAGTACACGGATTTTGCACCTTCGGCGGAAGAATTCCAGAAGGAAGCCGTAAAACGTATCAGCGAGATCCATATGTATGACGTTCTCAGAGCCGACAGATGCATCTCCGTAAATTCGCTGGAAGCCCGTGTTCCCTTCGGAGATCTGGATTT
>CAYMAY010000065.1:0-9827 GCA_964388555.1 uncultured Lachnospiraceae bacterium
ATTTTAGAGATGCAATACATTTATAAGCAGGATCCACGCGAAGCCGTAATACATCAGCACGCCGACGAGGTCGTTCATCGTGGAAATGAGCGGTCCGGAGGCAACTGCCGGATCCACATGTATCTTCGTAAAGAATATGGGCAGAAGCGTTCCCACAAGGCTAGATATGGTCATTGCGGCGCAAAGTGCGATTCCTACACAAGTCGAGATGATAAACGCATTCTGAGCCGGATAGCTGTTGAACAAGATGATGTATAAGCCGATGACAACAACCGCCAGGCATCCCAGCACAAGTCCATCGCAAAATCCAACCCGCATTTCTTTTAGTACGAGTTTTGTCTTTTGAACCGCACTAAGCTCATCCTCATCTACAAGTACACGGATCGTAACAGCCAGTGACTGCGTACCCACATTTCCCGACATTCCCAGCACCAGAGACTGAAAGCATATGACGATGGGAACGGCCGCCACAATACCCTCAAATTTTCCTATAACAGATGATACGATAAGTCCTAAAAACAGAAGTATCACAAGCCACGGCAGCCTTTTTTTCATACTCTGGCCGAGAGGCTCATTAAGATCCTCCTCTTCGGTAAGACCGGCCAGCTTTGCGTAGTCATCTCCCATTTCGTCATCGACTACTTCTATCATATCCTGCGCCGTGATTACGCCGATCACATGATTATCATCATTCAGAACAGGTATGGAATCCTCACCGTAATCCCTTACCTCATCGATGCACTCACTCATTTTTTCGTGATCGTGCAGATAAGGATATGATGTACTTATCAGCGTTTCCAGCTCCGTATATTCCCTAGCGACTATAAGATCCTTCAGATCTATGGCTCCGTAGTACGTTTTATTGTCATCGACAACATAAAGCGTTGATATATTGTCGTTATCCCCCGCCTGCTTGACAAGCGCACGCATGGCCTGTCTTACGGTAAGATTATTTCCGATCACGATAAAGTTGGTCGTCATCAGACTGCCGACCTCGTCCTCGTCGTAGGACTGTATAAGACGGACATCGCGTCTCGACTCGTAATCCATCATCTTTACGAGCTTTTCACGATAATCATCGTCCAGCTTTTCCAGCACGTCTACCGCATCATCAGAATCCATCAGCGACAGTATGTCGGCCGCCTTGCTCAGCTTCAGCTCTTTTAAGTAAACTTCCGCATTTTCTATGTACGACAAAATTTCTGCGACCCTGTCCGGTCCCAGAATCTTATATAATTTTTTTCTTTCCTCAGGAGTCAGCTCTTCAATCGCGTCAGCGATATCGTTTTCATGATAATTAGATAATTCGTCACGTATCTCATTATCCGAAAGACCGCTGCGTATAATGGCAAGCAGCTCCTCTTCGTAATTGGGATCTTTTATGATTTCGTCCACCGTGCACCTCCCATGGCAGGCACGTCTGTACACGGCGGTTTATACTCAGAAGTGTAAAAACAGCCGTGCGCGGATATGCGATTTTATGTATTCGCGGGTTCTACTTCGCCCGTTACCGTCACAACTGTCCATGTTTCTTCCTTTCTTATTTTTGAATTATCAATAGAATTCTTCAACCGATTAATTTTATCAATTATTGGTTACATGTATTGCTTTGTTACACACTTTTACAATTTTAACAATTCAACTTTTTTAAGTCAACTGCATGCAAAACATTTTACATAATTCAGAGGTTTTTACAGAAAAGAGGATGGGATAATCATTACCCCATCCTCCGATTCACTTAATTATTATATTAAAGTCTTGCCTGATATATAGCCTCGATCTCATCTACTGTAAGCGGAACGTAGTTGTTCTTAAGAAGTCTCTGCTGGTTTGCAACAGTGCTCTCAGCGAACGGACGGATGTCCTCCTGAACTGCGCCGTACTCGCTCATGGGTTTCTTGTGAAGAACCTTCTCAAGAAGAGCTGTAAGAACATCGATTCCGTTTCCGTCTGCTGTGAAGCCGTTCTCCTTGCAGACTCTTACGATGATGTCCATGATCTCCTGGATCTTTCCGCCGGGCTGCTTCTTGTTGTATGTCTCAAGAACATCGGTGAAGAACTGATAGTTGCTCTCGCCGTGTGCAACGTGATATTTTCCGCCGAATGCATAGCTCATTGCGTGAACTGCCGCACATCCGTTGTTGCCGAAAGCGATTCCGGCATAGTTTGATGCAAGAAGATACTCTTCAGAATCTGCAACTCTTGAATCCGGTCCGTTGAGTGCTATTCTGCAATATCCTCCAAGGATCATCTCCATAGCCTTTACTGCGAAAAGCTCTGTAGCAGGCGTAGAGAAAGGTCCAAGGTAAGACTCTATCGCATGGATAAGTGCATCAATTGAACTGGTTGCAAATACTTTGTAAGGAAGTGAATGCAGGAACTCCGGAACAAGAACTGCATGATCTGCATACATGTTCATGGATGTAAGACCCATCTTCGTTCCCAGCTTTGTACGATTAACGATAGCGATGTTTGTAACCTCACTACCTGTTCCGCATGTTGTCGGTATTATAACAAGTTCTTTAGCCTTTACAAGCTCTTTCTTATCATAAAGAGCATCTGAGCTTACAGCGCCCTCAAGGCACATGATCTTTGAAATATCGATGATCGTGCCGCCGCCTACAGCGATGATGCGCTTGCAATCATATTTATTCATTTCCTCGAGTATAGCATCTACCATGATATCGGTAGGCTCGCCCATTCCGTACTTCTCCTGGAAGATTGTCTTGCATTTTACACCTGCATCAGACATTATCGGATTGTAGATGTACTCATTTGTGAGTATAAGATCATTTTCATCAAGCTTGAATTCGTCTGCGAACTCCTTGAATGTCTTAAAGCTGTGAATCACAGGTCTGATCATTATCTCTTTCATTTTGTTACCCCTTTCCCTTTCTGCACATATTTTAGCCGTGCCGGCTTATTTTTTTACATATCGCAATTTTATGTATTTTTCTCGCGATATATTACAAAACCAATCCTAAATTTCCCAACTCACACATTGTTTTAAGTATAATATCATTCTGCGAAAAAAACAAGCAGGTGTACAACTTTCGACAATTATATATAAGTTGTGTATCCGCAGGAATGCAGCGTATCCTGTGCGATCTCAATAGCCTCCACGAAGTCTTCCGCCTGCATAAAATCAGATTTTGCGATGACATTTCCTACAACATAATTTGTGGCAACATCGGAAACAAGACCAAGAAGCCTTCCGTTTTCGTCCTTTGAGGTAACTCCTCCGTCAATAACGGTATCGGCAGTAAGACCCGCGACCTCGATAGCCTTCGAGTTCAAAAAAGCGTTATGACTTTTTTCATATAAAAATTCTCCTTCAGATTATAGTAAAGCCGCAGGTATCTCTAACAATCCCACGGCTAAAACAACAACCTTAAACTGTCGTTGGCTTATTATTATCCGGCAGCAGCTTTGTCGTGCTTCTCAGACCCGTTACGATAGTGGACGAATTATGCAGAAGTGCCGATGTAGCCGGCTGCATAACCCCCACAACACCAAGGGCGATAAGCGTGCCGTTAAAAGCAAGTATAACTCTGTAATTACTCTTTATCCTGTCCATAAGAGCTGCGCTCAGCTGTCTCAAGGTCAGTATCTCGTACAGGCTTCCGGCGGATATTGTCACATCCGCGATCTGCCTTGCTATCGCTGCGCCATCGCTTATAGCTATTCCCACATCAGCCTCGGAAAGCGCCGGTGTATCGTTTACTCCGTCGCCGACCATTATAACCTTTCTTCCTGCCTTATGTTCTTTAAATATAAACGCTGCCTTGTCCTCCGGCAATACCTCAGAATAATATTCATCAAGTCCCAGCTCGGCCGCCACCGATGCTGCGGTACTCTCGTTGTCGCCGGTCATCATGCAGATCTTATCGATTCCCGCCTTATGAAGCTCCCTCATAACCTCAGGTGCCTCTTTGCGAAGCTCATCAAAGATGCAGATTACAGCCTTCAGTTTTCCTTCTATCGCAAGATACAGATGCGTATACTGCGGCGGAAGCTCCTCCAGCCTCTTTTTCTCATCCTCGTTAACTATGCAGGCTTCATCCTCAAAGACGAAATGATAGCTTCCTATAACAGTTCTCATTCCGTCGATGTCGCTTGCAATGCCGTGAGCCACAACGTACTTAACCTCGGAGTGCATCTCGTTATGAGTGACATTCCTTCTCTTTGCCTCTTCGATAACAGCATTCGCCACAGAATGTGGAAAATGCTCTTCAAGACACGCCGCTACGCGAAGCATTTCTGTTTCGTCTGTTCCGTCAAAGGTCTCTACGGATACAACTTTCGGACGGGCGTACGTAAGTGTTCCCGTTTTATCGAATACTATCGTCTTTGCCTCGGCAACTGCTTCCATAAACTTTCCGCCTTTTACGGAAATACCATTGTCTCTCGCCTCTTTTATCGCCGAAAGAACCGAAAGGGGCATTGAAAGCTTAAGTGCACACGAGAAATCAACCATAAGGAATGAAAGCGCCCTTGTAACATTGCGCGTAAGCAGGTATGTAAGCCCTGTTCCGATAAGAGAATACGGCACAAGACGATCCGCCAGATGATATGCCTTTGTCTCGATATCTGATTTAAGCTTCTCAGAATCTTCGATCATCTTGGCGATCTGATCGTATTTTCCGCTGCCTGCGGCATTTGTTACCTCGATCACGCATTCGCCTTCTTCGACGACTGTTCCGGCAAATACATATCCGCCTTTTTCCTTAAATACAGGGGCGGATTCTCCCGTCATGGAAGACTGATTTACCGTCATCTCACCTGAAACAACCCTGCCGTCAAGAGGGATGACATTTGAAGTACGGACAATGATATTGTCGCCCTTCCTAATATCTCTTACGCTCATAAGAACATCGGCTCCGGATGTCTTAAGCCAAACCTTGTCCACATTAAGGGACATGGCGCGTGCCAGATCTCCTACCGACTTTTTATGCGTCCACTCCTCAAGAACATCACCTACATCCTGCAGGAACATAACGGAGGATGCCGTTGCGAAATCGCCGCGAAGGATAGATGCCGTAATGGCTGCCGCGTCAAGAATAGGTACTTCTATCTTTCCGCCGGCAAGACTCTTGATTCCGCGGAAAATAAATCTTACTGCCGACGCTATCGTCCATGCGATCCTGATGGGTGCCGGCAAAAACAGCTTTTTTGCAAAATGAACACACACCATTGATACTATTTTTTCTTCGTATTGCCGGTCAAGTTCGCGTCCGGTCTGCTCAGGCACGAGGCTGATTGCATACTCGTCATCATATGAAAAATCAGAGAGTGCACTAAGAAGCGACTCTCTGTAATTTTTACTGTCATATGCAATTACCACTCCGCCTGTCCTGTCGTAAACTTTTACGTCTGAAACAAATTCCTTATCTCTTAAATAATATTCAAGGATATCAGCCTGACGCATCGACATACGATATCCACCTATACGAACTCTCATCGTATGAGCGGATTCATGACATATGATATATCTCATAATTAATCCTTTTTGTGCGAAGCCTCATATTCTTCGATAATTGCTCTTGCTCTTTCTACTGCCATTTCTTCTTCTTTTACGGCACGCTCTTCATTTATATCCTTGGCGTCCTGTGAAATATCGCTGCAGTTTTCCTTGAGGGATGTGCCCATTTTCATAAGAGCATCCTTGCCTCTCATTGCAGCAGCTGCACAATGGGTATAAACCTTCTTTGCATCCTTGCTCTTGAGTATTGAGAGTCCTGCTGTTCCTAAAAGGAAACCGCCTGCAAGCCATTTAAGATTTCCGAATCCCTTCATGATCAAAACCTCCTTAATATAAAGGCCCCATTGTTAGGGGCACCATCTGTTCCTGATTTTTATTGTACCCGATTGTACCACAGCCGACCCTTACAAGCAAGAAAACGCCTCTTAAAAATCCATAAATTTCCCACGCATTTCAAAAAGTGTTACCCGTGCAACAAGTACGGAAGACTGACTCCCGCTCGCGTAAATCAATGTCACCTTGCCTATCAACTCAATAAACAAGGGCCACCAAACGGCAGCCCTTGAAATTTAAATATTCATATAAATTCTGGTGTCAACGCACCCAGATTTCAATTACACGGAATGCTTATTAATAGCACTCTGCGTATACTCTCTCGCTGAGCTCATTGCTCCACGGAACGTATGAGTTCGTAAGAAGTCTCTGCTGGTTAGCCTCTACCGAAAGCGGGAATGTCTTTATATCCTCTTTTGTGAATCCATACTCGCGAAGCGGCTTAAGAGGAAGAACCTTCTCGAGAAGCTCGTTAAGATACGGTATTGCTCCCTCTACCGAGCAGCCTGTGATAGCGGCAACCTTCTGCTTGAACTTGAGGATCTCGCCGTTCGGATTCTTCTCGTCATATATCTCAAGGATCTTTCCGAAGAGAGCGTAGTTTGACTCACCGTGAGGAACATGATATGTTCCGCCAAGCGGGAATGACATAGCGTGAACCGTAGCACATCCTGCCTTAAGGAAAGCTATTCCTGCGAACATGGATGCCGTAACAAACTCATTGAGATAATCAAGTCTTGCATCCGGGCCGTTCTCGCCGATACGTCTGAAGCCCTCGAGGATCATCTCCATTGCCTTCTCGGAATACATTGCGGATGTCATTGTCTTACGAGCCGGGCTAAGGAAGGACTCTACTGCATGGATAAGAGCATCGATAGCTGAGCTTGCGAACGGACGATACGGAAGTGTCTTAAGCATATCCGGGATCAGGCAAACCTTGTTCGGAATGATATCATCTGAAACAAGACCAAGCTTTGTCTCGCCGCCTGTAAGAACACCGTCTTTTTCATCCTTAACGATAGCAACTGAAATATTTGTAACCTCAGAACCTGTTCCGCAGGTCGTCGGTACAGCAATAACTTCTTTCTCATGTACAACAGGCTCGCGCTTGAAATACATCTCATGAACGGATGAAGGACGCTTGCAGCCAAGAAGTTTGCAAAGATCCATGATGGCGCCGCCGCCTATTGCTATAACACGATCATATGAATCGTACGGGATTGTCTCGTACATGATCTCGATCATCTTCTCAGAAGGCTCGCCCGGAGCGAATTTCTCCTGGAATACGAAATTGCACTTTAATCCGCATTTCTCCATGAAAGGCTTGTAGATAAACTCGTTTGTAAGAACGACGTCGCGCTCATTTAATCCAAACTCCTCTGCCATCTCACTAAAATCTGCGAACTTATAAATTGTAGGAACGATAATGATTTCTCTCTTGTCTGCCATAAGAGACTTGCTGAAACTGTCCATTGTATACACCTCTTTAATCTTCTTATTTACGTGAGCGATCGCATTAATCTTTGAAAGTCAAACCCGAATGGCACCCCGTTTCCATTCCGGTTTTTTTCGATGTACTGAGTCGCACACGTCCTGTTAATAATTTAACACTTACGATTAAAAAGTCAATATATAATGTATTAAAACAGATACAATTTATATATTATTGTCCATTCATCTTTCGTATACTTTGGTAAGGAAAGCTATGTGTTCCGCAAGATCCTCGCTGATGGCGTCCGCTTTTACCCTCCATTGCCAGTTTCCGCCTAATGTGGCAGGAGTGTTTATTCTTGCTTTTTCAAGAAGCAGCCAGTCCTGCATCGGGATTATGCATGTATCAGCCGTGCTCGCCATGGCGATCCTTATAAGCTCTTTTGCGATGTTCTTATCGTCATCATGCCTTCCGATATAATCACATATGTGACATTTACAGCCCTCATCAGCCTCTTTAAGCCAGCCCACCAGCGATGCATTGTCATGTGTTCCGGTGTAAACCACGCAGTTTTTATCATAATTATACGGCAGATAAAGATTGTCGTAACCGGAGCCGAAAGCGAACTCCAGCACCTTCATTCCCGGATATCCCGCTTCATCAAGAAGTTCGAATACATCATCGGTAAGAAGGCCTAAATCCTCAGCTATGAGTGGCATCTTCCCGAATTGAGACTCTAATTCTTTAAAAAGAGACATTCCGGGTCCCTCGACCCACTCTCCGTTTGCCGCCGTTTCAGAACCAAACGGTACCTCGTAATACGAAGCAAATCCCCTGAAATGATCGAGACGGATCACGTCGTATAGCTCCAGACAGCGCTTTATCCTTCTTTTCCACCAGGCATATCCGGTACTCTTATGATATTCCCAATTGTAAATGGGATTTCCCCAAAGCTGACCTGTCGGTGAAAAATAATCAGGCGGACAGCCTGCCACGCATATGGGATTCAGCTCGCTATCATATTTAAAAAGCTTAGAACCGCTCCATGCGTCCGCACTGTCGTATGAAACATATATCGGCAGATCGCCTATTATCTTTGTCCCTAAAGAATTGACATATGCTTTCAGTTTTTTCCACTGCTTATCGAATTCATATTCACAGAAGCGGTAAAAATCTATGTCGTCTATGTATTTTTCTTTGAAATCCGCAATAGCATCTTTTTCGCGTAATTTATATTCACTGCTCCATTCGTACCAGGCTTTGCCGTCGGATTTTTCCTTTATGGTTCTGTAAAGTGAGTAGTCATCCAGCCATTCGGAGTTTTTCTCGCAAAAGTGATAAAAATCCTCATCTTTTTCAAATCTGCCGTATGCCGTCTTAAGAACAGCTATTCTGTTTACAAAAAGATCGCCGTAATCGACTCTTTCGGGATCGTCCTGCCTTATCTGGGCATCCACCTCATCCTGCGTTAAAAGATCCTGCTCTGCAAGGTCGTCCAGGCTTATGAAATAAGGATTCCCCGCGAATGTGGAAAATGCCTGATACGGCGAATCACCGTAACCCGTAGGTCCCAGCGGCAGTATCTGCCAGTATTTCTGACCGCAGCTTTTAAGCCAGTCGGCGAAATCATACGCTTCTTTTGAAAAACCACCTATACCGTATTTTCCCGGAAGCGATGATATAGGAAGAAGTATTCCGCTTGCTCTCATAAGCTCTCCCTCCGCTTTTCTATATCTGAATCAACCTGTTTTTTCAGCTCTTCGATTGACGCGAATTTTTTCTCCGGCCGCATAAACTTAAGAAGCCTGACATTTGCTTTCATGCCGTAGAGATTTTCGTTGAAATCCAGCACAAATGTCTCGACGCCCAGTTCTTTGCCTCCAACGGTGGGTTTTACCCCTATATTGCTTATGCTGGCGTAAACTAACGTGCCTATTTCCGTAAGGGATGCATATACACCGTTTGGCGGCAGCAGTTTTTCCTGAGGCGGCACGATATTGATGGTAGGAAAGCCTAAGCTTCTGCCAAGATGCATTCCGCTTACAACTTCGCCCGATATGAAATATTCAAAACCGAGAAGACTGTTCGCCTTCTCAATATGTCCGCACTCCACTTCTTCTCTTACGTATGTGCTGCTGATATCACGTCCTGTTTCGTCTGTTTCCTTTTCTATGATATCAGCGGTAAAGCCCATCTTATCCGCGTTGTTTAAAAGATAATCCGCATCACCCTGTCTGTTCTTGCCGAATCTAAAATCCGTGCCCGCAACAACAGCCTTTGCATTTATCCTGCGAAGAAGTATATCCCTCACAAAATCCTCGGCAGACATATTTCGTATTGCCTCGCCAAAGGGGCACTCAACCAGCACATCTATTCCGAATTTTTCGGCAAGGGTGCGTTTTTCGTCCTTTGTAAATATGTTTTTGTACGTGTTATTTTCTATTTTTGCCCTTGGAGGCACATCAAACGTAAACATCACAGAGCTTAAATTTCTCTGGGATGATATTTCTTCTACTCTTTTAATAAGTTTTCGGTGACCTATGTGCATGCCGTCGAATTTGCCCAGTGTTACCACCGACG
>CAYMAY010000066.1:0-8084 GCA_964388555.1 uncultured Lachnospiraceae bacterium
TTTAAATAAAGGGGTCGCAGTAGCGATTTTTCAAATCGTTACTGCGACGCTTCCACATCAGACGGAGCGGGTGGGATTCGAACCCACGTGCCCAAAAGAGGACAACCGCATTTCGAGTGCGGCTCGTTATGACCACTTCGATACCACTCCACATATATACGGCTCGCAAACACTTCACATGCGCTGCGAACCGTTTTCCATTATACGTTCAGTGCGTTATTTAGTCAATTTATTTTTTTGGCGTTTTCTTATCACAGGCAGGATTTTCTTTGTTTTCCCTTACAGCCTGACCGTTCGCGTAGCTATGCGTTCGGCAAGGTTAAGGTTATGTGTAAGGGCAAGGATTCCCATGCGGCGGCCTCGCATTTCATCCAGCACCGTGTTCCATATCTGCGCCTGCGTTATGGCGTCCAGCATTGTACTTATTTCGTCGCATATGATATAATCCGCGCCGCACATCAATGCTCTCGCAACACAGATTCGCTGAAGCTCACCGCCGGAAAGTTCATTCGGAAATCTGTCGAGCCACTCGTTTTGTATCCCAAGCTTTTTCAATAAATTTTCATCGAAATTTCCGCTCTCTTCTATGGCGATGCGAAGTTTCTGACGCGGATCCACCGCCTTTTCGGGATGCTGAAATATCATCTGCACCGGACAAAGTCCTTTTTTCGGAAGCGGATTACCGTCACACAGCACTTCTCCCTTTTCCGCGGCTAAATAACCCGAAAGCAGCTTCGCAAGAGTCGTCTTTCCGAATCCGCTGGGAGCAAGGAGCGCAACGCATTCTCCTCTTTCGATCTTAAGGCTCACATCTTCCAGAACCCAGGGCTGTTTTTTTGCATATCTGAAATAAAGATTTTTCGCTTCAATCGCCATAATAACACCTGACCTCTCCGCCTCTCAACTCTCGAATGGGCGGCAGATTTTTCCTGCATTTTTCGTCAGCATAAGGACATCGGGGTGAAAAAAGGCATCCCTCCGGCAGATTTCCCGCATATGGCTGAAAGCCCTCTATAGGCTCAAATCCGTTTTGCGGAAGTGCCCTCCAGAGTGCCTTTGTATACGGATGACGAAGCATTTCCTCTCCGCTCTTAAAATCCCGCACAGGCGCTGTCTCAACGGTAGTTCCGGCGTAAAACACGGCGATCCTGTCCGCAAACTCCACAGCCAGATCGAGATCGTGGGTTATGAGGATAACGGCTTTTCCGTCGTCCGCCATCTCTCTGAACATCTTAAGCGATTCCAGAGACTGCTCAAGTGTCATTCCCGGTGTCGGTTCATCGGCGATTATAAGCCTTGCGTCGGAGATCAGCGCCGTCGATACGAGCACACGCCTTGCCATCCCGCCCGAAAGCTGAAAAGGATAGAGTTTTTCCGTCTCTTTTTGGAGACCTAATCTGCCGAAAATTCTCCTGCTCATTTTCTTTTTTATATCGCTTCCGGAACCATGGCCGTATATCTGCGCACCCACCTTAATAAGCGGATCAAGATATGAGACAGACTGCGGTACGAGAGCGATCTGGGTTCCCCGAAGCTCCTGCTGTCTTTCTGCTGTCAGTTCCTCACCATCATAATGCAGATGTCCCTTTACGATGGCATTATCCGGCAGGATTCCCAGTATCGCCGATGCCAGAAGGCTCTTTCCCGATCCCGACGAGCCTACCACGGCTACTATCTCTCCCGGCTGCACCGTTAAGTGCAGATTTGAAATAGCCTGAAGTTCCGTCTGCTCAAATGCCCCGTTGTACATGCGGAACGCTACCGAAAGATCATGTATTTCCAAAAGCGTATCTGCTTTTTGTTCCATATCCTACTCCTGCGCACTGTACGGATCCGCCATAAGGCGAATACCGTCGCCTATCTTATCTATAAGAAGCACGATTGCTATTAAAACCAGCCCCGGAAAGACTGCCGACCACCACATTCCCGCCGAAAGATACTCCATACTTTCCGAAAGTATCATTCCGATGGATGACTGCTCCGGCGACAGGCCGAATCCCAAAAACGAAACCGCCGCCTCGTGCAGAACAGCATGGGGAAACGTAAGCACGATGCCAACGATCATCTGCGGCAGGATATTCGGCATTATATGATGCAAAAAGATCCACTTTTGCGATCTTCCCAGCTTTCCCGCAATCGCGACATACTCACACGATCTGATCTGAAGAGTTTCACTCCTTATGATCCGCGCCAGAGAACACCAGTGTGTGGCGGCTATTCCCACCAGCAGCCCGTAAAAGCCCTTGCCCAGGGCAAATGAGATGAGAAGAACCAGTATTATATGGGGAACGCTCATAAAAAGATCGATGACACGGCTTATGACCGCATCGGCCGCCTTACTGCCCGCCGCAGCCGCCCCGACAGGAACGGCAATCAGTGCGCTTATAAGCGATGCCGCCACGCCTATGGTCATGCTTGACGACATGCCCTTTATCGTACGCCAAAAGACGTCTCTGCCAAGGGCATCCGTGCCGAAAACATGTGATGCGGAGGGCGGCAGATAAGCTTCCAGATAATTTCCGCTCTGCTCCGGGATGAGAATCCCCGCAATATATACCGCAATTATCGCCACGGCACTTATCATTACAAATGTAAAAAGGTTTTTTCTACGATTACGAACCCTCATTACGCACCTCCCGCAATTTAGGATCCGCGGCCTTATAAAGCACGTCGGCGATTGAGTTTCCGACGCAGACAAAAAGCGCAGAAAACAATGTTATTCCCAGCAAAAGAGGCACATCGGAATTAAGGCCCGCGGAAACCGCCGCGCTGCCAAGCCCCGGATAGCTGAACACATTTTCCACCAGCACCGCTCCGCCGAAGATCTCCGCAAACGAGGCGAACTGAAGTGTTATGGCCGGAAATAATATATTTCTGAATCCGTGACGGATAAGTATCTGTCTGCTGCTCTCGCCCCTTGCCCTGGCAAAAAGCACGTAATCGCTGTTAAGCACGTCTATAAGCTTCTGCCTGGTATGAAGGGCAATGCTCGGGAAGGCTGTGATGCTGAGTGTGATCGTCGGCAGTATGAGATGATATATTCTCTCTCCTATTGTTATGTCGGAGGCAAGGGTGCCCACAGGGGCGGAAAACCCTACCGGAAAGATGCCCAGCCAGACGGAAAACACCATCAGCAGCACAAGTCCTATCCAGAACGACGGCAGCGAACTCAGCACAAAACAGATTCTCTTGAGAATCTTATCGGGAGCCCTGTTTTTGTTCATTCCCATGACGCAGCCCAGCAAAAAGCCTGTTACTCCGGAGAATATCCACGCGCTGAGCATAAGAGCAAGGGAGCTTAAAAAACGTTCGCCTATTATCTCCGCCACGGATCGCCTGTACAATGAGGATTCTCCCAAGTCGCCCCGCACAAGATGCGAAAGCCAGCCCACATATCTTTGGACAGGCGGCTCGTTTACGCCCCAGTAATCTTCTATTTCCTCGCGCTGCTCCTGTGATACCGCCGAACCCATGTTGGTTATGTATTGCTGAACGGGGTCTATCGGTGATGCGCATATAAGCACAAAAGTAAGGATGCTCACCGCGAAGAGCAGTATTACCGTCTTTATTAAATTTGCGAAAACGGCGCGTATAACGCGCATCAGCGTTTCGTTCATGGATGGATTTCCTCTTAAATCTGCTCTCGCTTATTCTTTATAGCTCCACTCACTTAAATTCTGGATCAGCGCCATCCCGTGACCGTGGCCGTGTATCGGCTGATCCCCTATGGAGATATCGTCTCGTACAAATGTAACATGGTCGAGATTTACGATCCAAACCCAGGGGCATTCGCCCTTCATGGATGTTCCCGTTGTGCCGTCCCACTGTACTTTTTTCCAGTTTTCGTTGGCTTCGTCGGACGTAAGCGACTCCATGGCCGCATTTAAATATCCGTCCGTTGTGTCGCTCATATATCCTTCCGGATTATAATAATCGTCCAGATATGCTCCCTCGGAGCGATACAGATAATATGTCTCGTTGGGGCTTGATGAACCCCAGCCCATCATTACGGCGTCAGAAAACATACGCTTCGAGATATCGTCCCAGCTCATGCCCTCGACGTTTATTTTTATTCCTATCTCCAGCACCTGCTGTGCCGCCGCCATGGCAATGCCCTGACGCACCGAATCACCGGCAGGATAAACGCACGTAAACTCTGCTTTTAAACCGTCTTTTTCCACAATACCGTCACCGTCAGTGTCTTCCCAGCCATTTTCCTTAAGAAGCGATTTGGCATATTCAACATCCGTATCAATGACAACATCTGTATTGTTCCACGGCATTGAATCGTTTTCGGAATAGGCGGGACGTCCGAATCCGTTCAGCACGGTGTCCGCGATCTCCTGTCTGTCTATGGCATAGGCAATGGCCTGGCGAATTTCCTTGTTGCAGGTCACATTATTTCCGATGGGAGCTCCGCTTTCTGTCGTTTCGCCTGTGTCGGGACTCATGGGCAGAGTAAATCCTCTGTTGTCGGCTGACGTTATGGCCTCAACATAATATCCGTCCACCTCGGTGTTTCCGAGAGTTGCACTGGAATATGCCACATCGACCTGGCATGCCTTAACAGCCGCAAGAGCCGCGTCCTCCGTCATGAATACAATGGTGACTTTTTTTATCTCGGGCACGTCTCCGTAGTAATCCTCATTCGCCTCCAGGACGATCTGCTCCTGGGAGCGCCATTCCACAAACTTGTACGGTCCGGAGCCTATGGGCGACCTGCCGTAATCCTCATCATAAGCGTGCTCGGGAACTATTCCGATGGACGCCAGTGTATTCAGAAATATGGAGGTCGGCTTCGAAAGCGTAACCACAAGAGTTGTCTCATCGGTGGCCTCGGCATTTTCCATATATGTAAGATCCACGGAGCCCTGGGCTTCCTTTGCCGTCATAAGGGTAAATGCCGCATCGCCTGCCGTAACCTTTTCGCCGTCGGTAAAATACGCATCGTCCCTGAGTTTAAATGTCCATGTAAGGCCGTCATCGGAAACGCCGTATTCAACGGCCAGGTCATTTTCGAATTCCAGATCGGCCGTGTATTTTACCAGCGTACTCTGAACTATGGGCGAATTACCGTGA
The DNA here is from genome assembly GCA_964388555.1 of uncultured Lachnospiraceae bacterium. Classification (GTDB taxonomy): domain Bacteria; phylum Bacillota; class Clostridia; order Lachnospirales; family Lachnospiraceae; genus Alectryocaccobium. The sequence goes on from CAYMAY010000066.1 coordinate 5,080, forward strand.
CCCCAGCCCTGCGTCGGGTCGAGGGTTTCCGGCTCGGTGTCCACGGCTATAACAATTCCTTCATCTTCATTTTCGGATGAACTTGACACATCATTAGACTTGCCGCCCCCGCATCCTGCAAGCGAGGTTAAAATTATCACGGTGATAAAAATCGATAAAATTCTTCTAATTCTCATGCCATATCCTCTTTTTTGACAAGGGCTTCCGCCTCCGCAACGCTTAAATTCTCTTTACCGGCGATTTTCGCAATATCCTCGTACTCGTATTTTTCGCGTTTTACGCCATAACCCTCCGACACTTTCTTCGCAACCTTGCCGTATGGGGTTTCTATTTCTTTCACGATCCTGTCGAGAGCATATCTCTTAAAAGCGTTTTCTCTTATTCCTATAGTCGTCGTGTGCTTAAACATCGCACGCATGACATCGTTTTTATTTTCGTCCCTGCACATAGCTCTTATAAGGAGCCCCGTGCGGTTCTTCTTCATTCCGATGGGTATTGTGTATACGTCGCAGGCTCCTGCCTCGAAAAGCCTGTCAATGGCGTACCCAATCGCCTCCGCCGTCATATCGTCCACATTGCAGCTCAGCTCGTATACTTCTTCGGCGCATTCGTCACTTTCGCCCAGCATTGCGCGGACACAATTCGCCGCCTCAAAATCCTTCGTTCCCATTCCGTAACCTACGGCGCTGACGCTCATGGCCGGCATTTCCGTGAATTTTGACGCAAAATGCTTCAAAAGAGCCGCCCCGGTCGGAGTGCAAAGCTCGCCTTTTATCTTTCCGGAATAAATCGGAATACCTTTAAGAATCAAAGCCGTAGCCGGTGCAGGCACGGGAAGGATTCCGTGGGCGCACTTTACCTGTCCGCTGCCGACGCATACGGGCGAAGCGACGATCTGCTCGGGTGATAATTTATTTATCGCAAGGCACACTGCCGTGATATCGGCAACGGCGTCCATTGTTCCGACCTCGTGAAAATGTATCTCGCTCACCGGTTTATCGTGAACGGCACTCTCCGCCTCGGCGATAAGATTAAATACGGCGAGAACGTCTTTTTTAACATTCTCAGGAAGATTCAGATGATCGTTTACGACATGCTCGATATCCGCGACACCATGATGCGAGTGCGTGTGGCTATGTGAATGTTCGTGTGAATGCTCGTGATCATGGGTGTGCTCTGTCTCATGCTCATGAGTGTGCTCTGTCGCGTGATCATGCGCATGTTCATGATGGTGCTCGTGCGAATGTCCATCGTGGTGTGAATGTTCGTCATGAAGATCATCTTCACCCTCGCACATCCCGTTTACCACCACTTTCATGTGCGTTCCCGTTATTCCGCACTTCTGTGTCTTTTCTTTTATAAATTCAACGCCCGGTATTCCTGCAGCGTTAAGTTCACGCGCAAACCCGTCCGGATCCGGCATAAGCTCCGTAAGAGCCGCCGTAAGCATGTCTCCTGCCGCACCCATTGAACAATCCAAATATAATATACTCATTTCTTCATCCCCTTCTGTGATTTATCATGCTTGCCAGATATCCCGCTCCGAATCCATTGTCGATATTTACCACGGAAATTCCGCTGGCGCAGGAATTAAGCATTGACAAAAGGGCGGATACACCGCCAAACGACGCCCCGTATCCCACGCTGGTGGGAACGGCTATAACAGGGCAATCCGCCAGCCCGCCGATAACGCTTGCAAGAGCGCCCTCCATTCCGGCTATGGCGATTATCACATTTGCATCCATTATGTCGTCGAGATGGGAAAGTGTTCTGTGAAGTCCCGCAACTCCCACATCATACAGTCTTACAACCTCATTTCCCAGGGTCTGGGCCGTTACAGCAGCCTCTTCGGCCACGGGAATATCGCTGGTGCCTCCCGTTGCAATGACTATTTTGCCGATACCATCGGCCTTCGGCATCTTTCCGATAATACCGCAGCGAGCCTCCTCGTGATAATCAAGCTCAAATGTTTTTTGAATCTCCTCGGCAGACTCTTTTGAAAGCCTCGTTATAAGTATGGTTTTCTGACCGTTTTTTACCATTACATCGGCTATACCGACTATCTGATCCGGCGTCTTTCCCGCGCCGTATATTACTTCCGCCGCACCCTGACGCAGTTTTCTGTGCAGATCCACCTTCGCGTATCCTATATCCTCAAAAGGTCTTTGTTTTAGTTTTAAATATGCCTCGTCAACCGAAACGCTGCCATCACTGACTTCTCGCAAAAGACGTTTTATGTCATTCTCCATGTCTTACCTCCAGATCAAGTGATACCGTATTAAAGTATTTTTTTAATTCATCTAAAATTTCGATGCGATGATCTGCCAAAAGCGTGATCTGCTCTCCGCGAATCTGTATCAACGCGCTTTCACCTCTTACCCGGACGCGGAAATCCCGAAAGCCAAGAGAAAACATATATCCTTCCGAAGATTCCACCGCCATAAGCTTTTCCGCCGTTATCTCTTCGCCGGTGCGTATCCTTGTGGCAAGGCACGCGTAAGCACATTTATCCCAGGTAAAGAGACCCGCCTCTTTTGAGAGACGGCGCACATCGCTTTTTGTCAAACCGCACATTCTCAACGGTGAAAGTGTTCCCGTTTCCTTAAGTGCTTTCATGCCCGGTCTGTCATCTGCGCTGTCCGAGGCATTTGTGCCGTCGAGAATCACGGAAAATCCGTCTTTTTCTGCCGCCTGTTTTATGGATCCGAAAACCCTGCTCTTGCAGTAATAGCAACGGTTTTTCGGATTCTTTATTATGTTTTCGTCCGTAAGAACGCTTCCGCTTAAGACTTCTGCTTCCGCATCTAATTCTTTTGCCGCTCTCATTGCATCATCAAATTCAAATTCCGGCTGGAATTCGGATTTAAAGTAATATGCCTTAACGTTTTTCGCATACTTTTTAGCCGCATACAAAAGATATGTCGAATCCACGCCGCCCGAAAATGCAATGGCGACCGATGGATATTCTTCAAAAAATTCCTCTATTGTCATCATTTTCTCCGAAA
>CAYMAY010000066.1:8184-9763 GCA_964388555.1 uncultured Lachnospiraceae bacterium
AAAGAAAGCACTGATCCCACTCTAAGGGATTCGAATGCTTTCTTCGCAATCAATTCATTATGGATTAAAGTATTGTAAACAAAAACGATCGTGCCTGTAGAAACAGACATTTTTAACTGATCTTCGATCGATTGGAGCCTCTGCTCCACTAAAGCGGCTTCGTGCCGCCGTTTTTTGCCCTCAGGCAAACGACATTATAATTCAAAAAACACACTCGGTCAATCTATAAGTTTTTTTATTTCATCAACCGCGCTTTTTATGAGTGATGAAATCTTGAGATCCACCGTTCCGGCGACTATGTTGTCGCAGTGGCTCACGGGAATGAGTATTCTTTTCGCAAGGCTTGTGGCGATGGCATTTGCCATGGTGGCCGTTATCTCGCCCAGAAGAGCATCCGCGATAACGATGCCGATAGGACCGGCTATAACATCAGCTTTTCTGCAGTTTACGACAACGGCATTTTCGCCTGTTGCGGCTCTGTCAGCTCCGGCCTTTTTCATGGCAGACGCAGCAGCAGAATTTGTGCCCACCGCCGTTATGTCCGCGCCCGGCACTTCCTCTCTTATGGCCGCTACCAGCTGTTTTCCTATTCCGCCTCCCTGCGCATCTATCACAAGTATATTCATGGCAACCTCATTTTCTGATTCTAAAACATTGGTTCGGGTGCCGAAACACCCGAACCCTTTGATCATGCAAAATCTTTTTCGTAGAGCACGATATTCTTATCTTTGTTTACGTTTTTACGTCCTCTGCGTCCGCCCCGTCTCGCCTTTGACATGGCGGAATCTATTATTTCTTTTACCTCGGATATAGTCATGGGATGATCTTCCGTCTGTCCGTTGCTTATCAGGCTGTAAAGCGCAAGCACTCCAAGCTCATCCATCTGGCATTTATTCTCGGCGCAATATGTTCTGGCAAATGCCACAAGTTCGTCATTTGTAAATACCGGTATGGATATGACTGACGGGAACTTTGCCGCAAACTCCGGATATTTCGCAAGCAGCGCACGCATGGATGTCTTTTCATCCTCTATGATAAGTATCATACAGTCGGTGCGGAATTCCATGGCCTTATTAAGCTTATCTATGGTTCCCGGACTCATGTCACCGGCATTCTCGATGATAAGGAATCCGCCTGCCATTCTGTCAACTGTTCTGGCGGGATCCAGAGTGTTCATCTTTTCGCCCGTAACTCTTGCCGTCTTCGCAACTTCAAGCCCCATATCGTTGCACATAGCAACAATAAGGCCTTCTGTTAAGCGGGATTTACCCGTTCCGACAGCACCCATTATAGCTATATTTCCGTTTTTGGACGTGTGTTCTCCAGCATACTCATACGTATGGCTCATTGCCTGAAGGATTTGCGTGTCCATTCCGGGAATTCGCGCGAAATACGTAAATATCTGCCTCTGAAGATCGCTCATCTTCGTAGGCATCGCATTGTTGAGGATACGGATACGTCTCTCCTCCGGTGTTTCGGCTTTTATCGCTTCCTCAATGGATATGGGAACGGTATTCAGTCCTACCTTATCAAGCGGTATCGTACGACTGAGTTTTTCTTCTTTTGTAGGCTCGGGATC
>CAYMAY010000067.1:0-9700 GCA_964388555.1 uncultured Lachnospiraceae bacterium
AACGATAATATGCTTGCGGTAACAGGCGGCACTATAACAGAAAACAGTGCAGCCGGCGGCGGTGCAGGCGTAAACAATAACAAAACATTTGAGATATCAGGTTCTCCCGTTATTTCAGACAACGATAACGGAAACGTGCGTCTTGAAGACGGCAAGACCATCACAATTGTAAATGGCGGCTTGACAGACGGCGCTGATATCGGAATTACGGCGCAGACCCCGGCAAACGATCCGACCGTGGTTTCCGGTACATCAGTGACAACAGGCTTCTTCAGTGATGACAACAGCTATGTATTGACTGAAAATGATGAGAATAACGGCCTGAAGCTTGTGAAACAGTCTGTGCATACCCACTGCGTCTGCGGATGGCCGGATTGTCAGAAGGAAGGACATGACGCCACGACCGTCTGGACGAGTATCAGCAGTCTTAATGAGATAAAAGGAGACGGCGATTATGTTCTGAAAAATGATGTGACTGTCACCGAAACATGGCGGTGCAGTTACAACGTAAGACTCTGCCTGAACGGCAACGACATTATATATGGCGGAGAAGCGTATTCTGCAGCTATCAAGGTTGATAGCAACAAGAGCCTTGATATTACAGATTGCAGCGATACATCAGAAGCGGGAAATATCACACATGCAGCAGGTGTAAAAGGTATCGGTGTATTTAATGAGGGCACGTTTACCCTCTGGAACGGAAACATCAGCGGCAACACTTCCAATTCGGATGGCGGCGGCGTGTACAACTACAGCGGTGCCGAATTCATTATGAATGACGGCAGTATCAAGGATAATACTGCTCAGGAATATGGCGGCGGTGTATATAACCTCGGTACATTCACCATGACGGGCGGTGAGATCAAGGATAATAAGATCGTTGCCAGCTTCGGCTATGGTGCCGGTGTTGAAATCGAGAGCAATGCCGTATTTAATATGACCGGTGGTGAGATCAGCGGCAACAGCGGCGGCAAAAGCGGTGGTGGTGTAGGCGTATACAATGGCACATTCACCATGACAGGCGGAAATATTACCGGCAACAGTTCCGGAAGCGGCAGCGGCGTGTATGTATTTGACAAGGGCACATTTAAGATGTCCGGTACACCCGTCATAGAGGAAAATACCGGCGACAATGTCATTCTGCCAAGCGGTAAGACCATCGAGGCAGGGGAAGACGGCATGAGCGACGAAGCACATGTTGGCATAACGGGCACGGTTAATGAGACCGTCGTATCAGGAACAACCTCCCTTGACGGCTTCTTCAGTGATAATAGCAGCTATGTATTGACTCAAAATGATGAGAATAACGGCCTGAAGCTTGTGAAACCGTCTGTGCATACCCACTGCGTTTGCGGAAAGACGGACTGCAGGGGAGACGGACATAATCCATCAGCCGAATGGACTCCTATTAACGGAACGATAAGCGGCGAACTGGAAAGCGGTAATTATTACTTATATGGTGATGTGGAAGTTGTTTCCGATACATTAGAGATCACCGGCAATGTAAATATCTGCCTCAACGGTCACAGTCTTATCGGAACTGACGCAGGCAGCCCGACAATTACAGTTAATCAAAATGCCAGCCTTACGATCACCGACTGTCAGAGTGAAGCCGGCAGCATCACACATGCAAAGGATGCTAATGGCGAGGTTATATCAGGCAGCGGAATCAAAAATTATGGCACACTTACTATTTGGAACGGTTCCGTTACAGGAAACGAAGTGCCTTATCGCGGCGGCGGAGTGTATAACACCGGCAATTTCATTATGAACGGCGGCTCCATCACAGATAATCTTTCACGTCTGGATGGCGGCGGTGTGTATAATAAGGGCACAGTAACCATAAATGGCGGATCCATCAGCGAAAATGAGTCTTATGGCGCCGGCGGTGGTTCGTACAATTGCAAAGGAGAAACAATCACTATTACCGGCGGAAGCATCACTAAGAATGCAGCCAGATATTACGGTGGTGGTTTATTCAACGGAATGGAAGGAATAACCACCATAACCGGAGGAAGCATTACTGATAATGATGTTGTGTATAATGATTTCGATGATGATGTAAATAGCTGCGGCGGCGGCATCTGCAATGTGGGAGCATTAAAACTTTCCGGAAACATAAATATTACCGGAAACAAAGTTGTTGATTCGGTGAGCAATGTCAGTCTGATGAATCTTTATGAGGACGGAGATACTCCCGAGGGTTATCAGGCTCCGACGATAACGGCTGAAAACATCGCAGGAACTTCGCGTGTCGGCATCAGTGCCTATATGCCGAAGGATGGTCTGACTGTTTTGAGCGGATCTACGGACACAACTGTATTCACCAGTGACGACAGTGCATACTATCTTGTTGACAACAAGAACGGCGGATTGATGCTGTCGAACGAACCGGATTCCGGCGACGACGGCGATGATTCCGGCGATGGCGGTGACTCCGGCAAGGATGACTCCGATTCCGGAAAGGGCGGCTCCGGCGGCTCCGATGGCTCCGGAAGCGCGGATTCGGGAAATTCCGGTTCCGGCAGCGCAAACACCGGCTCAAATACGGGAACAGCGGTTTCCGGCGGAGCGGCAAATACCGGCGATGAGAGCAACATGATGCTGTGGATCATGCTGATGATTCTCGGCGGCGCAGGAGTTGTAAGTTCGACAATAATTGCCAAAAAGAAAAATACAGCTGACAAATAGGAAGTAAATACGCCTGACCGGGGGAGGTAAAAGCTCTCTTTGGGCGGGCGTTTGTTTAAAAAGCCATAATTTTGTGAAAAAAAAGACATATTTTTTCTAATTGGGATATTGAGTTTTGGCTTGTATTTGAGTACAATATTAGCCGTGGGTTAAAAGAGTCAACATTCACATTTATAAAAGATAAGGGTTTATTATCAATCAGGTCGAAAAGTCGTTTTTTCAGACGGCGTTTTGAATAAGTTATCCGTACCCACGGATGACGATCATCGAAAAACAAAAAGTATGATGGAGGTATTGAAATGTCAGTTAGGGTAGCTATCAATGGTTTTGGACGTATCGGAAGACTTGCTTTCAGACAGATGTTCGGAGCAGAGGGATATGAGGTTGTTGCGATCAACGATCTTACTTCTCCCAAGGTGCTTGCACATCTTCTTAAATATGATTCATCTCAGGGCAAATACGCTCTTTGCGATACTGTTTCATCCGATGAAGAAGCTGGAACAATCACAGTAGACGGAAAGACGATCAAGATTTACAAAGAGGCAGACGCTGCAAATCTTCCCTGGGGAGAGCTTAAGGTAGACGTTGTTCTTGAGTGCACAGGCTTCTACACATCCAAGGCTAAAGCAGAGGCTCATATCAAGGCAGGCGCAAGAAAAGTTGTTATCTCCGCACCGGCTGGAAATGACCTTCCTACAATCGTTTACAACGTAAACCACAAGACATTAAAACCTGAAGATACAGTTATTTCTGCTGCATCCTGCACAACAAACTGCCTTGCTCCTATGACAAAGGCTCTTAACGATCTTGCACCGATCAAATCCGGTATCATGTGCACGATCCACGCTTACACAGGCGATCAGATGACTCTTGACGGACCGCAGAGAAAAGGCGATCTCAGAAGATCTCGTGCAGCTGCAGTTAATATCGTTCCCAACAGCACAGGTGCTGCAAAGGCTATCGGTCTTGTTATTCCTGAGCTCAACGGAAAGCTCATCGGATCTGCTCAGCGTGTTCCTACACCGACAGGCTCTACAACAATCCTTACAGCTGTAGTTGAAGGCAACGTTACTGTTGATCAGATCAACGCTGCTATGAAGGCTGCTTCTACAGAGTCTTTCGGATACAACACAGACGAGATCGTTTCTTCCGATATCATCGGAATGAAGTACGGCTCACTCTTTGATGCTACACAGACAATGGTTCTTCCGCTTGACAACGGAACAACAGAGGTTCAGGTAGTTTCATGGTATGACAACGAGAATTCCTACACAAGCCAGATGGTTAGAACAATCAAGTACTTCTCAGAGCTTGCTTAATTGAGTTAGGAATTATACCCAAGGGATTCAAACGGGTCCGGTCTTTCGGGACCGGACCCATTTTTGTTAAGCGGCAAACCGCTTTTTTGGAGGCACAATGTTAAATAAAAAATCAGTTGATGACATAAACGTTAAAGGGAAAAAAGTCCTTGTACGCTGCGATTTCAACGTACCGCTTAAGGATGGCGTGATCACAGACGAAAACCGTCTTACAGCAGCTCTTCCCACAATAAAGAAGCTTATAAACGACGGCGGAAAGATAATCCTTTGCTCACATCTGGGAAAACCGAAGGGAGAGCCCAAGCCTGAGCTTTCACTTGCTCCCGTTGCTAAAAGACTCAGCGAGCTTTTAGGCAAAGAGGTTGTTTTCGCGGCAGATGCAAATGTTGTAGGCGAAAATGCTAAGGCAGCCGTTGCAAAAATGAATGACGGCGATGTTGTTCTTCTTGAGAACACTCGTTATCGCGCAGAAGAGACGAAAAACGGAGAGGCATTCTCGAAAGAGCTTGCTTCGCTTTGCGATGTATTTGTAAATGACGCATTCGGTACGGCTCACAGGGCACACTGCTCAAATGTAGGTGTTACACAGTATGTTGATACATGCGTAGTGGGATATCTTATGCAGAAAGAGATTGATTTCCTCGGCAATGCCGTAGAAAATCCTGTTCGTCCCTTCGTTGCAATCCTCGGCGGAGCAAAGATCGCCGACAAACTCAATGTTATTTCAAATCTTCTTGAGAAGTGCGACACTCTTATAATCGGCGGCGGAATGGCTTATACATTCCTTAAGGCTCAGGGCATGGAGACAGGAAAGTCCCTTCTCGACGAGTCAAAGCTTGATTACTGTAAGGAAATGCTTGATAAAGCAGCAAAACTTGGCAAGAAGCTTCTTCTTCCCACAGACGTTGTCGTTGCATCAGATTTCCCGAATCCCATCGATGCCGAGATTCCTACAAAGGTTGTATCCGCAGATGCAATCCCGGCAGACATGGAAGGCCTTGACATAGGACCTGCAACAGCCGAGATGTACGCAAATGCCGTTAAAGAGGCAAAGACCGTTGTATGGAACGGACCTATGGGCGTATTCGAGAATCCGATCCTTGCAAAGGGTACACTTGCTGTAGCACAGGCAATGGCAGATACAGACGCTACAACGATAATCGGCGGCGGAGATTCCGCAGCAGCTGTAAACCAGATGGGACTTGGCGCGAAGATGAGCCACGTTTCAACAGGCGGCGGCGCATCTCTTGAATTCCTTGAGGGCAAGGAGCTTCCGGGCGTTGCAGCAGCAAATGATAAGTAAGGTAATTGTAAAAAAATAAAAGGAAGGTTAGTTAAAATGGCAAGAAAGAAAATTATCGCTGGTAACTGGAAAATGAACAAGACTCCGAGCGAGGCAGTTGCTCTTGTAGAGCTCTTAAAGCCCCTCGTACAGAACGACGACGTAGACGTTGTTTACTGTGTTCCGGCTATCGATATCGTTCCGGTTGCAGAAGCTGTTAAGGGAACAAACGTAGCTGTAGGCGCTGAGAACTTCTACATCGAGGATAAGGGAGCATACACAGGAGAGATCTCCGCACCGATGCTTCTTGATGCAGGCGTTAAGTATGTTATCATCGGACATTCCGAGAGACGTGAGTACTTCAAAGAGGATGATGAGTTCCTTAACAAGAAAGTTAAAAAGGCTTTCGAAGCAGGTCTCACACCTATCCTTTGCTGCGGAGAGTCTCTTGAGCTTCGTGAGAGAAACGCATACAAAGATTGGATCAACCTTCAGATCAAGGCTGACCTTGAAGGCGTTGCTGCAGAGCAGGTTGCTTCCATGGTTATCGCTTACGAGCCGATCTGGGCTATCGGAACAGGAAAGACAGCTACAGCTGATCAGGCACAGGAAGTTTGCGCTATGATCCGTAACACCATCGCTGAGATCTATGATACAGATACAGCTGAGAAGGTTCGTATCCAGTACGGCGGATCCATGAACGCAGGAAATTGCAAAGAGCTCCTTTCCAAGCCCGACATCGACGGCGGACTTATCGGCGGCGCAGCTCTTAAGGCTGATTTCGGTCAGATCGTTAACTACAATAAGTAATTAAAATCTATTCATACAGGAAAGACGGCTGTTGTCAGCCGTCTTTTTTGAATATTATATCTAGTCTTTATCTCGATTTTAAATATTATATTTGGTTTTTATTCCAATGTCGGTATACAGAAATTCATCAGACGGGATCTGATTTTTTACCAGCATGTTCGCCAGCGTGTACGCGGCGTTATATCCCTGCGAAAAGCAGTCCTGCTCGATAACAAAATCGGCGATGCCGGTTGTCAACGCGTTTTTTGTGCACGGCGTCAGATCGTAGAGGATGACATACGGACGTGCATGCAGATTGAGTTTTTTAAATGCGGCCTCAACGCCGTCCTGACCGGCCGAGGTTATGAGTACGCCGGATATTCCGGAGCCGTGGAGAAGCGAATTCTCCAAAATGGAATCAAGCTCGTCCATGTTGTCAAAGGCGCACTGTACGCCGGCGATCTTGATCGACGGATAGGAGGCTTTAAGCTCTTCGATAAAGCTTTCTACGCGCAGGGAGTATGCGTTGTTGGCAAAGGAACCTGTTATGATAAGCACACTTCCCGTGCCCTGCGTAAGCATCCCCATTAGACCGGCGGCAACCTTGCCGCTTTTTTTATTGTCCATTCCCACAAAATGACTGCGCTTTGTGCCGATTATATCTGTGTTAAACGTGACAGTCGGGATGTGCAGCTCCTCGGAAATGTAGTTGAGCCTCGACCGTATCAGAGCACTGTCTACCGGCATGATGGCAAGACCGTTTATGCCTTTTTCCGTAAGACGATCTATGGCCTCCGCCTGCTCGATCTCGCTTATGGATGCACATTTCTCAATAAGGATCTCAATGCCCCATTGCGCAAGCTCTTCTTTTGCCTTTTCGATTCCTTTGTTTATCTCTGCCGAAAAGGCTCTCTCAGACAGAAATGTCACAAAGCCTATGCGTATCCTGTCGGATATGACGGCTTTAGGTTTTTTTTGTGAGACATATCCAAGCTCGTTTGCAATACTTATTATATGTTTTGCAACAGCCGGGTCTATCCTGCCGCGGTCATGAAGTGCGCGGTCAACAGTTCCTCTCGAAACACCGGCTGCATCTGCGATTTGCTGTAGTGTTACCTTCATAACAGAGTCCTTTCGTTACGACTGTTTGCATTTTGATTTTCGATAAAAATAATTCCTGCTTCTGCTTTTGAAAATTTCAAAATTAAAAATTCTCCTGTAAGCAGTCGTGTATCGACACTTCTTGATGCTGTATCATATGTAATGCGTGCATTTGTTATAAAAAAGCGTGCTCGTTTTTGTGACATATGATATACAAGCTTTGAGTATGTGAAAATATTATCACAATTGGGGCAATGTGTCAATAGAAAAGCGTGCGTTTGCGTGCAAAAAAATCTGTACAAAAATCTAAAAAAAGTCAAAATACCGCTTGAAATTAAAAAAATATGTGGTAAACTTCAAAATATAGCGTAGGGACAAGAAAAATCGTCAATCGGAAAACAAAACGAAACAAAATGCACGCAAGTGCACACAAAAGCATTCCGTAAAACGAAAAGGAGGGAATGACAATGGAGAAAAAAGTGTTCGGATATCCCGAATTCAGCCCGGAAGGAGAGCGTATTCTTTGCACGTACGACAATGAGTACAGCGATATGCTTATGGACGTTCGCGTATACCGCATGGAGGCAGGCAGCACAAGAAGCTTCTGCTTTCCGGGGGAGGAAACAGCAGTCCTTCTTCTTTCAGGTGATATAACATTCGAGTGGGAAGGAAATAAACAGGAGGCAACGCGTGAGGGCGTATTCACGGAAGGACCGTGGGCTCTTCATGTATGCACAGGCAAAGAGGCTAAGGTTACGGCAAATGCAAAATCTGAGATCCTTGTTCAGAGAACGAAGAACGACACAGAGTTTGCATCACGTCTTTACAAGCCGGAGGATGCTCCGTGGGGATACTCCTGCGTAGGAAAATTCGGAAACGTAGCAAAGCGTCGTGTTAACACGATCTTTGATCACGACATAGCTCCTTATTCGAACATGGTTCTCGGCGAGGTTCTTAACGATAAGGGAAACTGGTCCGGATATCTTCCGCACCGTCATCCGCAGCCGGAGTGCTATTATTTCATGTTTGATCATCCGGAAGGATTCGGCGCAAGCTTCGTAGGCGATGAGGTATTTAAGAGCACAGACGGAAGCTTTTCTGCAATACCGGGCGGAGCACTTCATCCGCAGGCAGTAGCTCCGGGATATCAGATGTACACATGCTGGATGATCCGTCATCTTCCGGGAAATCCGTGGCTTCAGACGGATCGCTGCGAGGACGAGCGTTACACATGGCTCCATAATGCAGATATCTGATACTTGTTTACAGCGCAGGATCCGGTAGTGGGTACAGGACCGGCGTTTGAGTAATAGTAGTAGCAACATATGATCACGATCATAGGAGGAATAAAAAGATGGGAAAAATTAAAGTAGGTGTTGCAGGATACGGTACAATAGGTCAGCGTCTTGCAGACGGCGTTGCACAGCAGGGTGATATGGAGCTTGTCGGAATAGCAGATCTTGCGCCGACACTTTCACTTAAGGCACTCCATGAGAAAGACATGATAGGTGCAAACGGGGTAAAATACAACCTCTATCTTGTAGACGGAGCAGATAAGGCAGCATTCGACGCAGCAGGAATCCCTGTAGCAGGCAGCTTTGAAGAGCTCTGCAAAGAAGTAGACGTTATGCTTGATTCTTCACCGGCAGGAATCGGCGGAAAGAACAAAGAAAAATATTACACAAAGTATGGCGTAAAGGCTATATTCCAGGGCGGAGAGAAGAACGATGTTGCAGACGTATTCTTCCATGGATATGCAAACTATGAGAAGGGCTTAGGCGTTGATTATCTTAAGCTTACATCCTGCAATACAACAGGACTTATCCGTACGGTTGACTGCCTCGACAGAGCATACGGAATCGAGAAGGTTGCTATAACTATCATCCGTCGTGTTGCTGATCCGGGAGACTATCATCGCGGACTTACAAACGCACTTCAGATCGACCATGCTCCTACGCACCAGGCAGTAGACCTTATGACGATCATGCCTCATGTAAACGCTACAGGTATCCTTGTTCATACACCTGTTACCCATGGTCATATAATCACTGTTCTTGCTACTGCTAAAGACGGCAAGAAGATCACAAAGGAAATGGCTCTCGAAGCATTCCAGAAGCATCCGCGTATCCGTGTCGTAACAATCGACGAGGGATTCAAGGGCAACGCATCCTTCTTCAAGTATGCACGTGACCTCGGAAACCGTCGTGGCGATATGTACGAGATCGGCCTTTGGGCAGATTCTATCGTAGAGTCCGGAAATGACATCATGTATGCTATCAACATCCCGCAGGAGTCTGTAACAATTCCTGAGACAATGGATGCGATCCGTGCTTCTATGAAGATGCAGCTTACAAGAGAAGAGGGAACGGCTAAGACAAACGAGTACCTCGGAATCGGAAAATTCAAAAACCTTAAATAATAGTCGACAAAACCAAACATCATACTTATAAGTTAGACGACAAAACCGTATACTAACATATTCGGGCAAGGCGCTTTGCCTTGCCCGTTTTGTATAAAG
>CAYMAY010000068.1:0-9679 GCA_964388555.1 uncultured Lachnospiraceae bacterium
CGTTAAATGCCTCGGTAGCCGCCATAAGGGCTGCGCAGGTGCTTATCATAGGCGGGACATCCCTTGTGGTGTATCCGGCGGCAGGCCTTCTGGATTATTTCAGAGGCGACAAGCTGGTGCTTTTAAATAAGGGTGCGACGGGAAGAGATGCCGGAGCGGATCTGGTTATCACCGAACCCATCGGCGAAGTTTTATCGCAGATTAAAATCGGTTGAAATCGGCTAAAATCCGATGAAATTAAGGCTTGAAATTCTGTGGTGGGTAGTTTTGACTTTCATCCTGCAATATGCTATTATTTTCACGCGACAACAAGACGGCGGATTTGTATTTACAATCTGAAAAATGCGCCGTTTTATTTATTAAAGAACGGAGATATTATGAACAAAGTCATACTTATGGGAAGACTCACGAGAGATCCCGATATCAGATATTCGGCGGGTGAAAATTCCACCGCAGTTGCAAGATACACGCTGGCAGTTGATCGCCGCTTCAGAAGAGATTCCGAGCAGACGGCAGATTTTATAAACTGCGTAGCATTTGGCAGAGCCGCAGAGTTTGCGGAGAAATACCTGCATCAGGGAATAAAGATCGCCATCACCGGAAGAATTCAGACGGGAAGCTATACAAATCGTGACGGCAACAAGGTTTATACCACGGATGTTGTTGTGGAAGAGCAGGAATTTGCCGAGAGCAAGAACGCATCAGAGAGCGGCGGAGCATCATATTCCGCGCCGCAGCCTAAAAAAGAGGCTGCGAATCCATTGTCGGATGACGGATTTATGAACATTCCGGATGGAATCGACGAGGAGCTCCCGTTCCGTTGATAAAGTAAAAGCAGTTTGCGGTTTGCGCGAGTTGCGAACCGCAGCAAAAGCAATATGAGGATTAGGGGCTGTCGCATTAAATGCGTAATAATGCATTGTGTGACAGTCTCTTTTGGATTTTTTTACAGGCGAAAGTTCGGAGAACGAAATGGATAACAATACGGACAGTCGTATGAAAGAAGGCGGACAAAGCGGAAGCTATATGACATTCATGCTTCTTATGCTCATACCGCTTGTGGGAATAAATGTCCTTATTTATTTAAGGGAGTTTTATTCGGGTCTTATAATGACCGCCGGAATAGTAGTTTACCTTATTCTGGTCATCATATATTTTTATTACAAAAAACGCAGGGTCGCCCGGGAGCTTGTAGGCTTTGTAGCGACGTTTTCAAGCCTGCAGAACCGTCTCATGGATCAGTTTGATTTCCCGCTGTTTTTCGTGGATCGCGATATGCGTCTTCTCTGGGGAAACAGGAAATTTATGGCACTTGGCGAGGACATCCGCAAGTTCTACCGTACGCCGGTAACGGAGCTTTTTCCGGAACTCAAAGCCGAGAAGCTTCCGCGCTCAGGTGCGCAGACAGAGTTGAACTTAAGCTTTGGAGAGTCGAAATACAGAGCGACCATCAGACTTGTATCCCAGGATGATTCTCTTGCGGCTTATGATTTCCCGGATCTGAACCCAGCGGATCTTAAAAGGCTGTATTCCGTTTCGCTTTTTGACGAAACAAGGCTGCGTGAATACATTGAAAAATATGAAGACGAGGCCATGGTCACGGCGATGCTCTACATCGACAACTACGAGGAAGCATTAGAGAGCGTCGAGGAGGTAAGCCGTTCGATACTGATAGCGCTTGTCGACAGGAAGATAAACCAGTATTTCAGCGGCTACGACTGTATAGTGCGCAAATTCGAAAAGGACAAATATCTTATCCTTATGCGCACAGGCTCGTTGAAGGAGATCGGAAAACAGAAGTTCTCCATAATCGAAGACATAAAAGAGATAAATACGGATAACGACATATCCGTTACCATAAGTATAGGAATCGGCTGCAATCAGGGTTCTTATTTAAAGAATCTTGAGGCGTCGAGAGTAAGTATAGAGTTGGCCCTCGGCAGAGGCGGCGATCAGGTTGTTATCAGAAACGCCGACAGGATCCGCTATTTCGGCGGAAAGGCGCCTGAGGTAGAAAAGAATACCCGCGTAAAGGCGAGGGTAAAGGCGCGTTCGCTTCATGAATTTATGGCCGTTGCCGACAAGATAGTTGTTATGGGACATAAGCTTATGGATGTGGATGCACTGGGCGCTGCTGTCGGAATATACAGGGCGGCTCAGAGCATGAATAAGCGTACCCACATCGTATATGACAACGAATCAACGGGGCTGCGCCCGTTTCTGGATATATTCCGAAAGGATACGGGCTACGACGACAAGCTTCTTGTTACCTGCGATGAGGCAAAAGCGCTTGTATCAGATGAAACACTTCTTGTTGTAGTTGATACCAGCAAGGCGGATTATACCGAGTGCGAAGAGCTTTTGTATATGACGAAAAACATCGTCGTGTTGGATCATCATCGCCAGAGCGGAAATGCCATAAAGACGGCAATGCTTTCGTACATAGAGCCCTACGCATCGTCGGCAAGCGAAATGGTGGCAGAAATACTCCAGTATTTTGTCGAGGATGTTAAGCTTAAGAGCGGCGAGGCGGACGTTATGTACGCCGGAATTGTGCTGGATACGAACAACTTTATGCAGAAGACAGGCGTGCGCACATTCGAAGCGGCGGCGTTTCTAAAGCGGAGCGGGGCTGATGTTACCCGGGTGCGTAAGATGTTCCGTGAGGATATGCAGGATTATCTCGCAAAGGGCGAGGCTGTCAGAAACGTTAAACTCTTCAGGAATTGTTTCGCAATATCGCTCTGTTCTACGGAGGGCAGTACACAACCGACAGTTGTGGGAGCTCAGGCGGCAAATGAGCTGCTTAACATTGTGGGAGTTAAGGCATCGTTTGTATTGAGCCAGTATGACGGCATGATATATATCAGCGCGAGAGCGATTGATGAAGTAAATGTACAGATAATAATGGAAAGACTGGGCGGCGGCGGCCATTTGAATGTTGCGGGCTGCCAGCTCACGGGAATTACGCTTGAAGAAGCGGAAAAAGAACTTTGCAGAGTACTCGCAGAAATGCAGGACGGAGGAGAAATTTAAGATGAAGGTTATTTTACTTGAGGATGTTAAGTCACAGGGAAAAAAAGGGGAGATAATAAACGTCAGCGACGGATACGCAAGAAACATGCTTATCCCTAAAGGACTGGGCGTTGAGGCAACACCTAAGAATCTCAACGATCTTAAGCTTAAAAAGGCACACGATGCAAAGGTTGCTGCCGAAGAGCTTGCGGCTGCCCAGGAGCTTGGTGCAAAGATAGAAAAAAGCAGCATAACCATGTCTCTTAAGGTAGGCGAGGGCGGAAGAGTATTCGGCTCCATCGCCGCAAAGGAGATAAGCGAGGCTGTAAAGAGCCAGCTGGGTCTCGACGTTGACAAGAAAAAACTTCAGATGAGCGGTCCCATCAAGGCTGTGGGAGCTACTGAGGTAAGTGTAAAGCTTCATACAAAGGTTGTAGTTCCGCTTAAGATAAATGTAGTTGAGGAGTAGTATGGAAGACGCTGCGATAAAGAGAATACTTCCACATAATATCGAGGCGGAAAAATCCGTTATCAGTTCCATGCTTATGGGAAACGATGCGATAGAGATCGCGTCGGAGATGCTGACGGGCGAGGATTTTTATCAGCGTCAGTACGGAGTCGTGTTTGATGCCATACTGGAACTTTACAATTCCGGAAGCGCGGTGGATCTCGTTACGGTGCAGGATCAGCTTAAAAAGAAAAATGTGCCTGATGAGATCTCGGACATGGATTTTATAAGAGAGCTTTTAAAGACGCAGTCCACGTCGGTAAATATTAAGTCGTACGCGCAGATCGTCAGCGACAAAGCGCTTCTTCGCAGGCTTATTAAAACGTCTGAAGAGGTGGAGAATGCGTGCTATCTGGACAACGGCCCTACGGATGCGACTCTTGACGATGCGGAGAAAAAGCTTTTTAAGGTGTTCCAGCAGAAAAACGGCAAGGATTTTGTGCCGATCCGGCAGGTTGTCCTGGAACAGCTGGAAAATATAGAGAAGGCGTCAAAGACAAAGGGAAGCGTTACGGGATTGCCCACGGGATTTACGGATCTCGACTACAAGACCGCCGGATTCCAGAATTCCGACCTTATAATACTTGCGGCCCGACCTGCCATGGGAAAAACGTCGTTTGTATTAAACATAGCCGAGTATATGACGCTTAAAAAGAACAAGGCCGTTGCCATATTTTCTCTGGAGATGTCGAAACAGCAGCTTGTTAACAGGCTGTTTTCCATGGGCGCAAGGATAGATTCCGGATCCTTAAGGACGGGTTCTCTTAAAGACGAAGAGTGGAGCCGCCTTGTGGAAAGCGCCGGTGCCATAGGAAATTCGAGGCTCATCATAGACGATACGCCGGGAATCACGGTAAGGGAATTACGCTCGAAGTGCCGTAAATACCAGCTGGAACACGGGCTGGACATGGTCATCATCGACTACCTGCAGCTTATGAGCGGAAACGGTAAAGGCTCCGAATCGAGACAGCAGGAAATATCCGATATATCCAGATCGCTTAAGCTGCTGGCGAGGGAATTGAATGTTCCAGTTATCGCCCTTTCGCAGCTCAGCCGTGCCGTTGAAGGACGTACGGATCACAGACCTATGCTTTCGGATTTGCGAGAATCGGGTGCCATAGAGCAGGATGCGGATATTGTTATGTTCCTTTACAGGGATGAGGTTTACAACAAGGATTCCGACATGAAGGGCATAACGGAGCTTATAATCGCCAAGCAGAGAAACGGCGCCATCGGAACGGTGAATCTCGTATGGCTGTCGGATTATACGAAATTTACGGGAATGGAAAAGTAAAAACAGAGATAAGGAAACACAGTTGCCAGCCTTGGAATGGGTTAACAACTGTGTTTTTGGTTAAGAACCAAAAAAATGCAGCAACGGTTTTTACCGTTGCTGCAATAACTTATCGTTTTAATTATTATGCTTCTACAATAGCACCTGTTGGGCAAGCACCCTCGCAAGCTCCGCAATCGATGCAGGAATCAGCGTCGATGTTGTACTGAGAATCTCCAGCAGAGATTGCTCCAACGGGGCAAGCAGACTCGCAAGTACCGCAGCTTACGCATGCGTCAGTAATTTTACGTGCCATAACAGTTCCTCCTTATATCATTTAAAGATTAGGTCTCTCTCTTTTGCAACCTGCCAACATTCTAATACATAAGGTTGAAAAAAACAAGAGTTTTTCTGTGTAGTAAAAGAACGATCGGTATAGTATAATGGGATTTACATAATTATCGAAACGGAGCCTGATGATGAAAAGAATCGCTTTACGGATATTGCTGCTGTTTGCAGTCTTTGTCGGAAGCTTAATTATATTTATGTCTGTGCTGAATCGCCACGAGGCACTGGACACAAAACCGATGGATGCGGCAACACTTCCCGTTATGTATATGCAGGAGGACGGAACGACGGCGAACCGCATGTACGGCTACAGACAGGAGGTAAATGAAAAGAATTTCAGGGAGGCGCTGACCACCGTCTCATCCGGAAAAGAGCTTACAGCCGAGATCCAGACGTTTGACGCGGAGGTTAAGTCTCTTACATACAGGGTTACGTCCATCGAGGACGGCAGCGTTCTGGAAAACGGAAGAATTTCTACGGAAAAGACGGACGGAAACATGATCGCCCGTTTCAGTCTCAATACATCCATATCATCCGACCGCGAATATATGCTGCGTTTTGAACTGGATATAGGAGAGGACAGTCCTGTGTATTATTACATCCGCCTCGTGCAGGACAGAGGTCAGACGCTTTCGTATTATTTCCAGTATGCGGATTCCTTTTATAAGAGCTGCATAGACGGCAATCTGACGGATGAAATGAAGAGCCAGCTTGAAACCGACAGCTCTCAGGTAAACAGCAGTCTCCATTACGTTACGCTTAAGTCGGACGAAGAGCAGATAACGTGGGATGATATGGCGCCGAGCCTTGTGAAAATGGCCGTCCCCACCGTGCTTGAGGTGAACGAGACAACGGTGAGTCTTAAGCAGGAATACATTATTTCGGCGAAGGACGAAAACGACGGAACAGAGTATTACACAGTAACGGAATATTACAGGATGCGGCGGGACAACGGCGAGATCGTGCTTTTAAATTACGAAAGGCTGGCAGAGCAGTTCTTTGACGGCAGTCTCTCGGTGCTTGATAACGACGGCATAAACTTAGGCGTTGCGGGCAGTGATCTCGAATATACGACGAGTGACAGTAAGGATAAGGCGGCATTTGTGCAGGCGGGCGAGCTCTGGCTGTACGACAGAGGTGCCAACAAGGTAAGCCGCATATTCGGCTTCAGGGATTCGGAGTATACGGACGACAGGTACGTGAACAATTCCTACGATGTTTCCATATCATCCGTAAGTGATAACGGAAGCGTGGAATTCACCGCATACGGCTATATGGCTGCCGGAGACCACGAGGGACAGCTGGGAATCGGCATATATGAGTACGATGCGGAGTCAAACGCAACATGCGAACTTATGTTTATCCCATTGTCGGATGGCTATCAGGTGATGGCGAAGGGACTTTCGATGCTTTCCTACACCAACGGCGAAAAGTGCTTTTTATACTATAATAATAAGATATATTCGGCAAACATGACGGATGAGTCCGATGTAAGCCTGCTGAATGACAACATAAGCAGTCTCGGCATATCGGCGTCGCAGTCCCAGAAGCTCATAGCGTGGACCCAGAGCAGTGACGAAAATCCGTCTGAAATAACGGAGCTGAATCTCGAGACGGGAAACAGTACGTCGATAAAGGCACCGGAGGGCGATTCCATAAGGGCTTTGGGCTTTGTGGATGAGGACCTTGTGTACGGAATTGCCCATTCGTCGGATTGTTATACGGATGAGGGCGGCAACAGCGTCTTCCCGATGTATAAGGTGAGCATAGTAACAGCGGAGGGAGAGACTGCCAAGGAGTACAGCACAGACGGAATTTATGTGACGGATGTCAATATAGACGGCGATCTTATAGTGCTGAGTCGTGTTGCCCGGGATGAGAATGGAAAATTCGTCGAAACAACGGATGACAGGCTTCTGTATTACGCTTCCGAGGATGATTCCGACGTGACGGTTTCGCTTACGGTCAGTGAGAGAAACGGAACCCAGGTTCATCTTGAATTTTCGACAGACGGAGAGAGCACGAATCTCCTGGAACTTGATGCAAAATACGCCGAAAAAGGCAACGACATATTAGAAATTCCGCAGATGACGTATGATTCCGATTACTACTATGTATATGCCCACGGCGGATTGTATGGCATGTATGACAGGATAAATTCGGCCGTCACCGCCGCGGACGAAAATGTGGGAGTTGTGCTTTCGCCGGCGCAGCATTACATATGGGAGAGAGGAAATATAAAGACATCCATTACGCTGAATGCAGCGGACGTTCCCCAGGGAATCCTTACGGCAGCGGCAGATGAGGCTTCTGTTGCCGAGGCTGTGGGTGATGGATACAACGCGATAAATCTTTCGGGATGTCTCCTGGATTCCGTCAAATATCAGATAAGCCGAGGCTACGGGGTTGTGGGACAGACCGGGTCCGGCGCGGCGCTTATTCTGGGGTATGACATATACGATAATATATGGCTTTACAACGCCCAGACGGGTGAGACGTATGCTGTCGCATTTGAGGACGCGGAGGCGATGTTTAAGGAATGCGGAAATGTATTTATAAGCTATGACAAGGAATAGCGTTTAAGAGAGAAGAATAAAGAAAAGTTGATGACAGGAGGGCAAACGTATGCCGGAAATGAGCAAAGCAGTTGTACCGCCACACATGGGAGATAAACAGCCCAGCGAGAAGATACTGAAGCTGGGTAAAAAGATCACGGATGTGGTATCCCACAAGTTAAAAGGACTTACGTCGGATGATCCGGAGTATTGGGGACTTGCGGAGATTGTTACCGATGAGATGGCGGACGTTGCCTTAAAAATGGAGCTGCGTCATCATTATAAGATCGAGGAGCTGTGGAAGCAGAACGGCATAGGCGAGGACGGCAGGGAGGCTTTCCAGAAGCTTATAGACGAGATGTGCTATATCGGCCTGCTGGAATACGACTACGGCAACAACTATGATCATAACGGTTCCATAGACGGACCTAAGGACAGACGCTATTGTCTGCCTATGTTCGTGCCGGGATCCGCGGAGCTTTTCAACATGGAAGAAGGGCCGGAGGGCAACAAACGTGTCAAAGAGCATCCGGCTGTTGCCAGCTTTTTTGAGAGAATGACATATGTTCCGCTGGATGGACTTACGCATATGGTTCCGCCGGGAGGCGCCGGCGTGGGCATGCATGTTATCCCGGTGGAAAAAGCCATCGAGATGGAAAATACAACCGTTGATCTGGAGCATCTTTCCTATTGGCTGAAAAAATACGAAGGCCACATCGGCGTAGGACAGTGTTCGTGCCGTGTCAGCCGTGAGGCTCTGGGAGAGGGCTGCGGAGACGACGAAAAAAACTGGTGCATCGGCGTAGGAGATTTTGCCGATTACTGCCGCGAGACCGGCAAGGGCCACGATGTTACATACGAAGAGGCCATGGAAATCCTGCGCAAGGCAGAGGACAACGGCTTCGTTCACCAGATCACGAATATCGACGGCGAGAACAAGATCTTCGGAATCTGCAACTGCAACGTGAATATCTGCAACGCTTTAAGAACGTCGCAGCTCTTTAATACACCGAATATGAGCCGCAGTGCTTACACCGCCAAGGTTGAAACGGATAAATGTGTTGCCTGCGGTAAGTGCGTGGAATATTGCCCGGCAGGTGCCGTAAAGCTGGGACAGAAGCTTTGCAAAAAGGACGGCACCCAGGTGGAGTATCCGAAGCATGTGCTTCCGGATCGTGTAAACTGGGGACCGGACAAATACGACGAGGATTACCGCGATAACAACCGTATAAACTGCTACGAGACCGGTACATCACCCTGTAAATCGGCGTGCCCGGCGCATGTTTCCGTACAGGGATATATCCGTAAGGCAAAAGAGGGTAAATATCAGGAAGCCCTTGCGCTGATCAAGAAGGACAACCCGTTCCCGGCGATCTGCGGACGCGTCTGCAATAAACGCTGCGAGGCGGCCTGTACAAGAGGCACCATCGACGAGGCCGTTGCCATCGACGATATTAAGAAATTCATCGCGGCGCAGGATCTGAACGCGGAAACACGTTACATCCCGCCTGTTGTCATCGCGTCCAACTGCAAAACAAGCTGGGAGCAGAAGATAGCCATAATCGGCGGCGGTCCGGCAGGACTTTCCTGCGCATATTATCTTGCGACAAAGGGTTATAAGCCCGTGATATTTGAGAAAAACGCCCGTCTCGGCGGCATGATGACGTACGGAATCCCGTCCTATAAGCTTGAAAAGGACGTTATCGAGGCGGAGATAGATGTGCTTCGCGAGCTTGGCGTTGAGATCAAGTGCAGCGCGGAAGTGGGCAAGGACATAACACTGAATGAGCTTCGTGAGCAGGGCTTCAAGGCATTTTATATTGCCATCGGCTGCCAGGGCGGAAAGATCCCCGCAATCCCGGGCAGTGATGCGAAGAATATTGAAGTTGCTGTGAAATTCCTCCATAAGGCAACAGAGGATCAGACGAGAAAGCTTACGGGTCGTACGGTGGTTGTCGGCGGCGGAAACGTTGCGGTAGA
>CAYMAY010000069.1:0-1853 GCA_964388555.1 uncultured Lachnospiraceae bacterium
GGCTTATCGGGGTCGAGACCCTTCGCAAGGCTCACATAATATCCCATAAGCTGAAGCGGTACAATGGCGAGCGACGCCTCAAAATGCTTATCCGTCTTCGGAACATACACCGTGAAATCTGCCGTATCTTCAACGTCATAGCGTCCGTAATTCGTAAGTGCCATCAGATACGCGCCACGGCTCTTACACTCTACCATGTTGCTCATGGTCTTCTCATAAAGCTCTTCCTGGGTAAGGACGCCGACAACGAGTATTCCATCCTCGATAAGCGATATGGTGCCATGCTTAAGCTCTCCTGCTGCGTAAGCCTCCGAATGGATGTACGAAATCTCCTTCATCTTAAGGCTTCCCTCAAGACTTATTGCATAATCCAGGCCGCGTCCGATAAAAAATATATCTCTTGCATTCGAGAATTTTGCGGCAAACCACTGAATCCTCTCTTTATCCTCTATTACCTTTTCTATCTTATCCGGAAGCTTTTCAAGCTCTCCGACAAGTCTCTTTTCCTCTGCCTCGTCTATCTGCCCTTTGACATGTGCAAACTTAACAGCAAGTACATAAGCTGCGATAAGCTGTGTACTGTATGCCTTTGTCGTTGCCACCGCTATCTCGGGACCCGCCAGCGTATACAGAACGTGATCAGCCTCTCTTGCTATCGAGCTTCCCGATACATTTACGATTGCAAGCGTGCGAATACCGCGGCTCTTTGCCAGACGAAGTGCCTCGAGGCTGTCCGCCGTCTCTCCGCTCTGGCTTATTACAATAACCAGCGTATCCGGCGTAAGCAGCGGATTTCTGTATCTGAACTCCGATGCAAGCTCCACGCGAACCGGTATTTTCGCCATGTCCTCAAAGACATACTGGGCGCACATTCCCACATGCCATGCCGAACCGCATGCGACGATTTCTATATTATTGATCGTTGAAATGATCTCATCGGTAAGACCTGTTTCGGATAAATCCGTCCTGCCTTCCTTAACAACCGAATGAAGTGTATCCGAAACAGCCTGCGGCTGCTCATGAATTTCCTTTATCATGAAATGCTCGTATCCGCCCTTTTCGGCCGTTTTTGCATCCCACATTATCTCCACAGGATCTTTTTTTACTTCGTCTCCGTTAAGATTGAAGAAATGCGCCTCTCCGGGTATAAGGCGCGCCGCCTCTAAATTTTCCATATAATATACGCTGCGTGTATAATTCAGGATTGCCGGGACATCCGATGCTACAAATGTCGCATCCTGTGCAACACCGACTATAAGCGGGCTGTCCTTTCTCGCAACATATATTTCTCCCGGGTAATCCTTAAACATTACCTCGAGAGCATACGAACCGCGTACACGCACCAT
This sequence comes from uncultured Lachnospiraceae bacterium, assembly GCA_964388555.1. Classification (GTDB taxonomy): domain Bacteria; phylum Bacillota; class Clostridia; order Lachnospirales; family Lachnospiraceae; genus Alectryocaccobium. The sequence continues at coordinate 1,347 of CAYMAY010000069.1, forward strand.
CGTCCTTGTGAGGGCATCTATTGGACCTATCGAATACTTCTTATAATAATAGTCAACCAGCTTTATGAGAGCTTCCGTATCGGTATCGCTGTAAAACGTATAGCCCTTGTTTAAAAGCTTCTCTTTGATTTCCTGATAATTTTCTATGATGCCGTTATGTACGCCGACAACCTCAGCCTCAACCGGGCCCGAACCGGTTCCCGTGCAGTTTCCGCTGACATGGGGATGAGCATTCTTCTTGCTGGGATTGCCATGGGTTGCCCAGCGCGTATGACCGATTCCGCAGGTACCGGAAATCGCATTTCCGTAATCGAGCTTCTCGGCAAGGGTCTTAAGATATCCCTCCGTCTTAACTACGTTTGCAAGAGCGTCTCCGTCACGAACAGCTATTCCGGCCGAATCATATCCCCTGTATTCAAGCCTTGCCAACCCGTCAAGCAGAATCGGCGCCGCCTGTTCACTACCTGTATATCCAACTATTCCACACATAAATTTCCCCTTATTCTT
>CAYMAY010000069.1:1953-9671 GCA_964388555.1 uncultured Lachnospiraceae bacterium
CCTGTTCACTACCTGTATATCCAACTATTCCACACATAAATTTCCCCTTATTCTTCTTTCATAGTGCATATGCCACATCTTCTGATGCAAGCGCACCCAACTGTTTTTCGTTTTAGTTGTCCATCTTTCGCATACGCCCCTGAATTTCTTAGAAAGAATTGCCACAAGTGTATTCAATCGACAGACAAAAGTAATTTTCCCGGCAGATATATTCCCCGCCGCAATAAATAGATTATATATTCCACGGGCAGGGATGTAAAGCAAAACCCGATGTCGCACGAATCCCAATCAGCTTGGTAATACAATATCCTTCCTCCCAAATATACTTGTACTTAATAATAAAAGCTATTAAAATCAAAGAGGATTTTCATAAATGAAAAGGAAACAATCATGGATCATTTTGAGTTAGTATCGGATTATGCGCCGACAGGCGATCAGCCCCAGGCGATAGATAAATTAGTAAAGGGATTTAAAGACGGCAATCAGTTTGAGACTTTGCTGGGCGTAACAGGCTCCGGTAAAACGTTTACGATGGCAAACGTGATACAGGCGCTGAACAAGCCGACTCTCGTTATCGCCCACAACAAAACGCTGGCCGCGCAGCTATACGGAGAATTCAAGGAGTTCTTCCCCAAAAACGCCGTCGAATATTTTGTCTCGTATTACGACTACTATCAGCCCGAGGCGTATGTGCCGTCATCCGACACTTATATAGCAAAAGATTCATCGGTAAACGACGAGATAGACAAGCTCCGTCTTTCGGCGACGTCGTCTCTCATAGAGCGCCGCGACGTTATCGTTGTATCCAGCGTTTCGTGCATATACGGTCTCGGAACGCCCATGGACTACGAAAGAATGATAATCGGTCTGCGCCCAGGCATGGAAAAAGACAGAGACGAGCTGATAAAGTCTCTTATAGACATTCACTACGACCGCAATGAAATGGATTTCAAGCGCGGAACTTTCCGTGTGCACGGTGACGTAGTCGAGGTTATCCCTGCCGATAAGAGCGACAAGGCTGTCCGGATAGAATTCTTCGGTGACGAAATAGACAGGATCACAAATACCGACCCGCTGACCGGTGAGGTCTTAAGTGAGCTTAACTACGTTGCCATAGCGCCGGCGTCGCATTACGTCGTACCGATGGAAACCGTTCACAGAGCCTGTGACAGCATTGAGGCAGAACTTAAGGAACGTATAAAATATTTTAAGAGCGAAGGCAAGCTTCTCGAGGCTCAGCGAATTGAGGAACGCACCAGCTTCGATGTGGAAATGCTCAGAGAAACCGGCGTTTGCTCTGGCATAGAAAATTATTCACGTCATCTTTCCGGACTGGCGCCGGGTCAGCCGCCTTACACGCTTATGGATTTCTTTCCGGATGATTTTCTTATAATGATAGATGAGTCACACAAGACAGTTCCCCAGATAGGGGCAATGTATTCCGGCGACCGTTCGCGAAAGACGACGCTTGTAAACTACGGTTTCCGTCTGCCGTCTGCCCTTGATAACCGCCCGCTAAGCTTCAATGAATTTGAGGATCGGATAAACCAGCTTCTCTTCGTTTCCGCAACTCCGGGAGATTACGAGGCGGAACACGAACTGTTGCGCGCCGAGCAGCTGATAAGGCCGACGGGTCTTCTTGATCCCCGCATAGAAGTGCGGCCCATCACAAATCAGATAGACGATCTTATTGCCGAAGCCCGCAAGGAAACAAAGGAGCATCACAAGGTACTTATCACGACACTGACAAAGCGAATGGCAGAGGATCTGACCGATTATATGAAGGATGCAGGGCTTAAAGTCCAGTACCTCCACTCCGATATAGATGCCCTGGAGCGCACAAAGATAATCCGTGATATGCGTCTCGATGTGTTTGATATCCTCGTTGGTATAAACCTGCTCAGAGAAGGACTTGATATACCCGAGATAACTCTTGTAGCCATCCTCGATGCGGATAAGGAGGGATTTTTGCGCTCCGAAACGTCGCTTATACAGACCATCGGCCGTGCCGCCAGAAACAGTGAAGGCCACGTTATAATGTACGCCGATACCATTACCGATTCCATGCGCAATGCCATAGACGAAACGTCAAGAAGGCGCTCCCTTCAGGAGGCATATAATAAAGAACACAACATTACACCGACGACCATTCAAAAAGCAGTCCGTGATCTTATAAGCATAAGTAAAGAGGTGGCCGTAACCACCTCCAAGCTTGAAAAAGATCCCGAATCAATGTCCCGCAGCGAGCTTACCAAGCTCATTAAAAAGCTTGAGAAGGAAATGCGCCGCGCCGCCGCCGATCTTAACTTTGAACTTGCAGCCGAGCTGAGAGACGAAATGCTCAAATGCTCGGAATACTTAAAAAATTAATCCTCTGAATTCTCCAGCGCCTCGATCGCAGCAGTAAGCTGGGTATCTGTCTCGCTGTCCGAATCATACTCCACATCCACGTCCGGCGTTATGCCGACACCGTGGATGTCGTTGCCGTTCGGCGTGTAATAATGCTTCACCGTAAGCCTTATCACGCTTCCGTCTCCCAGCTCAAAGACATCCTGTATTATTCCCTTTCCGTAGGTCTGGGTTCCGACTATTACAGCCACGCCGCGATCCTGCAGACATCCGGCGAATATCTCCGATGCGCTGGCCGTGTCCTCATTGACCAGTACGGCTATCGGCATATCCAATTCGTTTCCGCTATCACTGGTGCTCTCTTCCCTGTTTCCGTTTTTATCCTCGGTATACACAAGCACGCCATCCGGCACGATTTCCCGCAGCGTATCGCATGCCGCCGAAACAAGACCGCCTCCGTTGTCCCGAAGATCGATAATAAGCCTCTTTGCGCCTTCTTCTTTTACCTGCTCAAGGACTGCCGCAAACTGCTCCGCCGTCACCCCCGTAAAGGACTGGATCGCGATATATCCCGTATCGTCTATCATACCGCCTGCAACGCTAACCGACTCTATCAGCTGCCTTGTAACGGTAACATTAAAGGTCTCATCAGTAGACGGTCTGTAAATTTCAAGTTCTATATCATCAGACTTGGCATCCTGTATCATCTGAGTAACTTCCGAAATCGTATGATCTTCGGTTTTCTCGTCATTGACGCCCTTTATCACGTCTTCCGTCTGTATTCCGGCCTTGTCAGACGGTCCGTCCTCTGTTACATCAGCAACAACTATTTCACCATCCTCTTCTACAATACCCAAACCAATTCCCTTATACTGTCCCTGCTGTTTGTTGGAAAGTGCTTCGTACTGTTCCTTTGTATAATAAGTGGAATACTGATCCTCAAGGCCGCTGACCAGCCCGAGACACATATACTCGCTCATAAGCTCGTAATCGATATCGCCATTGTAATTCTCGTCGATGAGATTCAGTATTTCATTTACTTTTTTTGACGCAGAAAGGCTCTCCGGTGATTCAACACTATAACCAAACGGAAGCTTCATATATAATACGAAAGCAACCACAAGGGCAGCGATCGTAACGGCAATACCAGCAATGAAGCCCTTTACAGCACTCTTACTCGGACGTCTTGATCTTTTTACGATTTTTTCGTCCTCTTCGGTCTTACCATTTTCCGCATTATCTTCGCTTATTACACTTTCCCCGTTATCAGCGTTTTCTTCAATTTTCTCAATGCTTTCGGCATTTTTGATCTCTTGGTTTTTCTCTTCTTTACTGTTTTCTTCCATTTATAACACCACATTTACTGAAAACGCCGCCACATTATAAAATGCAGCGACGCACACAAATTGCAATATTAACTTTATACTTTTAAGTGCTTCCTTATGGTGAGCATACTTCCTGCGAAACCTATGCCCATTCCCAGGACGATTCCAACCGGAAGCAGCAATACAAACACGGAATTTACCGGCATAAGACCGTTCGTAAACTCCGAGAGCACGCTGAACTTCGTAAGGATATACGTAACAGCCTGCTGATACAGGAAATACAGAGCTGTAAGCGGTATCACTGCTCCTATAAGACCAATGATAACACCCTCTAAGATAAACGGCATTCGAACGAATGCGTTAGTCGCTCCTATGTATTTCATTATGGCGATCTCTTCACGCCTTATTGTTATACCCATTGAAACCGTATTGCTTATAAGGAATACGGAAACCGCCAGAAGAATCGCAATTATCAGGATAGACACGATGGTTATCAGCCTGTTTATGGTCGTCAGGGTACTGGAAGCCTCCGATGACTGCTTAACAGAACGCACACCCTCGAGGGCGCCTATCTGCTCTCCCACTGTTGCCTGGTCTTCTATCTTGTCGACATATACCTCATAATGAGCGGAATTTGCAAGCGGATTATCGTTATTGTTCTTAAATCCTTCTGCAGCCTGCTCATTACCCTCAAAATAATTCTGAGAAAAGCTTTCCCAGGCTTCGTCAGCCGAAACGTAGTTGCATTCCGTAACCTCATCTATATTGAGAATCTCCTGCCCTATGGTGTTTATGCTGACCTGGTCTAATCCTTCGTTAAAGAAAACCGTTATACCAACATTGCTCTCAAGATTTCTGAGAACGAAATTAAAGTTCATTATCAATGAAAAGAACAGTCCGAACATGAAAATACATGCGCTCATTGTGGCTATCGACGCAATAGAGAACATCTTATTTCGTCCGATGTTCTTAATGCTTTGTCCGGCGCTGTATCCGAAAGTACTAATCTTCAACGTATACACCTTCCTTTTCGTCGCTTATTATAACGCCTTTTCTGAGCCGAACAACGCGTTTTTTCATTGCATTTACTATCTCTCTATTGTGCGTAACCACAACAACGGTAGTACCTCTTCTGTTTATTTCCTCTAAGAGCTTCATTATCTCGATGGAGTTTTTCGGATCAAGGTTTCCCGTGGGCTCATCCGCAAGAAGAATTTCCGGTCTGTTTACAAGTGCCCTTGCAAGAGCGACTCTCTGCTGTTCTCCTCCCGAAAGCTCTCTGGGAAGGGATTTGTATTTCTCCGCAAGCCCCACCAGTGTAAGAACCTCCGGCACATTTCTTTTTATAATGTTCGTAGGTTTCTCGATGACACGCTGCGCGAAAGCCACGTTCTCGTAAACATTTCTGTCTTTAAGGAGACGGAAATCCTGGAAGACAACTCCAAGCCCTCTGCGGTACTTCGGAATCCTCCTTCTCGGAATTTTTTTCAGGTTGTTTCCGTTTACGGTAATCGTGCCCTTTGTGGCATCCAGTTCCTTAAGCAAAAGCTTTATAAATGTGGATTTACCCGAGCCGCTGGCTCCGACAACGAAAACAAACTCTCCCTTATCGATGTGCAAGGATATGTTATCAAGGGCTTTTTTACCCTTATCATAGCTCTTGCTCACACCATCTAAAGTAATCATGCGTTCCTCCTGTAATTACCTATGGAAGCCGCTATTTGATCAATAATCCAATGTTTCCATATACTTCATGTAGCGAACGACCATAAGCGCAATCTTAAATGTAATAGCATCCTCAAACACGCGCAGATCAAGCCCTGAGCTCTTCTGAAGCTTGTCGAGACGATACACAAGAGTATTTCTGTGTATGAAAAGCTGTCTCGATGTTTCGGATACATTAAGATTGTTCTCAAAAAATTTGTTTATCGTAACAATCGTCTCTTCGTCGAAATCATCCGGTGACTTGTCTGCAAAGATTTCTTTTATGAACATTTTGCAGAGCGGAATCGGAAGCTGATAAATGATTCTGCCGATTCCGAGGGAGCTGTATGCCACGATATCAAGATCCGGCGAGAATATCTTTCCTACATCGAGAGCCATCTTAGCCTCTTTATAGGACTTAGACACATTCTTAAGCTCGCTGACGATATTTCCGTATGCGATATGCGTCTTCTTGTCGCCGTCCTGACCGACAGTGTCGAGTATTGACTTGGCAACTGTTTCGGCATACTCGTAAGACTCGTTATCGGCGAGTTCCTTGACGATTATTATACTGGTTTCATCGACTGCTGTAACAAAATCCGAGCTCTTTGCTCCAAAGAACATTCTGATGTTTTCAAGAGTAGCCTGATCTCTGTCCGGGCTGGTCTCAAGGATAAATACTATCCTGCGCTTCTCAACGTCAATGTGAAGTCTCTTTGCCCTGTTATAGATATCCACAAGCAAAAGATTGTCGAGAAGAAGGTTCTTAATGAAGTTATCCTTATCAAATCTTTCTTTATAGGCTATAAGAAGTCCCTGAATCTGGAACACCGCCATTCTTCCGATAAGGAAGTTGTCCGGGCTTCCGTCCTTGATCATAAGGACATATTCAAGCTGGCGCTCCTCATATACCTTGAAATACTGACAGTCACCGATAGCAGATGCATCTGCCTGAGACTGTGCAAAAGAAAATGCATCCTTCTGGTCATAATCCGAAGGATCCGCCATTGTTGATACAAGCACTTTTCCGTCTACATCGAGAATACTAAGGTCAACCCTCGAAATATTTTTGATGCCGTCAATCGTACTCTGAAGAATTTGATTAGAAATCATAGTATACTCTCCTCCGCACACAATCAATTTTCTTATTTCGAAGCCGCCTCGTTCCTGCGTTATATCGCTGTCTCTGAAACGTCATCCGAAATAATATCACATAATTAAAGATATTGCAATTTTATTACACAAAAATTAAATAATGCCGTATTAATGCGAGTTACTTTTTAATTATTATTTAACTATCTTGTTAAAATGATTGAAATTCGCACCGAAATGTCAGCATTATTGAGTAATAATATCACACCATAATTGCTTTGAAAAGTTTTTTTGTGCAGAATTTTGAATTTTTTTGGTTTTTTTTAGCAATTTAGCCTTTAGAAAGGTGACGAAGAAGACTTTTAACTATTAAATTGCAGAGTTTTTCGGTAAAAATATCAAGTATAGACAAACGGCGCGGTATACACCACGCCGTCTGAAAATTCTTATGATATGAAATTCAAATTTCAAAAACGAATCAAAGCTTCGGGCCAGCCTCTTTGATAGCCTTTCCGTCTGCATTTCCTTCGTACTTAGCAAAGTTCTTGATGAATCTTCCTGCAAGATCTTTTGCTTTCTCTTCCCACTCGGATGCATTTGCATATGTATCGCGAGGATCAAGTATTGCAGGATCAACTCCCTCGAGCTGTGTCGGAACCTCGAAATCGAAGTACGGAATCTTCTTCGTCGGTGCATTCTTTATGTCGCCGCCGAGGATAGCATCGATGATTCCACGTGTATCCTTAATGGAAATACGCTTTCCTGTTCCGTTCCAGCCTGTGTTTACGAGATAAGCCTTTGCTCCGCTCTTCTCCATCTTCTTAACAAGCTCCTCTGCGTACTTCGTCGGATGAAGCTCAAGGAATGCCTGTCCGAAGCAAGCTGAGAATGTCGGTGTAGGCTCTGTGATTCCTCTCTCTGTTCCTGCAAGCTTAGCAGTGAATCCTGAAAGGAAGTAGTACTTCGTCTGCTCAGGTGTGAGGATTGATACTGGCGGAAGTACTCCGAACGCATCAGCCGAAAGGAAGATAACGCTCTTTGCATCCGGTCCTGCAGAAACAGGACGAACGATATTCTGAATGTGATTTATCGGATAAGAAACACGTGTGTTCTCCGTAACGCTCTTATCGTTGAAATCGATCTTTCCTTCTGCATCTACAGTAACGTTCTCAAGAAGAGCATCTCTCTTGATCGCATTGTAGATATCAGGCTCAGAATCCTTGTCAAGGTTGATAACCTTAGCATAGC
>CAYMAY010000070.1:0-3124 GCA_964388555.1 uncultured Lachnospiraceae bacterium
ATTCTCTTGCTTTTCAGGTCCACGGACATTACCTTTACCGTCACGATATCGCCCACGCTGACCACATCCAGCGGATGCTTGACAAATTTATCCGCAAGCTGCGATACGTGCACAAGACCGTCCTGATGTACGCCGATATCCACAAACGCACCAAAATCTATAACATTTCGGACCGTTCCCTTTAGGATCATGCCCTCTTTTAAATCTTCCATCTCCATGACATCGCTTCGAAGGATCGGCCCTGACATTTCACTTCTGGGATCACGGGCAGGCTTTTCAAGCTCGTTTGCGATGTCTCTAAGTGTGATCTCGCCAATGCCCAGCTCTTCGGCTAATTTTGCGGGATCACTGATCTTCTTTGAAAATCCCGAAAGCTTTCCCGATGTTATATCTTCCGGTGTAAAGCCCTGTTTTTTCAGTAATTTCTTTGCGGCGGAATAGGATTCCGGATGCACAGCCGTGGCATCAAGAGCCTCATCGCCGCCCTGTATTCTCAAGAATCCCGCGCACTGCTCAAAGGCCTTCGGACCCAGTTTCGGTACATCTTTTAACTGTTTGCGGTTATTAAATCTGCCGTTTGATTCTCTGTACGCCACAATATTTTTCGCAACTGCGGAGCTGATTCCCGATATGTACGAAAGAAGTGATACAGACGCTGTATTAAGATCAACCCCGACCTGATTTACGCAGTCCTCAACCACGCCGCTCAAGGATTCCGACAGCTTTTTCTGGTTCATATCATGCTGATACTGACCCACGCCTATTGAACGGGGATCGATCTTTACAAGCTCCGCCAGCGGATCCTGCAATCTTCTTGCTATGGACGCTGCGCTGCGCTCTCCCACGTTGAACTCCGGAAATTCCTCCGATGCCAGCTCGCTGGCCGAATATACGGAGGCACCGGCCTCGTTTACGATGACATACTGTACTTTTTCGGGTATCTCTTTAAGAAATTCCACGATGAATTTCTCAGATTCCCGGGATGCCGTTCCGTTTCCGACCGAAATAAGCGACACACCATATTTAGAAATAAGCTTTTTCAGTACCTCTTTTGCCGCTTTGCATTTTTCCGGAGTTGTTGGCGCCGTCGGATATATAACGGCCGTATCGAGCACTTTTCCCGTGGCATCTACTACCGCAAGCTTGCATCCCGTACGAAATGCCGGATCCCATCCGAGAACTGTTTTCCCTGCGACGGGCGGCTGCATAAGGAGCTGTCTTAAATTCTTCGCAAATACAAGTATCGCACCCTCTTCCGCCTTTTCCGTAAGCTCGTTTCGCACCTCACGCTCAATGGCGGGCGCAATAAGCCTTTCGTAGCTGTCCGATGCAGCCTCTTTTAATATCGGCGACGTATATGGATTATCCCTGCGGATCACTTTTCTTTCCAGATAGCGCATCACATCATCGGTTGGCGCCTCTAATTTTACAGTTAGGAATTTTTCCTTCTCGCCGCGGTTTATGGCAAGTATCTGATGTCCCGAAAGCCTCGACACTGCGCCTGAAAAATCATAATACATCTTGTAAACCGATTCCGCATCGGCGCTCTTGGCAGTACTTGCAAGAGTACCTTTTCTCATCGTAAGATCACGGATGTATGTCCTGTACTGCGCCTCGTCGGATATCATTTCCGCGATGATATCACGGGCGCCGTCTATGGCATCCTTTACCGTTAAAACGCCTTTTTCTTCTGAAATGTATTTTCCCGCCTCTGTTTCGATGGGTTCATCGGTGCGCTGCTTTTTGATAAATTCTGCCAGCGGCTCCAGACCCTTTTCCTTTGCGATTGTGGCGCGTGTTCTTCTCTTTGGCTTATACGGGCGATACAGATCCTCAACTGCCACCAGGGTTTCCGCCTCAAGAATCGCTTTTTTTAGCTCCGGAGTGAGTTTTTCCTGCTCTTCAATGGCGGAAATAACCTGTTCCTTGCGTTCCTCTAAATTTCTAAGGTACGTCAAACGCTCATGAAGCTTACGCAGCTGCGCATCATCTAATGAACCTGTCTTTTCTTTTCTGTATCTTGCAACAAACGGAACCGTATTTCCGTCGTCAAATAATTCTACTGCAGCATCCACCTGCCATTTTTTCACTTCAAGCTCTTCGGCGAGCTTATTATTTATATCCATTTTAACCTCTCTACTTTTGCTCTTCCGGACTCCAGGACTTTTGTACCTCTTCTATCAAAAGCTCCTGATCCGTCTTTACAACGACCTGATACTCATCCTCATAGACGATCTCGCCCGGCTCATTTGTATAGACGAGATAATATGTCTGATGGTAACGCTCCAAGAGCCAGAGTATCGGTCTTATCATCTTCATCATCTGAACGCTGTTGTCCGTCTTAAACCAGCAAACTACCGGTTCCTGACGCTGACACTGGGGCGGCCACGGCAGATTCTCGGCAAACCAGTCGTCGACTTCCTTAAAAAGTCCCACATCCTCTTCGTCCATGATTCCCTTTTCGACTATCTGATTTATCAAACTGAACACGCCCTTGGCGTACATTGTATTTCGCGCCAGCGCCTTCCCCTGAATGCGCACGTATTTAAATTTCATTGCCATATTTTCTGTCGCCTTTCATTTTTGCAATAACCGTGTCTATAGTACCATAAATTTTCAAAACTTCGTAGCCTCATATATTTGCCTATTGACTTTATTTTTGCAAGCTGATATATTCAATCACGCGAAATGTTGATTAGTCAACTTTGATTACAGTGTCAAAAGTTTTTCACCACATAAAGGAAATTACAATGCTCGAACGCTTTGAATATCTTTCTATCGGTGTTTCCCGAATCTACAAAAGCATACAGAAGATTAAAAAACAGACCATGGAATTTATGGGATTAAAGAGCACTCACGTAATGTGTCTTTATTATCTCAATATGCATCCGGAAGGCCTCACCGCCGCCGAGATATGTCATCTCTGTCTTGAAAACAAAGCCGGCATCTCGCGTATTTTAAGCGATCTGGAAAACAAGAATCTTATAACATATATCCTTCCCCCCGGAGGAAAGAATTACCGGAGCAAAGCCGTTCTCACGCCACTCGGCAAAGAACATACAGACAAAGTTATCCTGGAAATTTTAAAAGCCGTACAGGCCACCGGCTATGATATCGATCCGAA
>CAYMAY010000070.1:3224-4470 GCA_964388555.1 uncultured Lachnospiraceae bacterium
AAACTGGAGATTAAAATGAATCATTTAAAAGCAACTTACTGCAGAACATTTCAGAAAGGTATGAAGGCCGCTCTTCCGGTTCTTCCCTACAGAAAGCCGAAGATTGTAGGCAGTGTACGCGCCCTTCCCGAGATCATCAGGAAAAACAAGTGCTCACGTGCTCTTATCATCACGGATGCCGGAATAATGAAGCTCGGACTTACAAAGCGGCTTCAAAAGGCGCTTACCGAGAATAATATCCCGTATTACATTTACGATAAAACCTGCGCGAATCCCACCACAAACAACGTTGCGGAGGCTCTGGAGCTTTATAAAATAAAGAGATGCAACTGCATAATAGGATTCGGCGGAGGTTCGAGTATGGACTGCGCCAAGGCTACTGCTGCCAGAATTGCAAAGCCTAAACAGTCTCTTGAGGATATGAAGGGAATATTAAAGGTACACGCCAGACTGCCGTTTCTGATGGCTGTTCCCACAACAGCCGGAACCGGAAGCGAAACTACCCTTGCGGCTGTTATCGTCGATTCCGAGACGCGCCACAAATACGCTATAAACGATTTCCCGCTGATCCCGCAGGTTGCCGTTCTTGATCCGAAGGTTACATTAAGTCTGCCGCCCTTTATTACGGCGACAACGGGACTGGATGCACTTACCCACGCTGTTGAGGCGTATATCGGATGCTCCACAACGCCCGCCACGAGAAAGGACGCTTTGCAGGCTGTTAAGCTTATATTCCACAGTCTCGATACAGCAGTCACGCACGGAGATAATATAGAAGCGCGAAGGAACATGCTCCACGCCGCCTATTACGCCGGATGCGCCTTTACAAAATCATATGTAGGCTACGTTCACGCCGTGGCTCATTCCTTGGGCGGCGAATACAACATACCTCACGGTCTCGCGAATGCCGTTCTGCTGCCGTTTGTGCTTGAAGAATATGGCCCGGTTATCCACAAAAAGCTGAAAGAACTCGCCATCGCTGCGGATATTGCCCTTGAAACTGACGAACCGGAATACGCCGCACAATTATTTATAGACGCGATAAAAGCCATGAAGATACATTTCGGCATTCCGGATACTATTCCGGAAATTAAGGAAGAAGATATTCCAAAGCTGGCAAATTATGCCGACCAGGAAGCTAATCCCTTATATCCCGTTCCCGTTCTTATGGACGCGAAGGAGCTTGAAAAATTTTACTACATACTCATGCCTTAAATTCACAAGGAAAGAAGAAAAATGGACAGTA
>CAYMAY010000070.1:4570-9560 GCA_964388555.1 uncultured Lachnospiraceae bacterium
TTCGGAAAATATCTGAACTGCGGTCAGACATGTGTTGCCCCGGACTACGTTTACTGCGACAAGAGCATTAAAGATGAATTGATCAAAGAGATCAAAGATCAGATAGTAAAACAATACGGAGAATTTCCGCTGGACAACATCGATTACGGTAAAATAATAAATCAAAAGCATTATGACCGCATTTTATCCCTTATAGATAAGGATAAGGTGGTATTCGGCGGAAACACAAATCAAGGCACGAATCAGATAGAGCCCACCGTAATGGATAATGTCACCTTCGATGATCCCGTTATGCAGGAAGAAATCTTCGGACCGATTATGCCCATCATAACCTATGATTCACTTGATGAGGCAATAAACAAGATCAACTCCATGAACCATCCTCTCGCACTTTATATTTTTTCTTCCGATAAGAAAAATATTAAGAAAGTAACTTCATCCTGCGGATTCGGCGGCGGCTGTGTGAACGATACCATAATCCACCTTGCAACAAGCCAGATGGGATTCGGAGGCTTCGGTGCGTCCGGCATGGGATCATATCACGGCAAAGACGGATTTGATACGTTTTCGCATTACAAGAGCATCGTAGATAAAAAAACATGGCTTGATCTTCCAATGAGATACCAGCCATATACAGATATGCATGATAAAATGATTCATAAATTTATTCATTAAAAAAGGCGGCCATCGGGCCGCCTTGAATTTTATCTACTTTCTCCGCGAAAGTTCGGGATGTTCCTCGTAAAATCTGCGTTTTCCCTCGTACATCTTCTCATCCATCTTACTCAGAAAGGATTCTGCCGTATCAGAAAACTCGAATCTCGCATATCCCATCGATGCTCTTAAGGTAAACTTCTCAACTCCCGATTTATTGAAATGATCGAGGTTATTGTTTATCTCATCCATGGTAGATTTCACCTTCACCTCTTCAACGTCCGGCAGCAATACGATAAACTCGTCGCCTGCGTATCTTATAGCCATGCCTCCGTCAGGCAATGATTTAGACAACGCATCGGCCATGCAGCAGATAGCCTTATCTCCCACATCGTGCCCGAAGTTGTCATTAATACTCTTAAAAGAGTTGATATCCATCATGATCCCGTACAGAGAGTCCAGATTTGACTTTTCCCTTTTAGCAAGTACTCCGTTCATATATCTACGATTAAATAGACCGGATAACTCGTCCACATAAAGGTTCTCCGCGTATATCTGCATCTGCACAAATATAAGCGCAATCGCCACCGAAATCCACGATGTTGATATTCCGTAGAACACAAATTGTACAACGTTTCCGAGAATACATGGTCCCACAAAATATTGAACCGGAAAGAAATCAAGATTAATTCCGTGTTTTCGTGAATGCAATACAAGATATATACTATAGGCAAAATATATCATAAGCGTAATATATCCGATGATCACACCGGTATTTCTATGGTAGACATTCTCCTCAGATACGGTAAACATTAGCCCCGTTCCAAACAGATTTATGATGATGACAGCAATCTCAATGAACCACGGGATCGCCAGAAATTTTGCATCCCGAACCATCCTTTTATAGTTATGGTAAACGTGAAGTTCCACGTACATGCACCATATAAAAGCTATTGTAACGGTTCCTGCATAGCATAAGCTGTTAGACAAGTAATTGAGAAAACGTCCGCCGATGAAATCCCTTCCATCTACCCAGAATGTAACCATCTCAAATGCCGCCCCTGCCAGACATGCTATGACCATTCCATCATATAATTTATCTTCCGTATAAATGCTTTCTCTGTTTTTTCTTCTGCAATGCAAGAGGTACCACATCGTCAATATGGCGATCGCGTTTACAATCGTTGTTTCTTTTAAGTCTACCAATTAAATCATCGCCTTTACACATTTTTTGCAAAAATCGTATCAAGAACTCCTGCGATTTCCGCCATACTTATCGGTTTTGCAATATGACCATTCATTCCTACCTCAAACGCCTTCTTTCTGTCCTCTTCGAAGGCATTTGCCGTCATTGCCACGATGGGGATATTCGCCTTCCTGTTGTTCTCAAGAGTACGTATCTCCTGTGTAGCCGTGTATCCGTCCATTTTCGGCATCTGGATATCCATAAAGATAAGGTCGTAGGTATCCTCATCCGTCCTGTTCATGATACTAATGGCCTCAGTACCGTCTGTGGCCGTATCTACGGTAATGCCTGCCTCATTTAAGATCGCCGTTGCAATCTCGCGATTCAGCTCATTATCTTCAACCAAAAGAACGTGTTTGCCGCTGTAATTATAATTTTCTGCCGCATTCGTATCGGCAATTCCCTCAGAGGGCTTCGACAATACTTTTCTTAGCTCCGACATAAAGATGGGCTTTGCCACAAATGCCGTTACACCCGCTGCTCTTGCCTCGTCTTCAAAATCAGCCCAGTCGTAAGCCGTCAGTACAATAATGGGAACCTCGGTGCTTATGACGCGACGAATCTGTCTTACCGTTTCTATACCGTTCATATCAGGCATAAGATAATCTATAATATACGCCTTATATTCTTCCTTGAAATCCGCGGCTTCTCTGGCTCTGATGATGGCCTCACCGCCGGACGTAGACCAGTCAGGACGCATGCCGATCTCACGAAGCATTTTGCCGACGCTCTGACACGTACTGATATCGTCGTCCACAACAAGAGCCCTGGCGCCCTGCAGCTCCGGAATCGGCGTATAATTCACCACATTTTCCGCCAGTCTGAAATCCAATGTTACAACAAACTCGGATCCCTTATTCAGCTCACTTTCCACTGTGATGGTTCCGTTCATCATATCCACGATGTTTTTCGTAATGGACATACCGAGACCGGTTCCCTGAATACCGCTGACAGTGGATGTACGCTCTCTCGAAAAGCTGTCAAATACATGATTTACAAACTCCGGCGCCATTCCCTTTCCGTTGTCCTTAACGCGGAATTCATATGTGGCGTGATTTTTTATAGAGCACGGCAGTTCCTTCACATGGATAATGATATTTCCGCCGGTGCCGGTGTATTTGACCGCGTTGCTTACGATATTCAACAGGATCTGATTCAACCTGAGCTTATCCGTGATGATATCTTCGTTGACAACATCCATGGCATCGATATAAAGATGCTGCTGTTTCGCACCGACCTGCCCATGGATCATGGTTCGAAGATCATGGAGCACATCCGGAAGATGTACGACATTTTCTTCCAGCTTTACAGTGCCGCTCTCGATACGGCTCATGTCAAGTATTTCGTTTATCAGACTGAGAAGATGCGTGCTGGACGTATGAATCTTGCTCAGATAATCCTGCACCTGCTCTTTATCGTTAAGATGTGTCTCCGCCAGCGCCGTATATCCGATGATGGCATTCATAGGCGTGCGGATGTCGTGAGACATATTACTAAGGAACGTTGTCTTAGCCCGCGTTGCCTGCTCAGCTACTGCCAGCGCATCCTGAAGTGCCCTTTCCTTTTCTTTTTCCCTCTGCACCTCAAGCAGATGCTCCCTGACGATTTCATCTACATTCTGGAATCCTAATATAAGTTTCTTTCCTTCTTTATCCGCCTTACTGAAGCTATACTGATAGTGCAGAACTTTTCCGTCCACAAGGCTGCGGTAATTGCCCACGAGTTCTTCCTGTGACTCGAAAACTTTTTTTACATATTCCGGTGTGATAATGCTTCTGATCTTATCTCTATCTTCCGGATGCACAACAGTGTTGATCCACTGCGCCAATACGACATCAAACGGAAATTCACGATGATCAATCTTGCCGGGCACGTCAACATAATCCGCATTCAGCTTAAGAACTCTTGCCGTCCCTTTTTCCAGATCTACGAAATAAACATTTTGAAACTTGCGGGCAAGTGTATCGAAAACCATCAGCTGTTCTTTCAGCTGATCCTGATAATTTTTCTCGGTCTCTCTTTTCTTTATTTCTTCATCGATGCATTTGGAAACAGAAACGGCCTTTATCGTATTTTTCGTACATTCACTGCAGATAACTCTTGTTTCCATCCAATGGATCACTCCGTCATCGCCCCACTGCGGATGGGTCAATTTAAGTTCTTTCTTTCCGGAGCGAAATGCAGCCATGGCATTTTCTCTCCCGAAGAGGTCAAGAAATTTTTTGGCATATGATTCATCAGGAATCGTAGAAGCACCGACAGTGACAAGCTCTTCCACACTTCCGGACCACTTCGCAGTCTTATTCAAAAACTGCTCATATTCCATCATATGATATTCGTTCCCGAGATAATCAATAAAAATAGCCAGAGGATAAACAAATCCCATAGCGGATGCATACTGCCGTATCTGCATGTTTATGCGTTTCTCTTCCTCCAGCTTTTCTATTATGCGCTCCAACTCGTCGTTGCTCTTTATCATATGTCTATACCTTTCCGCAAAATTATGGTTACAGTTCCAAAAGCTTTTCGCCTGCGCCATGCTTTTGTGTAGTACTTTTTCCATTATAAAGGGTATTTTGCAATGACTCAACTGTTTCTTTTTTGATAATGTCCGTTTGCCCTCGCCTGAATCTCATCAAGAGGCAGCTTCATCGGGCAGATTTCAAGGCAGGATAAAGATTGTCCGCAATCTGAAAAGAAATGCTTACGATAAGCCGTGATCATCTCAGCTCGGTGGTCATCCTTCTCATTTTGTTCAATGGCCTTATACGATTCTGTCATTGCCGCCGCCCCGCCGAAACCTCCTCCCACGAGGAAGTTCGGGCAAACTTCAAGACAACATCCGCACTGCAGGCACTGTCCCGCTTTATACTGCAGATCATAGTCCTGACCCTTATCGGATTGCTCTTTTTCCTGAGTCCATACTTTCATTTTATGCAGAATCTCGAACATAGAACTTCTGTCTACCACAAGATCCTTTACCAGCGGAAATTTACTTAATGGTTCCAACAGAATCTTTCCCTGCTTTGCGGCATCTTTCAAAAACACGCTGCAGGCAAGGCACGGAACGCCATTGATCCGCATGGCGCA
>CAYMAY010000071.1:0-9310 GCA_964388555.1 uncultured Lachnospiraceae bacterium
TGCGATAAACTCCGGAATATTTATGTTTACGGGGCATCCCTCTATGCATTTTGCGTTTTTGCAATGAATGCATCTTGCTGCCTCTTCTACCGCTTCTTCTGCATTATATCCGTAGCAAACTTCCTGGAAGTTGGTTGCACGGACTTTTGGATCCTGTTCTCTTACGGGAACCTTCTTTAATACGTCTGCCATTATTTGTCACCTCCGCATAATCCGCAACCGCCGTGATGCGTGTCGCCTTCCTCAGCTTTTAATTTTGCGCGTCCCTCTTCTGTCTTATACATCTGCTGACGCTTCATTGCCAGGTCGAAATCTACGAGATGACCATCGAACTCCGGTCCGTCAACGCATGCGAATTTAACTTCGCCGCCAACGTTCAAACGGCAGGCACCGCACATTCCCGTGCCATCTACCATTATCGGGTTCATGCTGACGATAGTCGGTATGTTCAGCTCCTTTGTGAGCTTGCAAACGAACTTCATCATTATCATGGGTCCTATAGCTATGCAGTGATCATAATGTTTGCCTTCTGCAACAAGATCTGAAATGCACTGGGTAACCATTCCCTTTCTCTGATAGGAACCGTCGTCTGTTGTAACGTAAAGATTGCAGACCTCGTTGAATTCCTTCTCAAGTATAACGAGATCCTTGTTCTTTGCGCCTATAATAGCATCTGCTCTTACGCCATGCTCATTGAGCCATTTAACCTGCGGATAAACGGGAGCCGTTCCTACACCGCCTGCAACGAAAAGCAGCTTTTTGTTCTTTAATTCATCGATGTCCATCTCGACGAATTCGGAAGGACGTCCAAGCGGTCCGACAACATCCATAAAGCTGTCTCCTGCCTGAAGCTTTGCCATTTCCATCGTTGAATATCCGATGGGCTGGAATACGATAGTAACCGTTCCTGCCGCTCTGTCATAGTCGCAAATCGTAAGCGGTATTCTCTCGCCCACTTCGTCCAGCTTTACAATAAGGAACTGACCCGGCTCGCACCGCTTTGCGATTCTCGGCGCTTCGACTACCATGCGGTATATGTTTGCCGCAAGTTTGTCTGCACTTAAGATTTTGTACATTTTCTCTCCTTCATGCCCCACCTCATCAAAGGCATGAATCCCCTTTCCACCTTATTTAAAAATTATGCTGTCACAATTGACCAACAAAAGCTTTTTTAACCCTTAAAATAATATCAAACTTACATATGTAAATCAAGATAATTTTGTTACATTTTTAACGAAAAGTCTAAAGTTTTCAGAAATAATGAGGTCCGAAACGTACCGGCGTTAATTGACAGTCCCCGTAAAGAACAGTAAAATACATTGCGGACAGTAAGCCACAGTAAAGAACAGTAAAAATCATTTCAAACAGTAGAAGCAGTAAAAACATCTCATCTGGAGGGAATATATGAAAAATAAAACACTTTGGACTAAGAAGAATTTTGATGAAGAAAAGGCTCAGAGCTTCTGCGCTGACTATATGAATTTTCTTTCATCATGCAAGACAGAAAGAGAATGTGTAACCGAGATAATATCCACTCTTAAATCTAAGGGTGCAAGATCTATCGACGAGCTTTTAGAGACGGGTACGGCACCAAAAGCAAATGACCTTGTATATGCGAATATGATGAATAAATCCGTTCTGATTTTCAGGATAGGATCCCAGCCTCTCACAGACGGCTTCAGAATCCTGGGGGCCCATATAGATTCACCTCGTCTCGATCTCAAACAGAAACCTCTCTACGAGGATAAAGGACTTGCATATTTTGATACGCATTACTACGGCGGTATCAAAAAATACCAGTGGCTTGTGCTTCCCCTTGCGCTCCACGGCGTTGTAGCCAAGAAGGACGGTTCAACGGTAGTTATCAATATCGGCGAAGCTGAAGGAGATCCCGTATTCGGAATATCTGACCTTCTGCCGCATCTCGGTGCGAAGCAGATGGCAAAGAAAGCCTCCGAATTTGTTCCCGGCGAATCATTGAATATCCTCATCGGAAGCAGACCGGAGGTTTCGGATTCCAAAGAAAAAGAGAAAGAACCTGTTAAGAAGTATATTCTTTCAATACTTAAGGAAAAATACGGAATTGAAGAAGATGATTTCGTATCAGCTGAGCTGGAGGTTGTTCCTGCCGGCGGTGCAAGAGAACTGGGTCTTGACAGAAGCATGATAATCTCCTACGGACAGGACGATCGTGTATGCGCATATCCATCCTTCAGAGCCATAATGGATACCGAGAATCCTACTCTTACAAGTATCTGCCTTCTTACGGACAAAGAGGAAATAGGAAGTGTGGGCGCAACAGGAATGCACTCCCGCTTCTTCGAGGATACTATTGCAGAGCTTATGGATATCTGCGGATGCTACAGCGAGATAAAGCTTCGCCGAGCTCTTAAAAAGAGCTGCGTTCTTTCTTCAGACGTTACGGCCGGATTCGATCCGTTATATCCCGATGTGAGTGAGCCGAACAACAGCGCATACTTAGGACTCGGTCCCGTATTTAATAAATACACGGGTGCAAGAGGAAAATCCGGTTCAAATGACGCAAACGCCGAGTACATCGCTTTCTTAAGGAATATAATGGATTCGGAAAACGTTTCTTACCAGACCTCCGAGCTCGGCAAGGTTGACGAGGGCGGCGGCGGAACCATTGCATATATAATGGCTAACCTCGGCATGAACGTTATCGACTTCGGTGTAGCCGTACTTTCGATGCACGCACCATTCGAAATAACAAGTAAGGCAGACGTGTACGAAACGTACCGCGCGTACGGCGCCTTTATCTCAAAATAAAAAATGCATAAAAATGAATGCTCTTCCTGGAACATCCACCGACAAGTGCGAACGGTTCCCGGAAGAGCATTCATTTAAATGCAAAACGTGACATCACTGTTTTATTTCGATATATTTTTTATCCGATTATCAGCTTCGCGGCGCCATATATTCCCGCCTTATTACCGAGCTTCGCAAGTTTAAAATCCGCTCCG
This sequence comes from uncultured Lachnospiraceae bacterium, assembly GCA_964388555.1. Classification (GTDB taxonomy): domain Bacteria; phylum Bacillota; class Clostridia; order Lachnospirales; family Lachnospiraceae; genus Alectryocaccobium. Next base: position 2,985 of record CAYMAY010000071.1, read on the forward strand.
CGGGTTGCGGGGAATGCGTATCCCACGTAATATTTGCGCACGCCTTCTGTTATCACATCGCCGGCTTTCGAAACACCGCCGCCTATAACAAACGCCTCCACGTCAGCAACTGCCGATATAATCGCCAATCCCCGTCCGAGATATTTATAGATCAGCTCTGTTATTTCAACAGCCGTCTCATCATGTGCCTTTGCCAGATCAAATATCTCTTTCGTTGTAAAATCCGGAATATCCCTTAATCCGCATTTCTTTTCGGGATGCGCCTCCAGATATCTTTTTGCAACCCTTACCATACCGGTTGCCGAGGTGTACTGCTCAAGGCAGCCTCTCTTGCCGCAGCCGCATACATCGGGCTCGCTTTCAGGTTCCACAAACGGCAAATGACCTATCTCAGCCGCCGCTCCGTTTGCTCCGGCACGTATCTTACCGCCCAAAACAAGGCCTCCTCCAAGTCCCGTACCAATAGTTACGAGACATATATCCGAATAGCCTTCGCCGCCGCCTTTCCATAGCTCTCCAAGAGCGGCTACATTTGCGTCGTTTGCCGCTTTAACGGCTATTCCCGTAAGGCTCTCCATCTCCTCTTTCAGGTTAAATGTGCCCCAGCCTATATTAACGGCCCCTTTTATCGTTCCGTCCTCCAGCACCGGTCCCGGCGCATCGAGTCCTATTCCTATTACATCATCCCTGTTTGCACCGCAGGATTCTATCTTCCCGGAAATAGAATCGGCTATATCGGAAAGGATGTTTTTACCGTTGTCCTCTTTGCGGGTTTTTATCTCCCAGTCGTCAACAAGAATGCCCTCTGCAGTAAAGAAACCTATTTTGACCGTCGTTCCGCCTATATCGACTCCGAAAATATATTTACCCATACTCGCCTCCTGTGAAATATTTATCCTGTTTAACAAGCTGCAACACAATCGCCAAACCCCACCTGCAAAGCAATCCCATTTGGTATAGTCATCTGCAGATCGTTATGCCGGGCTAAAAGACAATTCCGAACGCGTCAATCACAAGCCCCCAGAATACTCCGATGCCGTAAGCGGCTATCGCTATTTTTATGTTCTCCGACAGACGTTTGTTCGTCCGGAATAAGACCAGAAGTCCCACGCCGCAGCTTGTAAGAAGACCTGCCATCATAGCTCCGCCGGATATGATTCCGCTTAAGTAACACTCCGTTATAACAACTGATGCGGCGCAGTTCGGTATAAGCCCTATAAGACAAACGATAGGCACGGCGATCCAGGGCATAGCCGAAAAATCCAATGCCACCTGTTCGAATCCGGTGCATTCAAGCAATGCATCCAGCGTAAATGTAACCGAAAATACAAACACCCAGATCTTTATGGTATGGATAATGGCTGATTTAAGTATTCCGTCCTCGCAATCGCAATTCTCACTCTCGCAAAACTCGTGTATCGTCTTTTTGTTTTTCTTCTTTAGAAGTTTAAGGATCGCGTCTATCACGTACCCCGAAACGATCGCCAGCAATACCTTTACGATCAGTATCTTTACTATCGACTCAACCTGAATTCCGTGTGAGATAAAAAGCGGAAGCATTTCATCTGAAGTTGAAAAAAATACCGCAAGCAGCGTTCCAACACTTACAACGCCTCCGGCGAAAAGCCCTGACGCTGCAGCCGAAAAGCCACACTGCGGAACAATTCCCACAAGACCGCCGAGAAGCGGTCCTGCCTTTCCCACCTTACTTACGGCATTTGTCAGCTTTCCCATGGCATGATATTCCAGATATTCCATCAGAAGATACGTTAGGAATAAAAACGGCAAAAGCCTCAGCGTATCCGTAAGCGTGTGTTCTAATACATGTACAAACATAATTTCTCTTTCCCTGATTTACGTCAAACGCGCGGATTACTACTTATTAAAGACCTCCGGCGTTCCCGCAAGATTGTACGGCGTCGTCTGGTATACATAGTAATTCAGCCAGTTGGCGTACAGATTAAACGACATAGATCTCCATGTAAGCACCGGCTTGTTCGACGGATCATTGTCCTTATAATAATTAAGCGGCGGTTCTATGGCGAGACCTTTGTCTACGTCTCTTCTGTATTCGCCGTCCAGGGTCATTCTGTCGTACTCGGGATGACCCTGGATAAATATCTTACGTCCGCCGTCGGCCATTCCGAGAAGGAATCCTGCTTCTTTCGAATCGGCAAGGATGGTTATCTCCTGGCACTTTTCTATGTCCTCCAACGCCACATCGGTATGTCTTGAATGAGGCGTAAGGAAAACATCATCAAAGCCGCGCACAAGCGGTATCTTCCTGTGTCTTACCTCGTGCATATATACGCCGAACAGCTTTTTATCCAGCGGGCGCTTGTTTATTCCGTAATAATAATACATTGCCGCCTGGGCTCCCCAGCACTGGAAGACCGTCGATGTGACATGTGTCTGCGCCCAATCCAGGATCTGTGTGAATTCTTCCCAGAAATCCACCTCTTCAAATTCGAAATGCTCTATGGGCGCGCCGGTAATTATCATGCCGTCGAACTTCCGTGACCGCACATCATCGAAATACTCATAAAATCTGTTTAAATGGCTCTTCGACGTGTTTTTCGACTTATGTGTCGAAACCATCATAAACGTAACATTGACCTGCAAAGGCGAATTCGAAAGGCACCTCAGCATCTGAAGCTCCGTTTCCTCCTTTGTAGGCATAAGGTTGAGCATAAGGATCTCAAGAGGACGTATGTCCTGATGATGCGCCCTGTCCTCATCCATTACAAATATATTTTCATGCTCTAAGATCTCCTTTGCTGGCAGATCGTTCTGTACTCTGATAGGCATGTATGTACCTCCCTACTCGGCCATTTTTATAAAATCATCCTCGGATATAACCGGAATGCCGAGCTGTGCCGCCTTTTTGTTTTTTGTTGAAGACGACGTTGTATCATTATTTATAAGATAATCTGTCTTTGCGGAAACGCTTCCCGTTACCTTGCCGCCTGCGTTTTCTATAAACGCCTTAAGCGCATCCCTGTTTTCGAAATGCTCCAGGCTTCCGGTAATAACAAAAGTCTTACCTTTTATGGCTTCCTTTATTTCTTTTTTTGCAGCTGACTGCAAATGCAATACTTCGAGGAGTTCATTCACTTCCTTTGAATGGACCTCGTTTTGCCACCAGATGACATATGCACCGGCCATAACATCGCCGATGCCGTCTATCCTGGTAAGCTCCTCTCTGGACGCATTTCTTATTTTTTCCATATCGTAATCGAAATGCTCCGCGATGAGTTTTGCGCCTGCGCTTCCGATTCCCGGAATTCCCATTGCGTAAAGGAGCCTGTCGGCTGTGGTGTTTTTTGCTTTCTCGGCAGCCGCGATTATATTTTCGTAGGATTTTTCCCCGAAGCCTTCCAACGCGACTATGGCGTCTTTGTGCTCATCAAGCCTGAAAAGATCCGCATATGAATGTATAAATCCCTGGGCTATGAACTTTTCCAGCGTGGACTCGGACATTCCTTCTATATCCATAGCGTTCCTGCTGACAAAAAGCTCGAATGATTTTATGGCCTTTGCGGGGCAATCGGGGTTTTCGCACATTAGGGTCTGCACATCGCCGGTACCCATTATTTTTGTACGTCCGCCACAGGCAGGACACGCATCCGGTATCTCAAGTGTATCGCTCTTTGTAAGATTTTCCGCCACCTGAGGTATTATCATGTTTGCCTTGTAGACTGTTATCTCATCGCCGATCCCAAGCTTTAATTCTCTTAGGATGCTGACATTATGAAGACTCGCTCTGGACACCGTCGTTCCCTCGAGTTCTACCGGCTCGAATACTGCCACGGGATTTATAAGACCCGTTCTTGACGGGCTCCACTCCACCATCTTAAGGTGCGTCGACTTTATCTCGTCCGCCCACTTAAATGCGAATGCATTTCTCGGAGCCTTTGCCGTACGGCCCAGTGATGCTCCGTAGGATATGTCATCGTATAGCGCCACAAGACCATCCGACGGAAATTCGTTGGTCTTTACCTTTTCCGAAAAATCTGCGATAGCCTCGTCAAGATCATCAGCCGTGACGATCCTGTAACCGACAATATCAAATCCCAGCGTTTTAAGCCAGGTAAATTCCTTCTCGTGTGAATTATCAAAATCCATACCATCTGCACGTACAAGTGCAAAGATTTTTATGCGGATATTTCTCGCCGCCGCAACGCTGCTGTCCAGCTGGCGAACAGAGCCGCTGCAAAGATTTCGCGGATTCTTATATTTAGCCTCGGCATCGGGATTTTCCTCGTTTATGGCCTCGAAATCGGCATATGTGATATACGCCTCACCGCGAAGCACAAGCTCGCCTTTAAATGGTATACGAAGCGGCAATCCCTTAAACACTCTGGCGTTATTTGTTACTACCTCGCCCCTGATGCCGTTGCCTCTCGTAACGGCGTCGGAAAGCTCGCCGTTTCTGTATGTAAGAACAATGGTCAGACCATCCATCTTCCAGGAAAGCAATGTCTTATTGTTCCCGATAAAAGACTTAAGCTCTTCGACGCTCTTTGTTTTATCGAGGGAAAGCATTGGCTGCTCATGATACGCCTCCGGCAGACTCTTAACAGCCTCGTAACCCACCTTTTGTGTCGGCGAATCAGACATATATATGCCGCTCTCCTCTTCCAAAGAGGCAAGCTCATCGTAAAGCTTATCATAGGTGAAATTATCCATGATCTCGCGATCCTCGGCATAATACGCTTTGGATGCCTCATTTAGCTTTTGGATAAGCTCCTTTATTCTGCTTTCTGTTTCGATAGTTTTTTCCATACTTTTTATCTATACCGGTCTTGTTGTTCGATGCTCTCTTTTTGAGTTCTTTTATCTCGGAACCTGTAAGTTCTCTTATCTGACCCGACCTAAGATCTCCCAGCGTGATATTTTCTATCCTGATACGTGTAAGGGAGACGGCTCGCATTCCGAGACATTCGCACATTCTTCGTATCTGACGGTTTATCCCCTGCGTCAATACGATGTGGAATCCGTTTCTGCCGCTGCGCCATACCTTGCACGGCAGCGTTGTTCTTCCTAATTCTTCTATATATATTCCGCTGCTGAGCTTTTTTATGTCCTCGTCGGTGATATTTCTGTTTACGGTGACGACGTACTCCTTTTCATGACCGTTTCTGCCTGTCATAAGTTCGTCTATAAGATAGCCGTCGTCTGTCAAAATAAGCAGACCTTCCGACTCCTTATCCAGCCTGCCCGCATATGTAACTCTTTTATTTAATTTAAGATAATCCACAAGATTATTCTTCTCGCGCTTTTCGGATGTACACACAATGCCCTTCGGCTTGTTAAATGCGAGATACGTCTTTTTTTCGAGAGGCTTTATGCTCTTTCCCCGCACCGTCACATCGTCGTTCTCGTCCGCCTGCATACCGCATTTGGCGCACTGTCCGTTTATAAAAACGGCTCCTGCCTCTATCAAGGCATCCGCCTCGCGCCGCGAACACACACCGCATTCACTTAAATATTTATTTATTCTCATATCGTTTTTTTTATGATGACAGTCCGTTAATATACTCCGCAAGTGAAGGATCAGCTGCCAGTACCGCATCATACTCTGCCTTCGCCTCATTTACGAGAGACGATACATCATCCCGCTTTAATATCTCATCGAAAAGCTCTGACTTTGTCTGCTGAGTCTCATCAGATGCTATGCAAAGGCTGCCGTCATCCCGGGTAAATACATAAAGCTGTGTAAGTGCCGGTACTGCCGTTTCGTATCCCGGATATGTGTAATTGTATCTTGCCAGCACAAAATACGATCCGTCCACATCCCCCGGATAAGAATATACTTTTATATCAGTATAACTGGTGCTGTATAATCCCTGCGATATAGCCGCGCTGTCCTCATCGCTTATACTCTCCAAAACAGAAGCCGCCGCTGATGCGTCTCCTGATGAAAGCGCGTTGAAATACGTCGTTACAACATTCGTAACATCGGCAGACGCCTCCGTAAGTGAAACATCCTGAGATGCTTCTTCCGTAGGTGTTGCCTCAGGTGTTTCGGTCGGTGTTACGCTCACCTCCGACGAGTTTGCAGACGAATCAACCGAAGTACTCTTTTCGTCTGCTGCATCGCTTTCATCCTTGGACTCGCTCACCGTTGACACCGATGCGGCACTCGAACTATCCGAGCCATTTCCGATTATGGCTCTTGCCACAAAAAATATGATAACTACTAATATTATTATTCCGCCGATAAGCATTAAATATCTGAGATTGTCTGATATCCACTCTTTCACCGGATTTTCCGGCTTCCTCGCCGGTCTTTTTCTGTCTTCTTCCATGTTTCCCCTCTTTAT
>CAYMAY010000072.1:0-9305 GCA_964388555.1 uncultured Lachnospiraceae bacterium
TAAATCTCAAGGGATTTATTCGAGAATCCAAGCTCCGCTCCGGTATATGATATTCCAAACAGACTTTGAGCCTTGAAAGGATATTTTCCCATAGAAACAGGCGAAAGACCCACCGCAATATGAAGCATCACTGTATTTCCGCTGATCACGGCGTATTTCATGTCTGAATACGCCACTCGCGCGCTTCGGCAGGCCTCATTAAACAGCTCGTCAATGGCTTTTATAACCGCTGCTTGCAGATCTTTTAAGCCGTTTTCGTATTTCTCACAGTAACTGATACGCAACAAAACATCAGAGCCGCACAAAGCCTGGGGATTGATCGCCGTCTTAACAGACAAGGCTTTTGCTGCTCCGATATCATATAAATAAACAGCCAGTGTAGTCGTTCCGATGTCAACGGCAAAACCGTATCCGTCTTTATCGGGAACGACTTTGTCCGAAACAAATTCCGTTAGTATCGACGCACTGTCTGCCTTCTTTACATTTTCAATTCTTTTTTGCCTATAACGAATGCAGTACGGGAAAGAGCATTTCCCGTACATGCAAGCGCCATCACATATTTTTTCCATTTAGATTATCAGATTGAAGCCGAGCTGTAAAAAGGCTCCTCGTGGATATGGTGGATTGTTGCGTTTTCCTTTATCTCCACGGCTTTTTTAATAAGATCAACAGCTCCGTTTATTCCATACATTCCCGTATCAATAGAGAGATTATAGCTTTCCATGTCTCCCCATTTCTTACTTGTATAGTAGTTATAATAGCTTGCCCTTGACTTATCCGTCTTTATGATCCTGTCTTTAGCCTTGGAAACAGATATATCAAAGAGCTGTGATATTCTCTTTATTCTCGTCTCCAGCGGTGCATGGATAAATACGGAAAGGCATCTCTCGTTATACTCCAGTGCATAATCCGCACAACGTCCTATCATAACACAAGGTCCCTGATCGGCTATTTTCTTTATTGCCTCGAACTGCGCAAGGAAAATTTTTTGATTGAGCGGCATGTCCGAATAAAGACCCGATGGAAATCTCGATGATGAATATGTATCCATAACAAGTGAAAATAAGAAGCTGCCTGTGGGCTTTTCGTCCTGGCTTTCAAAAAGCTCCTTGCTGAGTCCGCTGTCCTTTGCCGCTTTTTCCAAAAGCTCTTTGTCATAGCAGGGAATACCAAACTCTTTTGCAAGTTCTGTGCCTATCTGATGTCCGCCTGAGCCGAATTGACGTCCGATTGTAATGATCGTATTCATAAGTTTCCCTCCTTTAAACCCGATGTGCTTTCTCGTATTATTTCTATTAGCACATCTTGAATATTCGTCATTTAACACAACAAAAGTATATCAAACTTGTGTTTATTTAGCAAGCTATACTAAAGATTTAAGTAATTTTTCGAAATACTGGGGGAGAGGCGCATAAAATTCCACGTATTCTTTTTTGACAGGATGCACAAAACCTATCATATACGCGTGAAGCGTCTGTCCCTCGCATAGCTTTATGGGGCACTTTTTGGGACCGTATACGGTATCTCCAAGTATGGGATGGCCTATATGTGCCATATGAACCCTTATCTGGTGCGTGCGCCCTGTGTGAAGCGTACACTCTATATACGTATATCCGTTAAGCTCTTTTAGAACTTTAACATCCGTAACGGCACGCTTGCCGTTTTCCGTTACAGCCATCTTCTTTCTATCGGTATGATGACGTCCTATGGGCGCATCCACGGTAAATTCACTTTCCCGTAATTTTCCGTGCACAATGGCTCTGTAGCGTCTATTAATGCTGTGCACAGCCAGCTGTTCCGAAAGGCCCCTGTGAGCGATATCGCTTTTGCATACCACCAGTGCTCCCGTAGTATCCTTATCTATCCGATGAACTATTCCGGGACGCAATACGCCGTTTATCCCCGAGAGGCTGTCACCGCAGTGATACATAAGGGCATTAACCAGCGTTCCCTCGTAGTGACCGGCAGCGGGATGAACAACCATCCCCTTGGGTTTGTTTACTATAAGGATGTCGTCGTCCTCATATAATATGTCGAGAGGGATGTCCTCAGCTTTAATATCAAGTTCCTCTGTTTCCGGAAGATCGATGTATATCTCCTCTCCCGTTTTCAGCCTGCGGTTTGCTTTAACAGGCGTTCCGTTCAGCAAAACAGCTCCGTCCTTAAAACATTTCTGGATATATGACCTTGAAACATCACTTATGTTTTCCGAAAGAAATACATCTGCACGCTTTCCTTCGTCCTTTTCAAATACTTCAAAAGAAAATTCATTGGAAAGTTCATTCATGATCTACACTCTTTTTTCGTGAAAGAAATGAAAAATCGCCCTCCTTATAGTAAAAAAGCAGAAGTATAACAAGTGCGATAACAGAAAGTGTTACATATATATCCGCAACGTTGAAGATTGGGAAATCTATTATCTCGAAATATATAAAATCAACGACGTATCCGTTAAATATCCTGTCAATGAAATTTCCGATGGCACCGGATACAAGCACCGCCACACAGGCACTTATGGGTACGTATCGCTTTGTTTTCGGAACTTTACGGAAAAACAGTGCAGCTATTACCAAAAATGCTGCCGTAAGAATCCAGAACACCGGCTGCATTCCCTGAAGCATTCCAAAGGCGGCTCCTCTGTTTTCCAGATATAAAAGCTTTAAAGCGCCGCCTATAAGTGTTATACCCTGATTACCCATAAGATAAACAATGGCAAGGTACTTTGTTATCCTGTCGAAAATCACCAGCAGGATCATGCACAGTGCCATGATGATGTAAAATTTTTTGTTGTCTATGCGTTTCTGTTCCAATTTACAGCTCCTATAAAGAACCCCGCAGCCTCCTGCGGGGATAATATTTCATGTTTATATTTTTAAAGATTTCTCATTGACGGAACGGCACCGCTTAAGATATCCGTAATATCTCCCGAAACGCCTACCGTACGTGGTGTGAGAACAAATATGTAACTGGAAACCTTCTGGAGTGAACCGTTTATCGTATAGCATGCTCCCGAAGAGAAATCGATAACTCGCTGTGCGATCTCCACATCCAGACCCTCAAGGTTAAGGATAACGGTACAATTTGCAAGAAGAGTATCGGCGATATGTCTCGTATCCTCCATGTTGGCAGGCTTTATAACACGAACCTGCATGTTCTTACCGTTTTTTCTATTGATAGGTGTAACTCTGGAATCAGATGTATGAACTGATGATGTTTTCTTTTTGGGAGCAATATATTCTTCCTCCTCTTCTTCATCTTCATCATCGTAGTCATCTTCTGATTTTTTCTTATTCTTAAAGCGGCTGAAGAAGCTCTTTTTAGGCTTTTCTTCCTCGAAGTCGTCCTCCTCTTCTTCCTCGTCCTCCTCGTCGTAGAACTCGTCCTCGTCGTAGTCCTCGTCGTTGTTGATACGTACCGCGTTTACAAATTTATCAATAAAGCTCATCTTAATTCTCCTGACTGGTTAAATTTATATCGAATAATTTCGCTCTCCGAATATAGCCGTTCCTACTCTCACGTGAGTCGCGCCCTCTTCGATTGCGACTTTATAGTCATTTGTCATACCCATGCTGAGCACAACCATAGAGACATTATCAATATTTTTCGAGTCTATGTCAACACTTAATTGCTTCAATTTGGCGAAAACGGGTCTGTTTTCCTCGGGATTCGCCACAAAAGGTGCAATAGTCATAAGACCGCAGATATGCACCGCCTCCAAAGAAGAAATTTTCTGAACAAGCGGTAATACCTCATCGCATTTTACACCAAACTTGCTCTCTTCCTCCGCCACGTTTACCTCAATGAGGATGTTTGCCCTGACTCCTTTTTTAATAGCCTCTTTATTTATCGTCTCCGCAAGCTTTACGGAATCGACGGAATGTATCAATGCAACTTTGTCGACAATATACTTTACTTTATTTGTCTGAAGATGACCTATGAGATGCCATTTTATATCATCCGGAAGAACAGGGATCTTATCATCCAGCTCCTGAACCTTGTTTTCGCCGAATTCACGCTGGCCGGCATCGTATATGACCTGAATATCGGACACAGGTTTTGTCTTACTTACCGCAATAAGAGTTACCTCGGAAGTATCCCTGCCCGCTTTTTTGCAGGCTTCTTCAACATTTCGCTTAACCTCATTATAATTATCAATCAGCATTTCGTTATCCTCCTGCTGCCAAATACAACTGTCACATTGTATACGCTATAATTCATTACTGCACTATCTGATTCTCGTGAACCGTGCTTCCGTCCTCGACTATATAATCATATAGCGACAAGCCGTAGCTCGTACCCTGCTCAACAATACAGTAAACCGAATTTTTATCTATGATCTTAATGCGTCTGAACACGGCATATCCTCTGTTTACGCAGTAAACGCCCTCTAAGGTTCCGACGTCGCCCACAGTATACTTCGAATTTGAATCGGCAGTTACAAGAACGTCACCGTCTTCAAATGCATCCGTATCAACATAGTAGAGCGCGCTTTCGCCATCTTCATCCGGCTCGGATTTATCATAAACAGATGCACTGACAAATTCTGTCGTCTTTACGCCGTCATCATCTACAACTTCTTTTAAGAATCCGGCGTCCTCATTATTATCACCGCTGTACGTAAGATATTCCCCGGGAATGGTATAAAACTCCTTTGAAACAATGGACGAAACAGGTATTTTAAGTCCCGTTTTTGTGTTGCTGATGATTTCCACATCTACAAATCTGTCATCCACGTATCGGATCATGCCGTTATCAAAAGTGATCTTTCCGTAGCGCTGATCTCCTACTGTCAAAAAAGTAAGCTTTCCGCTTTCCGTATTATTATCGGAAAGGAACTTCACCTTAACATCCGTAAGAGAAGCAAGGCGAACAAGCTGTTCATCCGTTATAGGAAAATATATAGACCATTCTTCACCGCTTACCAGCCTGTATATACTGCTTCCGGCTTTTACGCTTTCATGGCTTGCAAGCCGTTCCGTCGAGTATCCCGAACCCTGACCCAGATCCGCTGTAAGATCATCCTCGCTTATGGTTTCATAACCGTCTACAAGCGTTGATACGACTCCGTCCTCCGATGCCCTGTAAAAATCCCCCGTAGAGGATTCGACTGCCGTATCGTCCCACAGGACATTCGAAATGCTGTACTGCAGATCATATACTTCCTCGAAATCGTTGGTATCGAAGCGTTTTGACGCATCAGACGAAAGCTGGCGCAAACTATTGTAGTCTGTTTCGGTAACGGCAGAATTCGATTGAGGTGTTTCCTCCGTCGTAATACTGCAGATCAGACTGTTTTTTGAAACCTTTGAAGATGCGCCTGTATAATAATTGACATAACCATCCGTGGCAGCCGTTGCAACAAATTCATTTCTCATAATGAGAGCAGTATATGTGTCGTTACCTGAAAGCGGTCCCGACATAACCTGATATGTCTCTACACGTGTTTTGAACACATAAAGTAAAACAGTGATGATCAGATAGACAAAAAGGACTCCGAAAATAACCGTTCCGATATTAAAATGAATTTTAAAGCCTTTTTTTCTCATGAACATTTATTAAGGCTGCGTAATACAACCTTTGCAATTTCAAACTAATGCCGGGAAGCGAACCTCCCGGCACTTGAATCAATTATTAATTATCTGATCTTAGCACTCTACCGTAACCATGGCGCTGAACTTCTCGCTAAGTGCGCTCTTGTCTACGGGAATACCTATTACGAATTCTACTCCAAACGAATCGCTTATGCCTTCGCATTCTTCAAGATATTTCTCAAGATCATCTTCTTCTAATTTTGCGATCTTATTGAAATCATCAAGATAAACTTTTTCTATATCGTGATCCTGTGAAAGCACTCCGCATAAAGCACCCAAGAACTGGTCGGGATTTTTTAAAGGAAGATTTGACGTATCGATAAGTCTGACCTTATTGTTCAGCTCATACATGTGTTTAGAATTTTTATCAATATAAACAATACTACCGTTTGATTCCTTTATCGCCTCGTTAGCCTGATCAAGCAAAATTTTTGTCTTGCCCTTTCCATTGCCTCCGACAATTAAACTTATCATATCAAAATCCTCCTTGTGTTACCGCCGTAATAATAGGCTTTTGTTAAAATTTATTATATTTTATTTACTGATAAAAAACAAGGGCAAATTTGGTTATGTCTGAATCAACTCTGCCCCGTAAGAGAAAGCAGTGAACGCATGTCATCATACAGCACCGTTTTTTTCGGTGAATTCATGATAACCGCGATATACGGAACACCTTCCTCGCTTTGAACCGAGATTGCAAGACACGCTCCTGCCTCAGGTGTTGTTCCTGTCTTTCCGCCCCATACCTTTACGCCCTCAGGCGCATTCGCCTCACCGTTCAGAAACTTGTTTGTCGAAGAATAATTGTACGAAATAACATTTCCGTCTCTTGTGATATTCAGTGTATATGAACTCATTCTGATTATCTCGTTAAACTCTTTATACTCAAGAGCTTTGTTGAGCATGAGATACACATCATACGCGCATGTGTAATGGGCATCATCGTGGAGGCCGTGAGGGTTTACGAAATTCGTATTTGTCATGCCGTATGAACGGGCTTCCTCATTCATAAGCTGCACGAAAGACTCCTGTGAGCCGGAAATATGCCTTGCTATGGCATTTGCGGCATCATTCGCGGAGTGAACAAGAAGAACCTCTGTAAGCTGTTTCATGGTAACGCTGTCGCCTGCTGTCATATCACTGTTCTGGGAGCCCTCTTCCAGATCAAAATCGGAAGAGTCCATAACTACGACATCATCGGGATTACCGTATTTCAACGCAAGGATTGCCGTCATTATCTTTGTAAGGCTCGCCGGGTATGCCCTTTCGTATATGCCGTGTGAATATACGGCTTCAAGCGATTCGGTATTAAAAAGCAATGCCCGCTCCGAGTCATCCGTAAGTGAAAACCCCTCTGCATCCTCATAATTTCTCGCTTTAACAAGCTTTGACGCAAATGTCTCTGCCGTTGAATTTCCGTTATCGGTGAAAATTCTGTCAGCGTACGGTGATGAAATATCAAGAGCACGCTCATTATTGTAATTGACGAAAAAAGCCACTGCCGCAAGTGCCGCAACCGCGGCAATAACGACAGCCAGCAATTTATTCCATATGGATCTTTTCTGTTTTTTTTCTGCCATATAGTCAGTAACCTTAGTATCTGTAGATCAGTTCTTTATTTGTGAGCTTTCCGCTGTGACGTTTGCGCTGCAGGCCGACATTAAGTACAAACCCCATTCCTATGAACAGGCTGATAAGTGACGAAAGTCCGTAGCTTATAAACGGAAGCGGTGTTCCTGTATTCGGAAAAAGCCCCGTAGCGACGCATATATTGATAAACGCCTGAATCGCTATGATTGAGCCCATGCCGGTGCATATGACGGTTCCGGCCAGATCCTTTGCCCTTTTGCCTGTTATTAAACACATGAAAGCGATAAGAAAAATTATCACAACAATGCAGAAACATCCTACAAAACCAAGCTCCTCTCCCGCTACGGCAAATATAAAGTCGGTGCCTGTTTCCGAAACGAAATTGCCGTTGTTAGATGAAACCTCATTATTGTTAAGCCCTTTTCCGGTAAGCTGACCGCTTCCTATTGCCCTGACAGAGTTATTCTGCTGCAATGCATCATCCGAATATTCCTCTTCGTCGGAATTGAAGAAGGTTACTATCCTGTTCTTCTGATACTCCTGGATTATAGGAAGATCCGTCTTAAGTATCAGCAGCAGCGCGGATACCACAACAATTGCAACAATAAGGACTATCTTTCCGATAACCTTATAATTTAAACCCGCCGCATAATACAGCACCATAAATAAAATTGCTATGGTTATGGTGTTCTTCAGATCCGGCTGCACAAATATCAGCAGAAGCGGGAACGCAATAAGAGCAATGGATTTTACGATGGTCTTAAATGTATTAAGATCTGAACTGTGTTTCATAAAATACATGGCGAAAAACAGAACAAGCAAAACCTTTGCCAGCTCTGTGGGCTGAAACTGAAATCCTCCGTCTCCGCCTATCTGGATCCATCTTGTGGCGCCTTTTGCGCTTGACCCCTTAAAACATACCCAAAGCAATAAAGCGATGTTTATAACATATATTATCCGGTAGAATTTAAGTATCCAGCTGTAGTCCACAAACGCCAGTATGAGCATAAGCACAAATCCCGCCGCGCAGCCGAAAAGCTGTTTTTGCTGAACGGAGGAGTCTGCCGATCCCACCAGCAGAACTCCTATTGTACATATAACAAACAGCAGTATTAATAAAAGAAAATTAAAATCCCTAAGTCTGTATTGTTTGATCATTTCATTAATCCGTTACTTCGGTTGTAAGACCCTCTGTTTCTGATTCGCCGGTGATGATTTCCTCCACGGATTTGAGACCGTAATAATATTCCAGAACGTCGTTTCCCACAACCTCTGCGTTAGACGACGAATAGCCGAATGCGATACGCACGGCCATCGCTATATCGTCTCCTGTATTATTTGTATATCCGATGAACAGGGCATGATCGGGACGAAGCTTGTCCTCCTGAGCCGTACCTGTCTTTCCGTGAAGCTCGATCTCAAGATCCTTAAAGGCGTCGTGAGACAGTACAACCTCTCTCATACCCTCCTGTACAACGCCCCAGATATAATCGTCGATCTCTGATTCCTTTGCCATAGTCGGTTCGTATTCCGTAATGGTATTTCCGGATGAATCCGTAACCTTCGACAAAAGATTAAGATTATAGCTTACACCGTTGGAGTAGATCGTGCCTGCGTATCTCGCAAGCTGCGCCGTTGTATACTGGTGGGTTCCCTGTCCTATAGAAGAAGGTATCGGCATTGTGTCCGAAACTCTCGGTGACGACTCTGAAAGCTGTATATTGGTTTTCTCATCAAGACAGAACTTCGAAGCGTATTCCTGTATCTTTTCTGTAGCGTTTTCCGAAACATATGTTCCGTCATCCGTAAGACCGAGCCTGTATCCCACCGTCGAAAAGAATACGTTGCATGAATCCCTTATTGCGGTTACTACTGTTTCATCACCGTGACCGGTAAGAAGCACGCAGTGAAGCTGATCTCCGACATCCACCAGTCCTTCTCCGAAAAGTCCGTTGCAGTTTATCACCGTACCGGTATCAATTACACCTTCCGAAAGCCCTGCCGCCGCCGTTACCGGCTTAAATGTTGAACCCGGCGCAGTAAGCTGCTGGGTCGCCTTGTTGTAAAAAGGTGTTGATTTATCGTTGTACAGCTTCGAATAATAATCCGTGTCCATGTTATTGG
>CAYMAY010000073.1:0-9092 GCA_964388555.1 uncultured Lachnospiraceae bacterium
GGCTGCGGGATAATCCAGACATACAATCCCGAAAATCCCGTTATACAGGCGGCGGCAAGGCAGGATTATGAAGCCTTTTACGAGGATGAAAAGGGAAAACGTTCCCTTATGAATTATCCGCCGGCAGGCTGTATAATGACGATACACGGTGCCATGAAGGACGAACAGTATCTTTTAAATGCCATGGAGCATATAAAAAAATATGTCTCAACACTTGGCATGACCGACATCTCGATACTGGGTCCGACGCCGGAGGCGGTATCGAAGCTTCGCGACAGCTACAGGATCGCCGTATATATAAAATGCCGCAATTTATCGGACATGGTAAAAATAAGGCGCCACGTGGAGAAATATATAGAGATAAACAGTGGATTTAAAGATATAAGCATTCAGTTTGCAACAAATGATTAGCTATTTGATATAGTTATTCGCAAACAGGTGTACTAATATAAGCCGGTTCTGTATAAAAGCCGGCTGCGACTACGTAATTATGAGGAGAGTGAAATGGCAACAAGACAGATAAGAGTATTCGGGGATCCGGTACTTACAAAGATATGCAGAAAAGTTGATAAGATGAGCCCGAGGACAAAACAGCTCATAGATGATATGTTCGAGACGATGTACAACGCGAACGGCGTTGGCCTTGCCGCTCCGCAGGTTGGCATACTCAGGAGGATCGTCGTTATAGACATCACCGCTGATCAGAGCGATCCACATGTTCTGATCAATCCGGAGATAATCGAGACGGATGGAGAGCAGACGGGAACAGAAGGTTGTCTTAGCCTTCCCGGAAAATTCGGAGAGGTTACGCGGCCGAATCACGTAAAGGTAAAGGCATTTGATGAGAACATGAATGAATTTGTGTTGGAAGGCGAGGAACTTCTTGCAAGAGCAATATGCCACGAGTGTGACCATCTCGACGGAATACTCTATGCATCGAAGCTCAACGGAGAGCTTATGGATGTGGAGCCGGAGGATAACGGCGAGGAATACGACGAGGATTAATTCGAGGCTTTTGTGCAATACGGGGTGTGTCATCCTATTCGACCCATCGCGGATGAAAAGCACAGTGGAGGTATTTGTCATTCAGGAGGAGATCATTTGAAACTTATATTTATGGGAACCCCGGATTTTGCGGTAAACACCCTTAAAGAGCTTATAAATTCAAAACACAGCGTTCAGCTTGTGGTAACGCAGCCCGATAAACCAAAGGGCAGAAGCGACAAACTTTGTCCGTCGCCTGTTAAAGAGGTGGCGCTTGAGGCTGGCATTCCTGTTTTTCAGCCGGAAAAGATGCGCACGGAAGAGACCTATGAGACATTAGCCTCTTATAATGCCGATGCAATGATCGTTGTGGCATACGGAAGGATCATACCGAAAAACATACTTGATCTTCCAAAGTATGGCTGCATAAACGTGCACGCATCTCTTCTTCCGAAATACAGAGGAGCCGCGCCTATACAGTGGGCGGTGCTGGACGGCGAGAAAAGCTCCGGTGTGTCGATAATGCAGATGGACGAAGGCCTTGACACCGGCGATATCATCGCGCAGAGCGAAATTGTCCTGGACAAAAAAGAAACGTCCGATTCACTTTTCGATAAGCTTTCATTAGAAGGTGGACACTTACTTCTGAAGACGTTGGATGAGATCGAGGCAGGTACGTCAAAGAGAACACCGCAGCCGGAGGTAAGCACGACCGAATACGCCCGGATGATAACAAAGGCAGACGGCCTTGTGGATTGGACCAAGTCCGCCGAAGAGATAGAAAGACTCGTAAGAGGCATGAATTCCTGGCCGGGAGCGTATACGTTTATGGATGGCAAAAACGTGAAGCTCTGGGATTGCGATATCATAGATGAAAATACGGACGCGCAGCCGGGAACGGTAACCCGCGCCGATAAGAACGCCCTTACCGTTCAGACAGGAAAAGGACAGATAAAGATAAATGAGCTGCAGCTGCAGGGCAAAAAGAGGATGGCATTTGATGCGTTCCTTCGCGGCTGCAAATGGGAAGCGGGGATGAGCTTTGACAGGTGATAATGTCGATTTAAGGAATCTGGCGCTGGAAACGCTTCTTCATGCGGAAAAGACAAGTGCAAAGCTGAACGATGCCGTACGGGATGCTCTCGAAAAGCATAAGACTCTTTCAAAGGAAAAACGTGCGTTTTTCACCCGCCTTACGGAAGGAACGGCGGAGCAGAGCATATTGCTGGATTACATTATAGATCAGTATTCAAAAAAGCCTGCGCGAAAGCTTAGCCCGGTGATCAGAAACATCTTAAGGCTTGCGCTTTATCAGATAAGACAGATGGATTCCGTGCCGGACAGCGCCGCGGTAAATGAGGCGGTCAAGCTGGCATCAAAGAAAGGCTTTTCTGGTCTTAAGGGAATGGTGAACGGCATTTTGCGTAATGCGATCCGGTGTCCCGAAAGGGCTGATCTTAGCGAAATAAAAGATAAGGATAAGTACATTTCCATAAAATATTCCATGCCGGAATTTCTCGTTAAACAGTGGATCAATGCATACGGATACGATGCAACGGAGTCCATGTGTGCCGGATTTCTTGAAGATAAGGGAACATCGGTGCGGCTTAGAGGTGGCTTGAGTGATGAAGAAAGCTTTGTATCATCGCTTAAAGCTTCGGGAGTTAATGTGGAAAAAGCACTGTACATCGACCACGCATATCAGATATCCGGATATGATGTTCTTACGGAGCTGGAAGCATTCAAAAACGGAAGCATTGCCGTGCAGGATATAAGTTCTATGCTTTGTGTCGAAGCAGCGGGAATAAAAAGCGGAGATAAGGTTATAGATGTCTGCGCCGCCCCGGGAGGAAAATCCGTATTCGCTGCGGACAAGGCGGGAGAAGACGGCGAGGTCATCTCAAGGGATATATCCGAAAGCAAGCTGCGTTTTATAAGGGAAAATGCTGATCGCTGCGGAATAAAGAACATACGCATTCAGGAGTGGGATGCAACGGTTCCGGACGAAACCCTGAAAGAATATGCGGATGTTGTACTCGTGGACGCACCTTGTTCGGGATATGGTGTTATAGGCAGAAAGCCTGATATAAAATACGGAGCTTCGGAAGAAAAACAGAGCGCTCTTGTGGAAATTCAGCGAAATATACTAAAAACGGCATCAAATTATGTGAAAAAAGGCGGCAGGCTTGTATACAGCACATGCACCGTTTCACAACAGGAAAACGAGGAGAATGTCGCATGGTTCTTAAAAAACGGTGATTTTAAGAGTGTTGACCTTACAGAAAATATTCCGGATGAATTAGCCGAAAAGAAGCCCACCGTCAAAGACGGTTATATGCAGCTTCTGCCGGGAATAGACGGCTGCGACGGCTTTTTTATCGCCGTTTTCAGGAGAAATTTATGAACGATATAAGATCCATGTACATGGATGAATTAAAGGAATTGATCGTGTCATTAGGGGAAAAGCCCTTCAGAGCAGGACAGCTTTTCTCGTGGCTGCATGAAAAACACGTCGAAAGCTATGATGAAATGACAAACATTTCGTCATCGTTCCGAAGCAGCCTTGCGGAAAAATATCCTCTTACAACGCTTCGGGAGGTACAGTGCCTCGTATCGAAGCGGGACGGAACGCGGAAATATCTGTTCGCCCTGGACGACGGAAACGTGATAGAAAGCGTTCTGATGAGATATCATCACGGCAATTCGGTTTGCATATCATCCCAGGCGGGATGCAATATGGGATGCGCGTTCTGCGCGTCTACCATAGGCGGAAAGGTGAGAGACCTTAGAGCTTCCGAGATGCTGGAGCAGGTATACGCCATACAGAGATCTACCGGTGAACGGGTGTCCAACATAGTCGTTATGGGCACGGGGGAGCCCTTCGATAATTACGATAATCTCATAAGATTTATAAGGCTTGCGGGGGACGAAAAGGGTCTGAACATAAGCATAAGAAACATTACCGTTTCAACCTGCGGGATAGTTCCGAGGATGTATGAGCTTGCGGACGAGGGATTGCCGGTGACACTGGCCGTTTCCCTTCACGCACCCAACGACGAAAAAAGACGCCGCATAATGCCAATCGCAAAGAAATATTCCATAGATGAGGTGGTTAAAGCCGCGAAGAATTATTATAAGGTAACGGGAAGACGCGTTACCTTTGAATACGCGCTGACGGCGGGACAGAATGATTCCTTGGAGGATGCGCAGGAGCTCAGCAATCTTCTGAGGGAATTCCCGTGTCATGTGAATCTTATACCCGTCAACCCTGTAAAAGAGCGGGATTTTGTGCCGCCGCGTGCCGCGGATACGGCTAAATTTCAAAACAGACTTGAAAAAAACAGAATTAATGTTACTATTAGAAAGAAAATGGGCGGCGATATAAACGGTGCCTGCGGTCAGTTACGCAAAAGTTATACAGATTTAAAGGACAGCAAATAAATTTTATCAGGGGAGGGCTGTGCTTACAACTTATCGAGGAGAGCATAAAGCGTGAAGGTTTTTTCTGCGACAGATACGGGTCGTATCCGTACCGTCAATCAGGATTTTATATTTACATCAACGGATCCGGTGGGAAATCTGCCGAATCTTTTTGTGGTTGCCGACGGAATGGGCGGTCATAATGCAGGCGATTTCGCCTCTCACTATGGCGTTTCCGTAATGGTCGAGACGATAAAAAAAGACAGCAATTTTAACCCGGTAAAGATCATAAGAAACGGAATTTCGGCAGCCAATGCAGAGGTTTGGAAAGCGGCTCATGACGACAGTTCAATGGCAGGAATGGGCACGACAATGGTTGCGGCCTCAGTGGTAGGCGAATATCTCTATGTTGCCAACGTGGGAGACAGCAGGCTTTATCTGGTGGAGGCTGAGAAGCTGAAACAGATATCCCAGGATCATTCGCTTATAGCCGAAATGGTAAGGCTCGGTGAGCTTGCTCCCGAAGAGGCGGCGCATCATCCGGACAGAAACATCATAACCCGCGCAGTCGGGACGGAAGAGCATGTAGAGATCGATTTCTTTGATCTGAAGTTAGAAGCGGGGCAGAGCTTTTTAATGTGCTCCGACGGTCTATCCAATATGGTAGACAACGAGGAAATATTTAGAACAATAAAGGAAGCAGAGGAGTCTGGGGGAGATCCTTCGCAGAAGCTTATAGAAAAAGCAAACGAAAACGGAGGAAAGGACAATATCGCGGCGGTTGTTGTACAGCCGTTTCCTGAAGAGGTGAATATATGTTAAAAGAAGGAATTATTATAGCCGAAAGATATGAGATTATCTCGCGCATAGGTTCGGGCGGCATGGCCGACGTCTATAAGGCGATGGATCATAAGCTCAACAGAAATGTGGCGGTTAAGGTCTTAAAGGCGGAATTTAGGGGAGACGGCAGCTTTGTCGCAAAGTTCCGCAAGGAGGCTCAGGCGGCAGCCGGGCTTGCACACCCGAATATCGTAAACGTGTACGATGTGGGAGAGGACAGGGGTCTTTACTATATCGTAATGGAGCTGGTAGAGGGCATAACCCTTAAGAATTACATCGATAAAAAGGGAAAGCTAAGCATAAAAGAGGCTACAAGTATCGCCATACAGGTGTCTCTCGGTCTGCAGAGCGCTCATAACCAGGGAATAGTTCACAGGGATGTTAAGCCTCAGAACATAATCATCTCCAAGGACGGAAAGGTTAAGCTTTCCGATTTCGGAATAGCGAAGGCTATAAATTCCAACACCATAACGGCAAATGTCATGGGTTCGGTACACTTCAGCTCGCCGGAGCAGGTGCGCGGAGGCGTGGCTGATGCGAAGAGTGATATATATTCGCTGGGAATCACCATGTACGAGATGGTTACGGGCAGGGTTCCCTTCGATGGAGATACCACGGTAGCCATTGCCATAAAGCATCTTCAGGAGGAGATAATCCCGCCGTCGAGATATACGCCGGATATCCCTTATTCGCTTGAGCAGATAATACTAAAGTGTACGCAGAAAAATCCCGAAAGAAGATACGCCAGCATGGGCCTTCTCATCGAAGACCTTAAGCGTTCACTTATAGATCCTCAGGGAAATTTCGTTCAGATGACGCCGGTTGTCGGAGGCGTATCGTCGGTACTGCCGAATACCGAAACGGTAAAAGCGGCGGAGAATACAAAGTCGAGGACACAGAATACGCGTTACAGCGGAATAGATGAGGATGATCTCGACGACGACTACGACGATGATGACGATTATGACGACGACGATGATGATTACGATGATGACGACTATGAGGAGAAAAAGTCGAGAAAGAAGAGCAAGCGTAAGAAGAAAAACTCCGATGAGGTAAGTTCTAAGCTTGAAAAGGCCATAACCATCGGCGGCTTTGCCATCGGTGCGGTCATTATCATAATACTTATAATAGTGATAGGAAACATGACGGGTCTGTTCGGAGGTTCATCAAAATCTTCAACGGCCATCAGCAGCACCAGTGAAAGCAGCGACAGCGAGACAAGCAAGGTTCCGGATCTTCGCGGATACACACTTGAGCAGGCACAGTCCATCGCGGCTCAGTACAACTTTACCGTTGTACAGGGCGGAACAGAGGAGTCCTCAGAATATGGCGAGGGCAAGATAATATCTCAGACACCTGAGCAGGATACAGAGGTAAATCGAAACGAGATTTCCGAAATAACTGTAGTAATATCCACCGGATCATCTTCCGTAAATATTCCCAGCGGAATAGTAGGAAGCACGCAATCGGAGGCAGAGGCAGCATTAGGAGCGCTTAATCTTAAGGTTTCGGTGCTTACACGCCCCAACAGCGAGGTTGAAGCAGGAAGAGTCATTTCCGTAAGCCCCAATGAGGGATCGCCGGTAGCGCCGGGAAGTACGGTAACTATTTCCGTCAGCACGGGCGCGGATAGTTCAGGTACGACAGGCAGCATAACGCTTCCGAATCTTGCGGGCAGCACGGAGTCTTCCGCGGCAAGTGTACTTAGCGGATATGGATTAAGTTACACAGTTGAGACTGTAGAAACATCAGATACGGCAGAGGGAAGCATAATACGTACATCTCCCGAGGCCGGAAGCAGTGTTACGTCGGGAAGCGTTGTTACGCTTTATATCGCAAAGGCACCGGCAGGCAGCGGAACATGGGTATGCACGGATGGCTTCTATGAGCCCGAAGGATATTCCGGCGGCGATTGCCAGATCATCCTGGAGCAGAACGGAAACTCAACTGTTATCTATGAAGGATCAAATCCGTTTAGTGATGGTTACAAATATACCGGAACCATAACAGGAGCAAGCGGAGTCAGCACAGGCACGATAGTCGTTTATGAGTACAACAGCGAGACAGGACAGTACGACAGCTATGCAGGCTCTGTTCAGATAAGCTTTACCGAACAATAAAAATTGAATGACTGGAAAAATAATTAAAGGTATAGCCGGATTCTATTACGTGGACGTAGCAGGATCCGGCATATATCAATGTAAAGCAAAGGGTCTTTTCAGAAGACAAAAGATCAAGCCTCTTGTGGGCGATGAGGTGCGCATAACCGTTACCCATGAGCAGGACATGGAGGCAAACATAGAAGAAATATTTCCGCGAAAGAGCGAGCTGTACAGACCCGCCGTGGCAAACGTCGATCAGGTCGTTATAGTGATGGCTCTGGCGAATCCTGAGCCGGACGGAGGGGTTATAGACAGATTTCTCGTTCAAATGGAAAAACTGGGACTGCCGGCAATTGTCTGCTTTAACAAGGCGGATCTCGTGTCTGATGAAAAGCTGAATCTGCTTAAAAAGAGATACGAGAGCGCGGGATATACGACGCTGGCGGTAAGCGTAAAGGAAAATGCAGGGATCCGTGAGCTTAAAAGTCTTCTTAAGGGAAAGACAACGGCTCTTGCGGGACCGTCGGGTGTCGGCAAATCCTCGCTGGTCAATTTGCTTTCTTCGGAAGACATAATGGAGACGGGCGAGATAAGCGCAAAGCTCAAACGCGGGAAAAACACGACGCGGTGCGTTACTCTTATTGTTGTGGACGATGATACGTTCATATGCGACACACCCGGATTTACATCGTTTGAGGCTGATGAGACGGATAAGGATGTTTTAAGACAATATTTTCCGGAGATCTGGGAACATGAGGGCGAGTGCAGGTTTATCGGCTGCGCTCATATGCAGGAACCGGATTGTGCCGTCAAAAAAGCGGTAGAGGACGGCACGATAGACGCGGAACGATATGCTTCGTACGTAAGGCTCTATAACGAGCTTAAGGATAAGGAAAAAAATAAATACAAATGAGGTAAAAGAGATGATGTACCAGCTTTCACCGTCGATGCTTTCGGCGGATTTCAATGTACTTGGGGAACAGCTTAAAACACTTGAGGAGTCGGGCGTGGAATGGCTCCACATCGACGTTATGGACGGAATGTTCGTTCCGAGTATTTCATTCGGAATGCCTGTTATCAAATCCATAAGAAAACAGAGCAAGATGTTTTTTGACGTGCACATGATGGTCGAGGATCCGGGCCGCTATATTTCAGACATGAAAGCCTGCGGAGCCGACATGGTTACGGTTCACGCCGAGGCGTGCAAGCATCTCGACAGAGTGCTTCAGCAGATCCACGAGGCAGGAATGAAGGCGGGAGTCGTTTTAAATCCGGCAACACCTCTTTCGGCTATAGATTACGTAATGGATAAGATGGATATGGTTCTTCTTATGACAGTTAACCCGGGATTTGGCGGACAGTCTTACATTCCGGCTATGACGAAGAAGATAAAAGACCTGCGCGAAAAGCTTGACGCGGCAGGATATCCTGACACATGGATAGAGGTAGACGGTGGTGTAAACGAAAAAACAGCGCCGGAAGTTCTGGAGGCAGGAGCAAACATCCTTGTTGCAGGATCGGCCGTATTCAAAGAGAATATAAAGGAAAGAGTTGAGCTTTTAAACGGTATAATAAGCAAATATGCCGATAAATAATCGCAGATATATTAAGCTGAATTTATAATGAAAATAAAGGGGTTGCCGCATTGAAACATATAATGTGACACCCCTTTTTATAGTGGTGCGCCTGGTGGCGCGTTTCAAATTTTAATCGTCAAACATGGTTAATACAACCTTATATGCC
>CAYMAY010000074.1:0-8956 GCA_964388555.1 uncultured Lachnospiraceae bacterium
GCAAAACTCGCCCTTGATATGAACGCCGCCATGCCTCTGTTTAACGAAAATGGCTATATAGAGCTTAAAAAGGCACGTCATCCGCTTATAGATAAAAAAAGTGTCGTTCCGACCGATATCAGGATTGGAAAGGATTTCGACCTTTTGATAATAACGGGTCCAAATACCGGCGGAAAAACAGTTGCCCTTAAAACCGTGGGGCTTCTTACGCTTATGGGGCAGTCGGGTCTTCATATTCCCGCACTTTCCCAGTCGCAGCTCACCGTATTTGACGAAATATACGCCGATATCGGCGATGAACAGAGCATAGAACAATCCTTAAGTACATTCTCATCCCACATGAAGAATGTAATATCCATCGTCAAAAATGCCGATGAGCGTTCCTTCGTGCTCTTTGATGAATTAGGCGCAGGAACGGATCCCGTTGAAGGCGCGGCGCTTGCACAGGCAGTGCTCGAATATTTCCATGACAGGCACATCCGCACCATCGCCACGACCCACTACAGCGAGCTTAAGCTTTACGCACTCTCCGCTTCCGGTGTTGAGAATGCCTCCTGCGAGTTTGATGTAGCAACACTCAGACCCACATACAGGCTCCTTATCGGAGTTCCCGGAAAGAGCAACGCATTTGCCATTACGGAAAAGCTGGGGCTCTCGCGTGATATCATAGGCAACGCGAAAACTCTTATAAAAGAACAGGATGAATCCTTTGAGGACGTTATCACAAAGCTTGAAAACAGCAGGGCTGAGCTTGAACGCGAGCAATTAGAGATCAAACATCTTAAAGAAGAGGCCGCAGCGCTTAAAGCAAGCCTCGAAGATCGTGAAAAGAAGCTGAACGAAGGCCGCAGTATGAAGCTTCAAAAGGCTAATGAAGAAGCTTACGCCGTACTTAAAGAGGCGAAAGACTATGCAGATAAGACAATGCGTCTTTTCCAGAAGGCATCCGCCTCAAATCCGAAGGTAAAAGAGCTTGAGGCGGCCCGGGCATCCCTTCGCGACAAAATGAACAAGGCTGCCGGCGACATGACCGCACGCACCGAGGCAAAAACTCCGCATAAAAAGCTTAAGCCGTCTGACATTAAAGTAGGCGAAAGCGTTCGTGTGCTGAGTATGAACCTTAAGGGAACAGTTTCAACACGTCCCGACAGCAAAGGAAATGTGCTTGTTCAGATGGGAATAATGAGTTCCAAGGTTCCCATATCCGATCTTGAAATAATAGAAGAAAAAACCAAGGCACCGAAGATGTCCTCCGGTTCCGGCGGAAAATTAAAATTCTCCAAGGCAATGTATGCCTCTCCGGAGATAAATGTGATAGGATGCACCGTGGATCAGGCAACTGCAAAGCTGGATAAATATCTGGACGACGCGTATATGGCTCACCTTTCGGAGGTTCGTGTCGTTCACGGCAAAGGCACCGGAGCCTTAAGAGGCGGAATACACACGTATCTTAGGAGCAATCCCGTCGTTAAGGAGTTTCACACGGCGGCATACGGCGAAGGCGATGCCGGTGTTACAATAGTTAAATTCAAATAAAGTTGGAGGCTGAAATGCTCAACAGACAAAAAGTTCTTATAGTTGATGATGATAATAATATTGCAGAGCTCATATCTCTGTATCTTACAAAGGAATTCTTCGATTGCCTGATAGTCGGCGATGGCGAAGAAGCTCTAAAGGCATTTTCCACATTTGCGCCGGACATCATCCTTCTGGATCTTATGCTGCCGGGAATGGACGGATATCAGGTCTGCCGCTCCATAAGGCAGATATCCAACACTCCTATAATAATGATGTCCGCAAAAGGCGAGGTTTTCGATAAGGTACTGGGGCTCGAGCTGGGTGCCGACGACTACATCATAAAACCCTTTGATTCCAAAGAAATGGTTGCACGCATAAAGGCCGTGCTGAGGCGCTACAATAAGAGCGAGCCGGCGGAAAGCGCGCCTGCTTCAAAGGGCAAGTATGTGGAATATCCTGACCTGCAGATCAGCCTGTCGAATTATTCCGTTATATACAAAGGAAAGAGTATCGACATGCCGCCGAAGGAGCTTGAACTGCTCTATTTCCTGGCATCATCGCCGAATCAGGTGTTCACCAGAGAACAGCTTCTTGATAATATCTGGGGATACGAATACTTAGGAGACACCCGAACGGTGGACGTTCATATAAAAAGACTGCGTGAAAAGATAAAGGATCACCCCTCATGGAGTATAAGCACCGTCTGGGGAGTAGGTTATAAATTTGAGGTTAGGAACTGATGAAACGAAAGCTTTCTTTTAAGTTCATTCTTTTATATATCGCGATAGCTGTTGCATCGTTTGTTTTTATATCCACATTCGGCAGCAGACTTGCCGAAAACTGGATAATCAAAAGCGACAGTATGCGTATGTATGACTGTGCGTCACAGCTTGCCGATAAATATAAAAGCAAATCCATAGCAACAAAGAGTTCGTCGGATTATTCTGCTCTGGAGGTTGTTGCCGCGGGAAGCGGTTTTTCCGTGCAGCTGATAAGTTCGAGAGGCACTGTCTATCTCGATACAAGCGTGGATTATGTTGAGGACTACAGTCAGAAAATAGAAGGCTTCAATCCGGCTGCTGTAAATTCCGGATATTATATGATAAATGACTTTTTCGGCACCTTGGACAGCGAGACCTTGAGCGTGATTGTTCCCATAACGTCTAATCTTTCCGTCAGAGGCTACGTAGCGCTCCATATGCCGATGTCAGAAGTGTATTCCGAGCGCGAATCTCTTCTTGCCATATTTCACACAGTTGAAACAATAATCCTGCTTATTACTCTTTCGCTGTTTATAATGATGCATTTCTGGGTATTCAAACCCGTAAAGATCATTACACAGGGCGCGCGCACCATTGCCACGGGAAATTACAAGGAAAAGATAAAAATAAATCAAAATGATGAAATGGGATATCTTGCCGAAACGCTTAACTACATGGCAACTGAGCTGAATGAGGCAAGTGAAAACCAGCGCAAGCTCATATCAAACGTGTCCCACGATTTCCGCTCTCCTCTCACGTCAATAAAAGGATACGCGGAGGCTATGCGTGACGACATCATCCCCTACGAAATGAAGGATAAGTACCTTGGCATAATCCTTGCAGAGACGAACCGTCTTACAAAGCTTACTCAGGAAATGCTTTCCCTCGACAACATCGACAAGCGCGTCCGCAAGGTGAATTACACCGATTTCAACATCAACAAGCTTATAAAAGACACGGCTCTGTCCTTTGAGCTTGAATGCACAAAGAAAAATATCACCTTTAATCTTGCGCTGGAAGGCAACACCTTAAATGTAAATGCCGACTACGTCAAGATTCAGCAGGTAATGTATAATCTTATCGACAATGCATTGAAGTTCAGCAAAAACGGCTCATCGATAGACATCGAAACAAGTTCTAAAAATAAAAAAGCCTATGTTTCCGTGAAGGATCACGGCATAGGCATTTCAAGCAGCGATCTTCCAAAGATATGGAAGCGCTTCTATAAGGCTGATACATCCCGCGGCAAAGACAGAATGGGCTCCGGTCTGGGTTTGTCCATCGTCCGCGAGATAATCCAGTCCCACGACCAGAAAATAAATGTTGTCAGCACCGTCGGCGTCGGAACGGAGTTTTCATTTACACTGAATATGTCGGAGAACGAAGATTAGCAGCATTCATTATCATGCATTTAGCACTTCAAATAGCGATATCTGATCTGACTCCGGCAGATCCTTCAGCACTCCGATCTGCACCAGATAACTTATAATTGTCTTACTGATCTTTGTTCTGTTTCTGAAGTCGTCCTGAGATATGAATTTTCCGACGGCTGCCTCAGCGGCAACTGCGTCCGCCGCCTTATCTCCAAGGCCCTCTATGGAATCAAGCGCCGGCATCAGTTTGCCGTCCTTTATCTTAAACCTATGGGGCTCCGCCTCGTAAATATCGATGGGTGCAAAATCATAACCCCTCGCATACATCTCACGAACTATCTTCATATCGCGCAGTGTATCCTGCTCCTTTTTCGTCAGCTCATTAAGACGTTTTGTATAATCATCCATGTACTGCAGAAGCCTCTGCTGTCCGCGGCACATTATGTCGTAGTTAAAAGCCGACGCCCTTATGGAGAAAAACGCGGCGTAATAAGCCAGGGGATGATAGATTTTATACCAGGCTATCCTGTAGGCCATCATAACGTAAGCGGCCGCATGAGCCTTCGGGAACATGTATTTTATCTTCTTGCAGGACCAGATGTACCAATCCGGCACGCCGTGGGCGATCATCTCGCTCTCCCACTCGCTCTTAAGACCTTTTCCCTTTCGCACGCTCTCCATTATGGTAAATGACAGCTCACTCTCAAGACCTTTTCCGATCAGATAAATCATTATATCGTCACGGGTACAGATGGCTGTGGAAATCGTCGCCTTTCCCTCGGCTATAAGCTCTTTGGCATTTCCTATCCATACGTCGGTACCGTGTGAAAGACCGGAAATTCTTATCAGATCCGAGAAGGATTCCGGCTTCGTATCAAGAAGCATCTGTATAACGAATTCCGTTCCGAACTCCGGCACTCCGAGGCAGCCAAGAGGACAGCCACCTATATCATCCGGCGTAATACCCAGCGCCTTCGTGGATTTAAAGAGGCTCATTACCTGGGGCTCGTCCAGGGGCACTGTCTGAGCACTTATCTTTGTGATATCCTCCAGCATCCTGATCATAGTGGGATCATCGTGTCCCAGTATATCAAGCTTCAGCAGGTTCTGATCGATGGAGTGATAATCAAAATGCGTCGTGATGATATCACTTGTTATATCGTTGGCGGGATGCTGAACGGGGGTAAACGAATTTATATCCTCTCCGTGGGGAAGAACGATAATTCCGCCTGGATGCTGACCCGTCGTCCTCCTGATGCCGGTACAGCCCTTAACAATCCTGTCCAGCTCGCAGTTTCGCTTTGAAACTCCTTTTTCCTCGTAATACTTCTTTACAAATCCGAAAGCCGTTTTTTCCGCAAGCGTGCCTATGGTGCCGGCACGGAACGTCTGTCCCTCGCCGAAGATAACCTCTGTGTATTTATGTGCGTTACTCTGATATTCACCGGAAAAATTCAGGTCGATATCCGGCTCTTTATTACCCTTGAATCCAAGGAATGTTTCAAACGGGATATCAAATCCCAGCTTTTTAAGCGGCTGACCGCACTTCGGGCAAAGCTTATCCGGCATATCCACACCGCATCGACCCGCATATGCCTTTACCTCATCCGAATCGAAGTCCACGTAATGACAGTTCTCGCAAAGATAATGTGCGCTTAAGGGGTTAACCTCGGTTATTCCTGCCATTGTCGCGACGAAGGACGAACCGACAGAACCTCTCGAACCGACGAGATAACCATCGGCATTTGACTTCCAAACCAGCTTCTGCGCGATTATATACATGACGGCGTATCCGTTTGATATTATGGAGTTAAGCTCACGTTCCAGACGATCCGTAACGATCTTCGGAAGCTCCTCGCCGTATATACTGTGAGCCTTTTCGTAACATATATTTCGAAGATCCTTATCAGAATTTTCTATTACGGGCGGGAATTTTCCGGCTCTAATGGGCGAGATCTTTTCGCACATATCCGAAATTTTGCGCGGATTATCTATAACCACCTCATGAGCTGTTTTTTCGCCGAGATACGAAAATTCGTCCAGCATTTCCTGCGTCGTGTGAAGATAAAGCGGTGCCTGATCATCCGCATCGGAAAAGCCCTGGCCGAACATGATTATCCTGCGGTAAACCTCGTCTTCGGGATCCATAAAATGCACATCTCCGGTTGCCACCACGGGCTTATTGAACTCCTCACCAAGACGAACGATCTTTTTGTTTATCTTTCTAAGATCATCGTCCGACATGATGCTCTCGGTGCGCTCATCACGCACAAGGAATTCGCTGTTGCCGATGGGCTGGATCTCGAGATAATCATAATAATCCACTATCGAACTTATCTCCTGATCCGAAACACCGCGAACGAGAGCGGAATGAAGTTCTCCCGAAGCGCAGGCCGTCCCCAGGATAAGACCGTCACGATACTTATCGAAAATGGATCTCGGCACAAGAGGATGCCTGTAAAAATATTTAAGGTGGGACTGGGAAATTATCCTATAAAGATTCACTCGTCCCGTCTCGTTTTTTACAAGTACAACGGCATGATTCGAGTGCAGATGGCGTACCGCGTCAACAGACAGGACAGCCTTTTCATTGAGCTCATCCAGTCCGTTTATATCCTGCTCCGTAAGCATTTTGCAGAGCTTTATAAATATATTTGCCGTCGCCTCGGCATCGTCTACGGCCCTGTGATGGTTTCCGAGATGCACGCCCAGATTCTTTGCAACTGTATCAAGTTTAAAACGCGAAAGTCTCGGCAGCAGATACCTGGAAAGCGAGACTGTATCAACTATAGTCGGATCAAATTCCAGACCCAGATCGGCCGCATTCTTTTTTATAAACGAGCAATCGAAGCCGGCATTATGGGCAACGAGAACCGCTCCTTTGCAGAACTCCTTGAATTCCGGCAGAATTTCTTCGATAGTCCTGCTTCCCACCACCATAGAATCGTTTATGCTGGTGAGCTGTTCTATGCGAAGCGGTATGGGAACCTGCGGATTGACAAAGGTGGAGAATCTTTCCGTTATCTTCTGATTTTCAACCTTTACAGCGCCTATCTCTATTATCTTTGAGCTTTCCGGCGAAAATCCCGTCGTCTCCAGGTCGAATACAACGTACGTATCGTCGAGACTCTGT
The DNA here is from genome assembly GCA_964388555.1 of uncultured Lachnospiraceae bacterium. GTDB lineage: Bacteria > Bacillota > Clostridia > Lachnospirales > Lachnospiraceae > Alectryocaccobium. The sequence goes on from CAYMAY010000074.1 coordinate 6,786, forward strand.
CCCTTGGGATTATCCACAAGCTTCTTTGTATCATCAACTATATAAATTTCGCAGCCGTATATGACTTTAAACGGTGCGGAAACCTTCTTTATCTCGTCAGGCGTCGCATCGGGATGCGATTCCTTATATTTGTCCCTGAACTTCTTATCTATCGCCTCTACGGCATGATTTGCCTCCGGGAAAGCCTGCACAACGCCGTGGTCAGTAAGCGCAATTGCGCTGTGACCCCATTCATACGCACGCTTAACAAGAGCGGCGGCATCCGTCACCCCGTCCATATCGCTCATCTTCGAATGGCAATGAAGCTCTATTCTCTTTTCGGGACTGTTGTCGACGCGTTTTTCCTTAAAGGGCTTTATTTTCTTCATGGCAAATATATGCGAAATGCCGGTTTCACCTGTGAAACTATCCGGCGCAGCCTTGCCTTTAAGCTTAATGCAGACACCAGCCTTGATATTGGCCGCGATATCGGCAACCTTATCAGGCTCTAAAAACATTTTTACGGAAATAGAATCCGTGTAATCCGTTATGGCAAATATAAACAGGATCTTGCCGCTTCGCAGCTCTCTGCTGTCTGTGGATATTACCTCGCCTCTTAAGACAACAATGCCGGGGGAGTCCTCAACCTCACTTATGGGTGTGGAATCCTCTCTTATATCAGAGCCTATAATAATATCGCTGTCGACATTTTTCTGTTCCTTCGGCGCGTCGCCGCCTTCGTCGGATTTCTTCTTGTTGGTATCTTCTGACTTAGGCTTTTTCTCATTCTTAAATTCATCATTGCCATTAAGGTTGGCGTGGGAAACGATATTTTTCACCTCTGCTCTGAGAACGGCGTCGTTGTCAAATCTTTCTTTACTGACATCACCTGTTTTTTCGGAATATGCCAAACGGCAATCCACATCAAAACCGCCTCTTTCACGAAGCACTTTTTCAAGAAAATCCTGTATTTTTGAGCCGATATTTCCGAAAAGTCCGCATCCCTTAAGTGTGAGCAAAACATCAGACCCGTCGAAGGCAACTTCCGAATCAGCAAAAATATGGGCCGTGATGGGACTTTCCTTATCCAGCTCATATATCATGCTTCTTTTGTAATTCTCGAAAAATGTCTTTGGCGTATACTGCGACGAAAGAAGAAATTTCTCGTGTATGACAACATCCAGATCGTATTCATTGAAAAGCTGTTTTCTTATAAGGATTTCAAGCTTGTCCAAGTGCGCCCTGTGTATCCACTGGTGCGACACCACGTGGATATTCAGAACGTTATCATGCTTGTTCAGACAAACTTTTTCTACATCCGTTATGTCGGCGATCCTTGCGAGCTTATCGCTAAGCTCAAGGCTCGGAAACGCCTCCCTTAAATTTTTAGTTCTGCTTTCCATTACTTACAACCACTTTTCAACAAGAAATTGTTGTTATTCATTCCAATTGTCGAGCTCATACTTAAGAGCAGAAAGGAGCTGATCCTCCGGTAGTTTTTTAATGATCTGACCCTTTTTGAATAAGAGTCCCTCTCCTTTTCCGCCGGCTACTCCAAGCTCAGCCTCCCGAGCCTCTCCGGGACCGTTTACGGCGCATCCCATTACGGCGACCTTTATATCAAGATCATAATCACCAACAAGTGCCTCGACTTTTTGTGCTAAATTTATAAGATCTATCTGTGTACGTCCGCATGTGGGACACGCAACGATGTCTATACCGCCTTTCCTAAGTCCAAGAGATTTCAAAATTATCCTGGCGGCTTTTATTTCCTCTAACGGATCGGCGCTTAAGGAAACTCTTATGGTATCGCCTATTCCCTCATGAAGAAGGGTTCCGATTCCGACAGCCGACTTTATTCCGCCGGCAAAAGCGGTTCCCGTTTCCGTTATGCCGACGTGGAGCGGATAATCTATATGCTTAACTATCTCCTCATGGGCATTTATCGACATCAGAACGTCGGAGGATTTAATGCTTACGACAATATTATCATAGCCAGCACGCTCGATCATTCTTACCTTATCGACTGCGCTTTCCACAAGCGCCTCGGCGCAGACGACGCCGTATTTTTTAAGGAGATCCTTTTCCACGGATCCGCTGTTTACGCCTACCCTTATTGGAATTCCGGCGTTTTTCGCCGCATCAACAACGGCACGGACGTTATCCTCGCTTCCGATGTTTCCGGGATTTAT
>CAYMAY010000075.1:0-8820 GCA_964388555.1 uncultured Lachnospiraceae bacterium
TTCAACATTAACATCATGGCTTAACTCAAGATATAGCTGGTATGATTCCAATATGGCCGGTTATCCATCCGCATTACTGGATTATGATCTGTCAAGCAGCGGCCAGACTTTATATGTAAAGGCTGCGGATATCAAAGGAACAAATTCTCTTTCAGCCGCAGTATGGAGCGACTCCAACGGTCAGGATGATCTTAAGTGGTACAGCTTTAGCGGCGGCAGCACGAAAAATCTTACAATAGATCTTTCCAGGCATGGCAGTTCGGACACTTATTATGTTCACGTATATGCGAATGGTTCACTTATCTCAACATGGTCTGAGCAGGTAGAAATGAATACTGCGGGATCGGTTCTCACTGCGGAATATAATACCGAGTCAGGAACTATTGAGGCCGGCATGAGTTATGCCGATGATTATACCGATGTATCATTTGCCGTATGGAGCGATGAGAATGGTCAGGATGATCTGAAATGGTATAGCGTAAGCGCCGATTCAAACGGAACGGCTTCCATATCCATAAACCCGATCGCTCATAACAGCAGCGGAAAATACTATATACACGCATATGGAAAAAGAAACGGAAAACAAAGCTTCATAACATCAACAGAGGTTACTGTTCCTGATACATATGGTGCCGATATTACTGTTGAAAAGCAGGAAGGAACAAACGCCTTACAGATTAATGTAAGCAAAGCAGGTGGTTTTTCATCTTTAAGTGCTGCTGTCTGGGGAAGCAAAGACAACCAAAATGATCTGAAATGGTACGAGCTTACAAAAGTTTCGGAAGGAGTTTACACAGGTGTAAGCAATCTTGAAACTCACGGTGAAACAGGACAATACAATATTCACATTTACGGAAAATATAACGGAAGCAATGTCTTTATGGGCGGCGTCACATATGATTTAGATTCATTAGAGGCACCTTCTGTTTCCGCCGAAGAAACAGAAGAAGGCAAGACATTGAAAGTTAATCTTTTGAATGGCGGGTTATATACAAAAGTAAGCTTCGCCGTATGGGGTGATAAAAACGATCAGAATGATCTTGCCTGGTACTCCGCTTCAAAGGATAGCAGCGGCTGCTGGAGTGCATCCGTAAATCTTCTGAACCATGGCGAAACCGGAGAATACCATATACACGTATACGCCCAAAAGAGCGGCGGCAGAAGTAAATGTGTAACTACCTGCAATTATAATGTAAATGCACTTAAAATCCCGTATATAGATTGCAAAGTTTCATCTTCGGGAAAAATTTTAAAACCCACTTTATATAACGCTGAGGATTACTCAAGCATAAGCTATGCTGTATGGAGCGATAAAAACGGTCAGGATGACCTGACGTGGTACACCGCAGGCAAGAAGACAGACGGAACCTGGTTATCAACTATCAATCTTGCTTCCCACGGCGACACCGGAATTTATTATGTACATGCATACGGAATTCGTAATGGCAAGCAAACATTTATCGGAGGGGAAACGATCACCGTAAATAAATTCCTGAGTCCGCAGCTTTCTCTTTCTGAAAACAGCGGCCATATACTTGCCACTGCATTAAAAAATGCCGAAGATTATTCAAGCTTACGTTTTGCTGTATGGACACTCGAAAACGGTCAGGATGATCTCAAATGGTACAATGCAAACAAGTATTCAAACGGAATATGGCGATACAGTGTAAAAACCAAAGAGCACTTAGGAAACGGAACATACGTTGTACATGCCTACGGTACTAAAAACGGTAAGTCATCTTATTTAACGGGCACTACTTTTACGATCGATTCATACAATGACTCTGTTGTCAGTGCTGTTAAGGCTGATGACAGCAACATACTCAATATAACTGTAGAACCCTCATTTGGATATGATTCCGTAAGCGCAGCTGTATGGTGCGATACAAATGATCAGAACGATTTGAAGTGGTACACTCTTACAAAAGACTCAAATGATAATTTTTCGACTTCCGTAGATCTTGGCAGCCACGGTGAAACAGGAAATTATTTAGTACATATTTACTCTTCATACAACGGATTATCGATTTTTGATGTCGGTACGGTTGTCAGCGTCGACAAGCTGATCGAGCCAAAGATAACACTTGAAAACACAAATAACAGCCTTAATATAAGCTGCTCAAATCTCGGGTACTGCAGTAAGATATCATTTGCAGTCTGGAATGATGAAAACGGACAGGATGATCTTAAATGGTACACCGGAAAAAGATCATCGGACGGAACATGGACATGTGAGGCATCAACACTAACCCATGGTGCTTCAGGTAATTATAATATTCATATTTATGGCACCGTGAACGGTAAATCGAAATTTATAACATCGGATATGATTGCCGCATAACACAGCCGGAAAAGAAGAAACAACCCATGACTTTTGATAATTCGACTACAGAAATGAAGCTTAAACTTGCCGCTGACGGTAATGATAAGCTTTCAAAAAAGCTCCTTTTGCTTGAACAGGAAAATGCCAAATTGCAAAAAGAATTAGATGCTTTAAGATATACCGCAAGTATAAAAGAACTGCGTATCGAATTTTTGTATGATACGGGAAACGGTTTTTCACTGGACAACCGCCTTGTTAAGACGGTTGTCCCTGCTGACAATGGCTCTGTACAGGTAAGCTTTACTCTTCCTTCGGCCTCAAAGGCCATAAGCCTGAATGTTGGCTCTCTACCATGTTTTATAAAGAACATAAGCTATCCGGATCCGGCTTTGCCACCCGCATCAACGGGAGTAATTCTTTCTAATAACAGTTTTCTGTTCCGGCAGCCAAATCCAAGTTTTGCCTTTGTATGTTCAAACGGTTTTGAAGCTAATGAGACGATCAGTTTCCGTTTTGAATATTATCAGCTTAACGAAAAAGAACAAAGCGGACTTGTTTCAGCACTCTGCAATGCATTGCTCAAGTCCTGACTTTGATAAAACAGGAGTTTCTTTTAGAGATGATAAGAAAATACGGAACAATACAGGAAGATCAGTTTTATGAAGACCGCTACCCCGCCACTCAGGATATTCTTCTTTGCATAAAGCCTGCTTCCGAGAATTATATTCAATTAAACAGAAGCCTGGCCAATCAGTTTCACAGACTCTATGTAAAATCAAAAAACATTTCTGACATTTCCGGATTTGACGGAATTGTTCTTGTGGATAGTGACGTGGAGCTTATGAGCTCCACTCTCGCTCATTTCGCATCCGCATTAAAAGAAGGGTATGATTTTATATATTCAGATGCGGCTTACGGCGGCATGGCTGAAACCGAAATATTGTATCCGGATAAATATACAAATGGTTACAGGATAAATTTTGCGGTTATATCAAAGGCACTCGCCGCTAAAATAGCACAGCACAGCTTTCAATCTGTAACAGATTTAATAGCCATATCAGCTTCAGAATCCGAAAATCCATGCCATATCAACAGGATATTACTGAATTACAGAAAGCCTTTAACAGCTGATGATCTGTTCGCTTACGACAAAAAACACGCCCTTATCTTCTGTCACGAATTTTCTCTTACGGGCGCACCGATTGTCTTAAGCGAATCGGTCGATCACATAAATGATTATGATTTATTCGTAATTGGAACGGAAAAAGACGTTATTGCTGATGAATTTTCAGACAAGGGCATTCCTGTTATACTTAATAATAACGCCAGAAAAGCCTGCGATGTTACGTCGATCGCGTTTTCATTTGATCTTGTTGTAGCAAATACAATAACCACAAGTGAAGTTGTAAACATGCTAAGCGGCAGTGATGTGCCTGTTATGTGGTGGCTTCACGATAATCCGCTTGTTTATACAGACGATATTTACAGCCTTAGTCTTCACGAAAATATAAATATTTTCTGTGTCAGTGACTATGCTCAAAAATGCTTTTCGAAATATCAGCCTCAGATTAAAACAACTCTCCTGCCCTATGCCGTAACGGACCGTGCATGCTCTGATACCACAGAACCGATATCAATTCCGGCTCACGGCAAAGTCCTGTTTGCTTCTATCGGATCAATAAATTCGATCAAAGGACAGGATCTCCTTTGTGATGCTATAGAACTCCTTCCCGAAAAGGTACTTAACAAATGCCTTTTCTATTTTCTAGGAGCTCCATCAGATAAAAAAACATTTTCAAGACTATCCGCACTTTGCGAAAAATTTCCTGAAAATGTTGTATACGGACATACTGTACCGCACGACATAATGCCTTCGGTATTCAGACAAACCGACTGTCTTATATGTTCCTCTCGCTATGATCCTCTTCCGGTATTTATTACTGAAGGATGGATGTTTGGTAAATTCTGCCTCTGCTCAAAAAACACGGGCACGGCTTCATACATAAAAAACGGTTTGAACGGATATATTATTGACCCTGAAAACGCAGCCGGATTTGCAGATTATATTACACGCGTTGTTAAGGAAAAAATCTACAAAGATAAAAAAGTTGCAGAGTCATGCCGCACAACTTATATAAACAACTTCACACCGGAGATCTTTTCAAAAAACATAAAAGCCGCGATACATAAAACAGCAGACTATTCAAAATAATCCGTCAACATCCTATCGAATAGTCGCTTCTTATCATAGACAGATTCGGATTATAATACGGATCCCCCTTATCAATAATATCCGCCCATCGTCTTCTTATTTCCGAAGCCATTTCAGTATCTTCTCCGGCAACAGATTTTCCGGTGAGTGGTTCAACATTGTCAAATCCAAACACTTCTATCTCCACCTTCGGGTCATAGACAATGTCATAACCGGCTTTCTTCAGCTTGAGCGAAAAGTCAATTGCCCTGTAAATTCCGGATAAAGAATCATCAAGTCCGCCGGCTGCCTCGTAAGCGCTTTTCTTGACCATAACACAACCAAGTGAAACAGCACTCATGTTTTGTACTGATTCACTTCGGAACTGATATGATAACAGTTTCGGTGATTTATTATACAGCAGGTGCGCTCCCACTTTGTCTTTTCCGATTCCAAGACATATTCCGGCGTGATAAATATTGCCGTCACCCTTAAACATCCTGACACCGACAGCGCCTACTTCACTAAAGCTGCAATACCCCAGCATATCACTGATCCAGCCAGGAGTATAAATATCCATTACATCATTCATCAAAACAAAGAAATCACAATCTGTATTTTTAACGGCATCATTATAAGCGAGCGAACTGTTGGTATTTCCCGATATCCCATGGTATTTTATTCTGCCATCCGGATCCACAATCACTCTTTTGCAGTCATCTATTTTGCTTTCTTCAACACAGTAAATGATCTCGTAATTTTTATATTCTGTATTTTTTCTTATAGAGGTCAGACACTTTATATCAATATCCTCATTTCCGGATGAGGACACGATGATTGCAACTTTCTTGCTTTCATCAAGTTTAAATCGTGTTGCATAGTGACCAAATAGCTTTCCCCTCATGCTTACGTCTGCCGAAACGCCTATTCGCTCATAATGGGATTTAACCGACTTCACGCCTGACTCATATGCATACAACTTACTTTCAGGATTTCCGGCTGTTGACGCCGGATGACAACGCCAGTGATACAGTATTTTGGACACATGTGCGATATTTTTTGCCTTTTCACAGCACCTTAATATAAAGTCGTAATCCTGTGCTCCGTCATATTCCTTCCGCAGCATTCCGACTTCGTCGATAATTTTTTTATTTACTACGAAAATATGGGTGATGTAGTTGTTTGAGCATAACAAAAACGGGTTGAAATCCGGTTTGAAATGAGGCTCAAAAAACATTTTGCCATCCATCGACACCTTATCTTCGTCGGTATAGACAACGTCTACACTCCTATCATCATTTAATGCCTTCACGATCTCAAAAAGTGCATCAGCCTCAAGATAATCGTCATGGTCCGAAAACATTATAAAATCTCCGGTTGCGATTTTTATGGCTTCGTTTGTATTTTCCGAAATGCCGGCATTATTTTCAAGGCGTTTATATGTTATACGATTTTCGTTTTTATAATCCTCTTTTATGCAATCTTCAACATTTGTGTTTGTGCTGCCGTCCGCAAAACACAGCTGCCAGTTTTGATATGATTGAGCTACAAATGAATCAATAAGTTCTCTTAAAAATTTAACAGGCGTATTGTATGCCGGAATAACAATACTGATCTTCGGATTGTATTCAAAGACATGTTTACGCTGCTTATTAAGTGATTTTGCAGTTATACGATGCTTTTCGAACCAAAGCTGATAATCCGATTTTCCCGTACAATTTGTTTCACGGTTTAATTTGTTTTTAAACTCCGCCCATCCATAATCTCTTATGTACTTATAATTCTCTTTAAGATTTTTCAGACCAAGGGAATTTCGGATTTTAGTGCTTCTCTTATTTTGATGTATGATATCCGCAATATCTATTTCTTCAGTACGTTCAATCTCACCTTCGACCAGCTTAAAATAAAGCTTTGATTTTTTAACCTTATTACAGTCAATAACAAAATCGAAGCCGCTCTCTCTGTCATCTTCAAGAGAATAAATCTCATTTACATCGCTGCGCACACGTCTTTTTATATCAAAAGGAACGCTCACACCGTTTTCATCTACAATATCAAACTGCTCTTTTCCGAGAAGATCGAACATCCATCCCGATCCCTCAAGCAGATTGTCTTTGAGAGTTAAGCTGTCAATATTGTGAAAAAGAATCGTGTCATCATATATCTTTTTGACATCAAAGGTGTATAACGTTGTATATTCATCAAGTCCTGCCTGAAGCCTGATCTGGTGATATCCTTTTTTATAGAATTTATCGAAGTCTTTTATCTCACAGATAAATCCCGAATTCAAAGGTACACGTTCGTCCTGAAGGCTTTTAACTACATCTGGTCGATATTTGCTATGCGCTCCGATTTCAATCTTCTCATCTGTATCGGAAATTGCCCTGAATACAAATCGCTGATCATTCTCGCAAAAAATCCAGCCCTCAACGCGCTGAGTAAATCTTCCGCCGGAACTCACTGCATCAATATGCCACTCAATATTTTTCATTAATTTTCCCCTCGAAATGCAACTGCCTGTTATATATAGATAGTCTTTTTACTCACCTAAATATTTGTTGATCCAGCTCATAACCTTAATATGCCTCTTCTGATAGAGAGTATCCCCTACCTGGGTGTTGCTTGATGTATCATTCTGATCTTTCTGCATGGTTATCCACAGGTTATTCATCGTCAACGCAAGCCCGTCATTTTTACAATTATTTATGATTCTTTTCAGCGCACCGGAGCCTCCCAGATGTCTGATATTAGCGCAGAACATCTTCGCCTTCAGATCTGTTACTCCAAGCTCCGCTGCCTCATTTACATACTGGGTCATTTGAGCGTCTAACAATCTATCCTGAACAGCTATTCCGGCATCTGATTTTATTATATTCTGAATTGCCAGCGCCTTTGCGGAACCGGATTTTATAGTTCTATGGTTTTCCCCTTGCGATTTAAAATTACTTTGCGTAAGTACGGTACCATCTGATCCGTAAATGCTCCAATCTGCCGAATCAAGATCATCTCCTATTCCGGCCGTATCATTTCTTGCAAACGCTTCGGAATCCTCGTCTCTTATGGCGTTTAACAATTCTTTTGCATTTACACCATACCACTGACCGGCTCCTATCGTGATCGCTCTTTCGTTACATGAAACGTTATAAGCCATTGTAAACGCATCGTATCTGTTATTCCCGTATATCTGTCCGCCGGTTTCTAATGCATAGATGATATTTCTCATTACACTTGCCGCATAACTGTCATACACATTAGAAAATCCCAGTTCATAATCGCATCTCTTTATCACAGTCTGAACCGATCCGTCAGACACGTAAATATCTGTAATATATTCGCCGTTATGGCTATGGGAGCTTCGCTCTATAGTAGCACTGAAGCTTCCGTCCTCATTTTTTGTTCCTGTATACCAGACCAGATCATCCTGATCACCTTCAAGACTCCATGTCGGGAACGAAACAGAAACCGCCGGTGTTCCGTTAACCGTTGGATTATACACGGTGATCTCAACAAGTGAGCTGCCTACTTTATTTACTGCGACATAATTCCGGCAGTAAAACTCCTGCGACGCTGCGGACACAAATTCAAACGATCCGTCCGTTCCGTTAACATAAGCATGCACAATATAATTTCCGGAATGCATATTATGATTTGCTATGTTTACGGTTGTCTTATAACTTCCGTCAGACTGCCTGTCAGCCTGATACCATACTAAATCGCTTTGATCCGATGCACACCATACGGGAATCGTTACCGACTTGATCGTCGATTCTTTTCTTATCACATTAAAAATAACATCAAAGGTTCCTGCCGATTCATCGACATTAACTATTTTTATACTATCTTTCGGAAGCTCTCCCATATCAAAGGTATACGACGTTACAAACTGCATACTTCCGTCTTTTAATATCACATATGCATGGATGTAATAAAGCCCACCTGTCATATGGTTAGTTATATTCATATTTGCCGTATAGACATCATTGACCTCGTTGGCTTTGTACCATACAAGATCGTCCTGACCACCTTTTTCACTCCACACGGCAAATTGCAGCTCTTTATCCCCACCGCAAAAATCATAATTTTTGAGACTAACGGGATAATATATTGCTGATACATTTCTTTCAACGGAAATTTCACCCTTCGCAAAACTTATATCAACAGTAGCCGTTCCTATATCCGATACAATATCATTCCCATCCGTAACTAATACCTTTGCACTATATGTTCCGTTATAATACTTGAAATTAGATATATTTGTTACGGTCTTATACTCGTCTCCGCTTTTCGTTAGCGTATATTTTTTGAT
>CAYMAY010000076.1:0-8724 GCA_964388555.1 uncultured Lachnospiraceae bacterium
GCATCTGATTCGGTTTTAACTCCGGTATTTCTACATTTTCAATTCTGAGGTCTTTCGGACCGTACATATATGCTATATTTGCGTTCATTTTAAATATCCTCCTAATATCTTTTATAGCAGCATTACTGCTGTTGTTTATTGTTACTGTCTACCCGTTCCGGTAATCACTTTTCACTCTGCGGTTTCTGCATTTTCTGTTTTTTCCGCCTTACGCTTTTTAAGTTCCTCAAGGATCTTATAGTTCTCTTTCTGAGTAAGCGGATACATAATAACAAAAATTGCAAGTATTATCGTAAGGATTATCGGTACCCAGGAGTTAAGAACCTTGATTCCGAAGAGCGCTTCCGCGGTCTGAGTGGTATTTGCCACATAACCTGTAGCCTGAAGAACGATTCCCGGAATAATTCCCGCAAGTGCCATACCACACTTGAAGAAGAATCCTGCTGCCGCGTATGTGATTCCCTCCATACGGTTTCCGTTCTTATACTCTCCGTATTCAACCGTATCGGGAACAAAGCTCCAGATAAGGCTTATATTGAATCCATAGAAAAGTCCCCATATGAAACGAGCGATGTAAAGTCCGATGAGACCTTCTGATGATGCGGGACAAAACAGCATGTACACCGGCTGAACCACCATTCCCACCGACCCGATAAGATAAAGCCATTTTTTATCAAATCTATCAAGGAATTTCGGAACAAATACCATGACTATCAAAGCCGTTACGGTTCCTATCATATTAAACATTCCGAGAGCGGATACACTGTTTATGTAATAAGTAAAGTAATATGAAACCGATGATGTAACTATTGTATTTATTCCGTAATTGAAGAACATCATCATGCAAAGTATAAGAAGAGGCTTGTTTTTAAATACTGCCTGTGCCATGGTCTTCATGGTAACTTTGCTGCCGCCGGGAACCGAATAACGCTCTTTTGTGCTCTTATAGCAGAAAACAAGGGCTAACGCACCAATAATGGCGAAAATTATCATTATGTTGTGATAGCCTGTTCCGGCATCATTCGGATACATTGAAACTGCAATCGGAACTCCGACTGAGACGCACAGCATACCTATTGTAGCGCCTATCATACGAACGACCGTAAGCTTTGCTCTTTCCTGCGGGTCCTGCGTGATCGCCGATGTAAGTGCTCCGTACGGCGTGTTGATCATCGTATAAACCATTGTAACAATAACATACGTTACAGATGCCCATACGATCTTTCCTGTCATGGAAAAGTTCGGTTCCGTGAAACAAAGTATCGCGGATACTGCAAACGGAACTGCTCCCCAAAGAATCCACGGTCTGAATTTTCCGTTTTTTGTCTTGGTCTTATCTACGATTGCTCCCATTATCGGATCGTTTACCGCATCCCATATTCTCGAAAGAAGGAACAGGATACTTACTACTGCCGGTGCTATTCCAAACACGTCCGTGTAATATATGGTAAGAAACATGCATATAACCTGATAAATAAAGTTGCAGGCCATATCTCCGGATGCATATCCGATACGTTCAACCCATGACACATGTTCCCCGTTAACGGTCTTGTTTATAACTTTATCAGCCGTCTTGCTGATCATTGTACTGTCCATTCTCTAATCCCCCTTCACCATTATTCATTAGGTCTGACTATGACCTTGCCCGGAATACCGCTTGCCGCTGCTTCGAAGGCATCTATAACGTGATCCAGATCAAATGCCTTTGCTATTAATTTAGACGGCTCAAATTTTCCGTTTGAGATCATTCTTGCCAGCGCTGAAAAAGACTTCATGCCGGCACCACCCTGATTGGCGAAAACGGCGCACTGTAATTTCTGGAATACTCCCGGATCCAGGGGAGCCGGAGCCGGTCCCATTCCCATAAGCACTACGTGACCGCCGGGGGCAAGTGTTTTCTGAATAGTATCGAAGGTAAATTTAAAAGCACCCGTTGCCTCTACATGAACCATGATTCCGGAATTGTCTGTCTCTTCCATAATGATATCCGATGCGCTCCTGCCTTCCGGAAGCTTAGCTGTATTTATGCAAATATCAGCGCCCAGTTCTTTGGCGAGCTCCAGCTTTTCATCAATGATATCCATGCAGATTATCTTTGCTGCACTGGCGGCTTTTGCCATTGCTACCGAAGCAAGACCCACAGGACCCGCGCCGGTGACAGCAACATAATCTCCCGGCTTGATTCCTCTTGAGGATTCAAACAATCCATAGTAAGCGATGGATATCGGCTCAAGCAGGCATCCTATATCCATTGCCTTCTGCCTGCTTCCGTAAATTTTTTCAAAATCATTAATCTTGCAGCAATAGTGAGCCTGTGCTATCATATACGTGGCGAAACCGCCATCTAATGTGAAGCCAAGTTCTTCCAGGTCTTCGCATTGATTGAATAAACCGATTCTGCAGGGGCCGCACTTGCCGCACCAGTTCATGGTGTCTGCAACAACAAGATCGCCGATCTCTACCGAATCAACCTTACTGCCGATTTTTACGATCTCTCCGCTATACTCATGACCGAGGATCGTACCGGCACTGCAGTGACCTGTGTATCGGACGTATCCATCTTCTGTTTGGCCCAGAAAATGAATATCCGATCCGCAGACTCCGCAGGCTCCTATCTTTATCAGTACTTCGTCTTCCTTTAATTCCCTTAATTCCTTTTCTACAAGATTAAGTTTCGGATTTGCCCAGATCTGATTTCCTCTGTATGCCATCTTTTTATCAATTTCTTTTTTGGATACCGGATAACCGTCTCTCGGCTTAAAATCCGCTTGAAATTCCAATCCTTTTATCTTCATTTTTCCCTCGTTTCCACCGGAAAATTCAGAGCGACTCAACTTTCAAACTTTCCGGTTAAATTTGACGCTTTTATTTATTGGCCATTCATAAAAGTATCGATTTTTGTAACTTGGTTTGTTCGCGAACTTTATTTCTTGATTATGATTATAGTCATCAGAGAATTTAAACATATAAAAAGCAAGACCAAAAATGTCGTAAAAACGACATTTTTGCTATTTTTGATTTTTTCAACAAATTTTATCTCCTTTTTTTGTAACATTTTCACTAATGCAATTTTTTTCAAAAAAATAAAGAGTGCTTTCATTCTTAACATTCTGAAAACCACTCTTTTTATCTCTTATTTCTAAAACTTGACTGTTTATAATTCTGCCGCTCAGTATTCCTATACTGCCGCGGCGTGCAATGCATATTCTCCTTAAACAGCTGCGTAAAATGGCTGCTGGACGCAAATCCGTTTTTCAACGCGATCTCCGTTATAGGAAGATCCGAATGCATTAGCATATTCGCCGCGGATTCGATCCTGAGCTGCTGCAGATACTGAAACGGCGTTATCTGCATATTCTTTTTGAAATTTCTGATGCACTCCCTGACGCTTATGCATCCGACCTCCGCAATATCCTCCAAGGTGATCTTTTCCGCATAATGACTGTTTACAAACGCGATCATCTGCTTAAGTCTCTTGTCAGTTTTATTTTGGATCTGACCCGGATCTCGCAGCGCATCCTGAACCCTGTCATACAGCTGAATCCACAGATCCGACATGGCATTACGAACCTTAATTTCGTATCCCCATTCTTCCTTTTCCGCACATCTATAAGTATCAACCAGTATTTTTATCATTTGCGGATCTTCCTCACCTTGCAGGTGATAATACGGAAGATTATCGCATGTTACTATGGGCTTGTAATATCTGTTGTCATACACACTCCTGTGATAACCGATCAGAAGCAGTTTATTGACTATCTGCGGGATAATTATCGCACCCTTGCAGCCTTCGCAGGATCTTATAAGATGCAGCACATTTGAATTAACAAACATGGCATCTCCTTCTTTAAGCTTTATCACCTTATTCGGGAAATGGTATTCCACCTCGCCCTTTAAAAGATAGCAAAACTCCACTTCTTCATGCCAGTGCCACGGAACATGCCCTCCGATATATTTGTCCATCTCTCCCCATATCCAAAGATAGGGAAATTCGAAGGTCATCCCCGGAAAGCTTTCGCCCATGTCCTCATCTAAGGGAAGCTCGTATTCTATCATACGTATTCAGACCTCATTTTTTCAGCATCACAGGCTCATCGCCCGTCGGCTCCGCAAGGAAGCCGGCTTTTTTCAGTTCCTCACCGATAACATCCAGAAGCATTTCGCTGTCGGCTGATACGGTGTGATAATGATATCCCGCCGTTGCATTCTTTAAAAAGCTTGAACGCCCGGATTTTATCTCTTCCATAAAATTCGCGATGTCTCTTCTGGATCTTACGTTCATATCGGCGCGGACAATGTTGTAAACCTTGTGATATATGAATACATCAAGGATCCGCCCGCCCAGATCCACAATGATCGACATTTCTCTTTCCACATCGTCATCGGAATGCATAACCTTGAAAACCCGGGTATGTTCATCCTTTTTCCTCAGGACATATCCCGTATGAGTCGCAATTATCTCGTTTCCCGTACTGCGAAGCAGCGTAATGTCCTGAACTATTACCTGTCTGCTGACAGAGAGCTCCTCGGAAAGTTGTTTGCCGGAAACCGGCTTATCCGAACTGCCCAGTATTTCCAAAAGTTTTTTTATTCTTTTTTCTCTTTTCATGAGCTCTCTATACTCCGTATTTTCAGTTATTGCTTCGGTTTGTGGTCTTCTGGGTTGCCTCGATGCCGGTGATCATGTTGTTATAAATGGCAGCGCATTTTTCCGAAAGCTTCGATTCGTCGATGGCGTCCAATGCGGTCTTCGCATCGCTGAGCTTGCCGCCCGCGTAAAGTATATACGCGTCCAGCAGGCTTTCCGTCGCCTCACGCATGGCCTCGGAATTCTGATAATTTGAATTTTCGCTGTCCACATTGGCGTTTACGTCTTTTATCTGGTTTTCAAGCCTCGTAATATAGTCGCTCTGCGTAACGATGGTCTGACTGTACTGTTTGACCTGCTCGTCCGCCTCCCGTCTTACGCTCTTTCTGGCCGCCGGAACCGCAATCATTCCTATTATGAGCGCTCCTAAAACTATCCCGACCAGCATATTCAGGATCGCCGCAAACGCCGGAAGCCTTCTGTATGCTATGGGCTGCACGACGGGCTCTGATATGATATTTTCCTCATCATCCCAGTTAAGGGTTGTGTACCCTTTATTAATTCCGTAGTCGTCTCCCGCACTCTTCCCGCGCCCGAAACGGCCTCTCTTTTCTTTTACGATGCCTCTTCTCAAACCTACCGTGTCCGTAATCTTTCCGGTACGCATGTCTATTTCGTTTAAGAACCTCAGCGCGGTAGGATTAGTCCTGTCTATGGGCAGAGCTTTTTTCAGCACCTTTCTTGCTTTTTCGTAATCCTCACGCTTCATATATATAAGCGCAAGCAGATAATGTGCCTTTATAAGCTTCGGATTGGCATCGATGACTTTCTTAAGGGTAACGCACGCCATATCCTCCTCACCGGCTCTGCACAGATCCAGTGATCTGTTATATCGCCTTATGGTGCCCTGTATATTCTCAAGCCGGGATTGATTCTCCCGAAGCTTATCTATATATTCTGACGCCACATTATCATCGGGTTTTATATTTTTGCTGATTACCCATTCGCTAAGCGCCGCAACGACCTCTCCCGTCTCAAAATAAACAAGTCCGAGAAGATTTCTGGCATCGATATTTCTTTTGTTAAACTTGAGACTGCGCTCAAGCATATCCACAGCTCCCGACATGTCCCTTATCTGAGCCATGTCGAGACCTCTGTTGTAATACGAATTTGAGATTCTTACCGCTTTATGCATTACGATATTATCGTATCCGCAAAACGGACATATCGTCTCGCCGCCTATTTCCATTCCGCAGTTTATGCAGTTCATCTCACATCTCCATCTTTATTTAAAGGCTTTGAATTAATTGTGCCCTGCATATCCTTCAGAAGATCTATAACATCGGTAAGATCCCTATCGTATATCGCATCTTCCACTTCATCAACCGAAAGACACGGCTTAAATTTTTTTAATTCTTCTTCGTAATTCAGCATATGCTTCTCCGAATTCTTTCCAGGCTGAAACCTGCCTTACCCAAGCTGTGCCAGCCGGTTTTCTACCTGCTCAGCCAGAGTACGATATGTCTCAAGCTTCTTTCTCTCTTCTTCCACCTTAGCCGCCGGTGCCTTTAACGTAAACTTCTCGTTACTGAGCATTCCTTCGCAGCGCGCGATTTCCTTTGCCAGGCGCTGTTTTTCTTTATTGAGTCTTTCCAGCTCCTGCGCAATATCCACAAGCTGCTCAAACGGAATATAAAGCTCAGCATTGGGGATGATAGCCGAAACAGCCTTTTCATCTATGCCGTCCTTGTTGTCCTGAATGATTATCTCATCGGCTCTTGCCAGCGTTGCAAACGCCGCCCGCTCGGAATCGAATGTTTTTCTTATGCTCTCATCTGATGAAACGACATAAACATTCGCCTTTTTCGACGGCGGAACATTCATGGACGTTCTGACATTTCTTATTGCTCTTACAGCCGCCTGAATAAGGTCAACCGCAGCAGCCTCGCTCTCGAAATTCATGGCATCATCCGGTACGGGATATTTGGATATCATTATGCTCTCTTCATCGGAATTTAATGTGCAGTAAATCTCCTCTGTGATGAAGGGCATAAACGGATGAAGGAGCTTAAGTGCGCAGCTCAGGACGGTCTTAAGTGTCCAGAGTGCGGCCGCCTTTGTTCCATCCTCTTTGGAATAAAGTCTTGGCTTAACCATCTCTATATACCAGTCGCAGAAGTCCTCCCAGATAAAGTTCTGTACCTTATCAAGAGCTATTCCAAGCTCGTATTTTTCCATGTTATCCGTAACGTCCGCAATAAGATGATTAGCCTTGCAGAGTATCCAGCGGTCGGCCGTTGTAAGGGTACTCATATCGATATTGGCGTCCGCGTTTTCATCCAGATTCATCATTATAAATCGGGATGCGTTCCATACCTTGTTGGCAAAATTTCTGCTCGACTCAACTCTTTCCCAATAGAAACGCATGTCGTTTCCGGGAGCATTTCCGGTAACAAGAGTCATTCTTAAGGCATCCGCGCCGTATTTATCTATTACCTCGAGAGGATCGATTCCGTTGCCAAGAGACTTACTCATCTTGCGGCCCTGGGAATCTCTTACTAGACCGTGGATCAACACATGATGGAACGGCGTTTCGCCTGTCTGCTCAAGTCCGGAGAATACCATTCTTATAACCCAGAAGAATATTATATCGTAGCCCGTAACAAGCACGTCCGTGGGATAGAAATACTTAAACTCCGGCGCATCAGTATTAGGCCATCCCAGTGTTGAGAAGGGCCACAGTGCCGACGAAAACCATGTGTCAAGAGTATCTTCATCCTGTGTAAAATGCGTACCGCCGCACTTCGGACATTTTTCCGGTGCGCCGCCTCTTTTAACGACTATCTCGCCGCAGTCATCGCAATACCAAGCAGGTATTCTGTGCCCCCACCAGAGCTGTCTCGAAATACACCAGTCCTTGATATTCTCAAGCCAGTGCAGATATGTCTTATCAAATCTCTCGGGAACGAATTTTAAATTTCCCTTTTTAAGCGTATCGATGGATGCCTCTGCCATCTCTTTCATATGAACAAACCACTGGGGCTTGATCATAGGCTCAACCGTGGTATGGCATCTGTCATGTGTACCTACGGCATGACTATGAGGCACAACCTTAACGAGAAGGCCCATCTTATCAAGCTCGTCTACGATAGCCTTTCTCGCCTCGTAACGATCCATTCCCTCGTATTTTCCGCCGTTTGAATTTATGGTGGCGTCGTCGTTCATTATATTTATCTCAGGCAAATCATGACGCTTTCCCACCTCGAAATCGTTGGGGTCATGAGCCGGCGTGATCTTAACGCAGCCTGTTCCGAATTCCATATCTACGTATTCGTCCGCTATAACAGGGATCTCTCTGTCCGTCAGGGGCAGCTTCAGCATCTTTCCGACAATATCCTTATAACGATCATCATTGGGATTGACGGCAACGGCTGTATCTCCCAGCATGGTCTCGGGACGCGTTGTGGCTATTTCCACAAATCTGCCTTCTTCGCCTACAACGGGATAATTTATGTGCCAGAAAAATCCGTCCTGATCCTCGTGCTCTACTTCCGCATCGGAAAGTGACGTTTTGCAGACAGGACACCAGTTTATTATCCTGCTGCCCTTGTATATCCAGCCCTTTTCGTAAAGGCGTACAAACACCTCTTCGACGGCGGCAGTACTGCCCTCGTCCATGGTGAAACGTTCTCTATCCCAATCGGCAGACGCCCCGAGCTTGTGGAGCTGATTTATAATTCTGCTGCCGTATTCCTTTTTCCACTCCCACGCATACTCGAGGAACTTTTCTCTGCCCATCTCCTGCTTGTCGAGACCTTTGTCCTTGAGCATGTTGGTAACTTTAACTTCCGTTGCGATGGCCGCGTGATCGGTACCCGGCTGCCACAGCGCACTGTAGCCCTGCATACGCTTAAATCTGATAAGGATATCCTGTATCGTATTATCGAGGGCGTGACCCATGTGAAGCTGTCCCGTTACGTTTGGCGGCGGCATTATTATCGTAAAGGGCTTTTTCTTCGGATCTACGTCCGCATGAAAATATCCCTTATCAAGCCATTTTTTATATAATCTATCCTCCAGTCCCTTAGGATCGTAGGTCTTAGCTAATTCCTTACTCATTATATCCTCCCGATTGC
>CAYMAY010000077.1:0-8683 GCA_964388555.1 uncultured Lachnospiraceae bacterium
TTTCCAGATGAAGTGTGCCGGATGTTATGCTGCGGCTGTTTAGCTGGGAAAGTATCGCCGCAAGGCGTTTCATCTTTTCCTCCAGATACTCATCCTGCCCCGTAAGAATCTTTATCTCTCCAAACATAAGCGTATACGTCTTGACCGTTTTTTCCGAATCGGTCTTAAGCGTCTCATCCTCTATATGGATCTCATTCGGCATTATGCCGTATTTCTCAAACGCGCTCATAAACGCATGAAGTGTATTGAGCACAGAATCGTCTTCAAGCTCTATCTTCTTGCCCTCTTCGCCGCTGTCGCACAAATTATATATGACCGGAAGATTGAGATTCGCGCTTTCTGTGGCATCCACCACATCTACGACGACACCATCCTGATCTATGCAGCAGAAGTTGTCGCCGGATTGAAACATTCCTATCGTCAGCTTTTCATTCGCCTTAAGCATTATGGTGTTTCTGTCCACGTACGAAACGTCTATCGATTCCAAAAGCGGCACGTCGTCCGTTGTTACGGTTCTGTTCATAAAACAGAACAGCACCGTATTGTTAAACGAATTTTCATCTATGACAAAGGATTTTATCTCGTCATCCGTGTACCGCGTGTTTCCCGTAACGATAATGTTGGTTACTCTGAACAAGACAAGAAATACAAGAACGGCAGCAAGTATCCCCGCTACCGCAATGATCAATATTCTTTTTTTGATCGGACCGGCCTTAGCCTTCGTCCTTTTCTTATTTGATCTCACAAAAAAGAATTTCCTTTCAGCGAACGTATTCCTTAAACATTCTGCCTCTCTGCTCGTAGTTGTCAAACTGACCCCAGCTGGCGCATGCAGGTGAAAGCAGCACAGCATCACCATCTGACGCGTTGCTGACGCAAACCTCAACAGCCTCTTTCAGATCCTCGCACATGATGATGTCCTCGCTTGGGAATCCGCAGCGACGGGCGGCATCGGCGATCTTTTCCTTGGTCTGACCGATAAGCGCAAGTTTCTTTACCTTGCCGTCAAAGCTGTTTATCCATTCCTCGTAGGAAGATTCTTTATCATATCCGCCGCCTATAAGCAGGGTCGGTCTGTTCATAGCCTGGATTGCCTTTATGGCAGCGTCAGGATTTGTACCCTTTGAATCGTTGTAATATCTTACGCCGTTCTTCTCGCAGACGAACTCGATTCTGTGTTCAACGCCCTTGAAATCCTTTATAACCTGACGTACTGTTTCTATATCAACCCCGGCAAACAATGCTATTGCCGCCGCCGTCATTATGTTTTCGAAATTATGAAGTCCGAGAAGCTGGAGCTCGTTCGTCTTTACAAGCTCTGTTTTATTGCCGCCCTTTGCGACAAATATGCTTCCGTCCTTGTAATAAAGTCCGTCCTCAAGCTCACGAAGCGACGAGAAGAAAATCACCTGACCGTTGGCCTCTTTTCCGAATTCACGCAGAAGCTCATCCTCGTAATTAAGAATGATGGCGTCGTCCTTCGTCTGATTCATGTTTATAAGCTTTTTAACCCGGATGTACTCCTCCATGGAGTGATGTCTGTTTAAATGATCCGGCGTTATGTTGGTTATGGCCGCCGCATGGGGCCTGAACGTGCTTATGGTCTCAAGCTGGAAACTGGATATTTCGGCTACCGTTACTGCCGTTTCGCTCTGATCAAGAGCGCACTGTGTGTAGGGATTTCCGATATTTCCCACAACATAAACCTCCGGATTCGCCGCCTTCATTATCTCGCCCAAAAGAGTGGTGCTGGTGGTCTTGCCGTTGGTTCCCGTTATAGCGTATACAATGCCCTTGCCGGCTCTGTAGGCAAGCTCGATCTCACCCGTTATCTCTATGCCGTTTTCCCTGAATTTCTTTACAATAGGCAGATCCGTGGGGATTCCCGGACTGAGTACAACAAGCGAAAGCTCTTTTATCCTGTCATCAGGATATTCTCCCAGTATGACTTCTGTCCTGCTCTCGATTCCCGCCTCACTGCTGATGCGTTCCTTTATCTCCTCGGGATTTAACTTTTCATTTCCGTCGTATAATATAACGCCGGCTCCGATCTTTTCTAAAAGAGCTGCCGCTGCTATTCCGCTTTTTCCGCTTCCGAATACAAGAACCGTTTTGTTTTTTAAATCTGTTATCATATTGATACTCCGCAGGCCCTGCCGCGAAGCCTCCTTTCCCATGGATATGCTCCAAAATCACCGTTTTTATAAAGCGCAGAATCCTATGATTCCCGCTATTATCGTTATTATGGTAAATACAGCCACAATCTTTGGCTCCGACCAGCCGCTGAGCTCAAAGTGATGATGTATCGGCGTCATCTTAAATATGCGCTTTCCGTGAGTGATCTTAAAATAACTCACCTGAAGTACAACGGAGACAAGCTCCACCGCATATATTATTCCCACTATGGGGATGAAGAGCGGCATATTCATTATATAAGCCATGCCCGCAACGAAGCCTCCCAGCGCCAGCGAGCCCGTATCGCCCATAAATACCTTTGCCGGAAATACATTGTAGCACAAAAATCCCATAAGCGCTCCCATGATGGCGCACGCCGCCGGCTCAACTCCCGCTCCCCGCATTATGGATGCGACTGCAAAAAATGCCGCCACGGCTATGGTAACGCTGGATGCAAGACCGTCGAGACCATCTGTGAAATTCACACCGTTTACAGTCGCCAGTACGACGATATACAGAAACGGTATGGCAATAACACCTAAGTCTATGCTGGTCTTTCCGCCAGTAAATGGTACGATCATGGTCAGATCTATACTGGTGAAGTTCAGAATGTATATAACAAAAACCGTTGTAAGCGCAAACTGAAGGATCAGCTTCTGCCACGGAAGAAGACCATCGGATCTTCTCAGCACCACTTTAAGATAATCATCGATAAAGCCTATGACTCCGAAGCCAAGCGTGAGAAGCATTACGGGGATGATATTGGGATATCTTCCCGCAAATACGAAAGCTCCGACTGCCGCCGCCACAAGAAATATAAGACCGCCCATGGTCGGCGTACCCGCCTTCTGAAGATGGGACTTTACGCCCTCTTCTCTTTCCGTCTGTCCTATTTTCATTCTGCGCAGCATCGGTATAAATACCGGTCCCAACGCAAGCGCTATCACAAATGCCACTATAAGCGACACTGCCATCGTAAGTCCGTCAAACATAACTATTTTCCCCTCTTAATTCAGATCGTTTTCTATTCCTTCGGTATAAATATCATTTCCGCCGTACATTACCGTTTCGTCCACCGTCTCCTCAGGCGGCGCGGCTGCGGCCTCATTGGAGATTCCTACCTCCGTCCCGCCGGTACTTCCGGTACTGTCGCCGGTATCGGTAGATTTATCCGGATCTATATTCATATATGGAAGCAACTCGGTAAATATCTGTTTTGCGATAACCTGCGCATATGAAGAATCCGCCTGTACACCGTCTGCAACGTTCGGCTCGTCCACGATGACGTAAACAAGCACCTCCGGATCATCCAACGGGGCAAATCCTATGAATGAAACGAGATATTTATTATCGGAACGGGGAATCTTCTGCGCCGTACCGGTCTTACCGCCTATGGAATAGCCGTCCACCTGTACACCCGTACCCGTTCCGGATTCCACAACCTGTCCCATTGTTTCTCTTATATAATCGCTTATCTCCTTGGAAACGGTCTGCTTCTGCACCGTTCCGTCGATATTCTTTACAATATTGCCGTCGCTGTCGGTTATGGTTTTAACAACATGGGGAGTGTAATAATAGCCGCCGTTTATCAGCGATGAAATGGCTGACGCCTCCTGCACCATCGTACATGTAAAGCCCTGTCCGAATGACGTTGTGGCAAGTTCTATCTCACCCATGCTGTTTATGTCATACAATATTCCGGAGTTTTCGCCCGGCAGATCCACGCCCGTCTTCGAACCGAAGTTAAAAAGCGACTGGTATCTGAGCATGCTGTCCTGCCCGAGAGAATATGATATCTGCATCAAAACATCGTTGCATGAATTTATGAGTCCACCCGCCACGTCCAGCTCGCCATGATAATCCGGAAATGCCGAACAGCGTATGATCTGTCCGTTTATATCCTCATATCCGTCACAGACATATGTCGAATCCTCGGATATCGCCCCCGTCTCGAGAGCCGCCGCCACCGTAACCGGCTTAAATGTGGAACCCGGCTCGAAGGCATCGGAAATGCAGTAATTACGCCACATTTCATTAAGCATGTCA
Source organism: uncultured Lachnospiraceae bacterium (assembly GCA_964388555.1). Lineage (GTDB taxonomy): Bacteria > Bacillota > Clostridia > Lachnospirales > Lachnospiraceae > Alectryocaccobium. Next base: position 4,222 of record CAYMAY010000077.1, read on the forward strand.
AGCTGCTGTTCGTCGGTTAACGTACTTAAGGTTGCCTCATCGGTATAATTCGACAGGTTTCTCGGATCGTTAAGATCGTACCACCCGGTGGAATCCATTGCCAGTATCTCTCCGTTATCCGGATCCATTACAAGCACTGCGACGTTATTCGCAGCGGCTTTGTCTTCGCTTGCGTACGCCGTCATATAATCCTCGATGGCACCACGGACGATTTCCTGGATATTTATATCACAGGTTGAGATTACATTATCGCCGTCTTCTGGATCTATTATGTTCTGCTCAACCTCGGAATCGGAATTGAAATAACCGAAACGTCGGCCGTTTGTGCCGTTTAAAATGTCGCTGTAATATCCCTCTATTCCCCAATCAGCCTCATTGGACGAATTTGTAAAGCCGATAAGATCGCAGGCAAGAGAATTCTGCGGATACACCCTGTCGTAGGACTCTTCAAACCATACGCCGTTTACATAGTATCTGCTGTCATACTCTTCATCCGACATTTCCGCTGTTTTCTCTTTGTCGGAAAGATCGGTATAATCCTCGAATTTTTCCTTTTCTTCTATCGTAACGTCTGTTTTAAGGACCTGATACTGGCTGTCCTTTGTTTCGTCAGCCGTGAGTGTCTGACGAAGCTCATCCTCATCCAAACCGAAAAACTTTACCAGAGCGGCTATCGTCGGCTCCACATAGGGCTGCGTGGTATCGCCGTTGTCATCCTGAACCTCGTAATTTACAACAGAGCAGTCGAGTATGAGCCTGTATACGCGCTCGCTTGTGGCGAGGATATTGCCGTTCCTGTCTAATATATCACCGCGCTTATACGCTATGGTGCGGTTTCCGTACTGCTGCTGATTTGACTGCAGCACGATTCGGGAATACTCCGCCCCGTTTGTGATATTTATATATGTGATCCTTATGGCTAACGCAACTAAAGCCAGTACGACACAAAAGAATAGTCCTACCAGCTTTTTACTTATCTGCTTATTTATTTTTTTGACAGGAAATTTATTGAATCCGGATTTTCTTTTTCCACTCATAAATTCTCCCGTTTATAATCACTGCGTCGGGACGTCCTTGTACTGTCTTACGTAGCTGTCGTCCTCTAAATCATAATATATAATCCTGTCGGCTCCGGCATAGCTCATCCCCAGTCTGCCCTGGGCAGCCTCCTTGATGTCTTCTATTCCTACGGAATCCATAACCTGATTATATTTTGCATCATTGTTACTTTTAAGCTGATTGTACTCTGTCTCCAGATCCGCTATAGTGTCGTACTGACGCGTAAGTGCCGATTTCTGACTGATATACAAAACACAAAGAACCGAAACCGCTATACAAACGATCGTAAGAAATAAAACATAGCTTCCGCTTAGCGAATATCTGCGCGGATTCGAACGCTTGGTTCTATGTTTTACCTTTACTTTCTTTTTACGGTTTTCTTCGTTATGCTCAGGCAGCTCATCCAGTTTTCTGACTGCACTGCCATCGTATTCGTATGAAGTTGTTATCCGATCTTTGTAAGAATTTACCCTTCTGTTTTTTCGTGTCCCATCCACGCTATCTTTTCTCCGTTCTTCCTATGCGATGCCCTGTCAAGATCCTCGCCTGTTTAAGCCCAGATTAATCTTCAAATCTTCTCTCAAACACCCGAAGCTTGGCACTGTGGGAGCGCATATTTATTTGCAGCTCTTCCTGTGTAGGTATGATGGGCTTTCTGCTCACACAAATTCCCTTTGATTTCCTGCCGCATACGCAAACCGGGAACTCCGGAGGACATATGCAGGGGTTTTCATTTTTCCTGAAAGCATTTTTCACTATTCTGTCTTCAAGGGAATGGAATGTGATAACACAAAGCCTTCCGCCGTCTGACAAAAGATCGATCATACCATCGAGAGATTCCTCAAGTACCTTCAATTCGGAATTAACTTCTATCCTTATCGCCTGGAATGTGCGCTTTGCGGGATGACCGCCCGTCGCCCTGTTCTTAGCAGGTATGGCAGCCTTAACGATCTCAGCCAGCTCTCCGGTGGTTTCGATCGGCTTTTCCTGCCTTGCAATACATATCCTTTTGGCTATCCTTCCGGCAAATCTCTCTTCACCGTAATCTTTTATGACACGAAATAAATCGTCCTGTGCGTAGGTATTTACCACATCCGCAGCCGTAAGCTCCCGACGCATATCCATGCGCATGTCGAGCCTTGCGTCCTGCCTATATGAAAAACCACGCTCCGCCGTATCAAGCTGATATGATGAAACCCCCAGGTCTAACAGGATTCCCTCGACCCCTGTTATTCCGATTTTCATCAGTTCATCCTTCATGTAGCGGAAATTGCTGCGTATGATCGTCACGCGATCCTCATATTCTCTAAGACGTTCTGATGCCGCAGCAATCGCATCACCGTCCTGGTCGAAGCCTATAAGCCTGCCGCCGTCTCCAAGACGTTTGCAGATCTCAAATGAATGGCCGCCACCTCCTATAGTGCCGTCCACATAAGTCCCGCCGGGTCTTATATTGAGCTCGCGTATCGTCTCGTTAAGCAGTACCGATGTATGTTCAAATCCCATATCAAAGCATCACGCCGCAATCCTGCAGCCCCTCTTCTATAGAATCCATATCCTCGTAACTTGTATTCTCGGACCATTTTGCCTTGTCCCAGATCTCTATTCTCTCTAAGTTTCCCGTTACCACAACGTCTTTATCAAGGCCTGCATATTCACGCAGAGCAGCCGGCACAAGTATTCTCCCCTGCTTGTCCAACTCACATGAAGCGGCTCCCGAAACGAGAAATCTGGTTATAGTTCTGGCATTTTTGTTTGTAAGCGGCAGATTACGAAGTTTCTCTTCAAGTATGTTCCATTCCGATTGAGGATACACGCAAAGACAGCCGTCTAATCCCCTTGTAAGTACGAACGTCTCCCCTAGTTCGAACCTAAACTTAGACGGTATGATAAGTCTTCCTTTTTCATCAATCGAATGACTGTATTCACCCATGAACATAAATGTTACCTCGTGTTATGCTCCAGAAGTCCCCACTTCCTACCACATTTCGCCACTTGTATTCCAATATTACCCCCTAACAGGCAAAAAAGCAACCCCGACGCAAAAAAAACACACTTTTTTCAGTAAGAAAAATCAAGGGTTTCTATGTTTTCCGGCGTAACCGTGCCACCGCCGGCACCGTAAAACAATGTGCTGTATGATGCACCATCGCATGCAAAACGGCAGGCCTTCTCAGAAGAATCGCCGGCAATTATACGGCTAATAAACAGCGCGACCATGCAATCTCCCGCCCCTGTTGTATCCACAGGCGTAACCTTCTTTGCTTTTACCCAGCCTTTAAAATCCACTGCGTCTACATAACAGCCTTCGCTGCCGCATTTTATTATGACGTTTTCACATCCCAAATCCCTGAATATCCGGGCATTCTTTTCGGCTCCCTTAACGCCATTCATTTTTTCAACATCGTAAATACTTGGCAGAAAATATTTTATATAAGGAAGAAATCTTTTTATACCATTCAACCCCAGGTTGTTCTTATCATGGGAAAGATCCGCAAATGTAAGAATATTCTTGTCACACGCCTGCCTTAATATCGACTCAAGCCCGCCGTCCTTCTCAAGATTAGGCTGGATAAAAAAACTTGCCACAGAAATTGCTTTTAAGCCATCCAGACAAATATCCGATATATCATCTTTATTTAAAGCCGCATACGCGCCGCCCTTCACGGAAAATGTTGTTCGTTCAGCCTTAGAATCAAGCAATACAAGTGACGTTCCCGTCGGATTTTCCGACTTTACCGTCAGATGCTTAGTATTTGTGCCCTTATGCTCAAGCTCTAACCTGATCATATCGCCGTTTCTGTCGTGCCCTACGGCAGACGCGATACCGGTTTTTACGCCGACATCCTCAAGCCTGATGCACTGATTTGCCGCATCGCCCCCAAGAGCGAACATGACCTTATCTATGCTCTGTTTCTCAGCCCATTTTCCGTCTTTTTCTATCGGACAAGCCGTTATATCAAGTACAGCAGCACCTATAACAAGTACTTCCATTTTGCAGATCTCCTTCACAGTGATATTTTTTTCTATACAACAAAAGCACAGACCACATGATCTGTGCTTTTGTATGCCTTGTTCCGGAATCGAACCAGAGACACGAGGATTTTCAGTCCTCTGCTCTACCAACTGAGCTAACTAGGCACGTGAGTAGCGGGAGTAGGATTTGAACCTACGACCTTCGGGTTATGAGCCCGACGAGCTTCCGGACTGCTCCATCCCGCGAGATTAAAAATTTATAAGTAAAAATACTTATAAAAAATGGATGGTGGTGGATTCGAACCACCGAAGGCGTCGCCAGCAGATTTACAGTCTGTCCCCTTTGGCCACTCGGGAAACCATCCATAATACTTAATGGGACCTATAGGGCTCGAACCTATGACCCTCTGCTTGTAAGGCAGATGCT
>CAYMAY010000078.1:0-8583 GCA_964388555.1 uncultured Lachnospiraceae bacterium
TTCTCTCCTTATCCTGCTCGTAATCCTCAGCCTTCATCTCAACGAATACATCTATGGTGTCGGATGTCTTTACACGGTCTACCACTATCTGATAGTTCGAGGTGTATCCCTGATCAAGAAGAACAGATTCTATCTGGGACGGGAATACGTTTACACCCTTAACGATGAGCATATCGTCACTTCGTCCCCTCGGCTTCGTCATCTTAACATGTGTACGTCCGCATGAGCAGGGCTCATCACTGAGTACGCAGATATCACGTGTTCTGTATCTCATAAGCGGGAAGGCTTCCTTTGTTATGCATGTGAAGACAAGCTCGCCCTCACTGCCCATGGGAAGTACTTCGCCTGTATTCGGATCGATTACCTCCGCGATGAAATGATCCTCGTTTATATGCATTCCTGTCTGCTCTGAGCACTCGAACGCAACACCGGGACCGGAGATCTCCGTAAGTCCGTAGATATCGTATGCCTTGATTCCAAGCTTATCCTGAATGTCGCGACGCATTTCCTCACTCCACGCCTCAGCTCCGAATATGCCGGCTTTAAGTTTGATCTTATCTCTTAAGCCTCTCTCTTCTATCGCCTCTGCAAGGAATGATGCATAGGACGGCGTACAGCAAAGGATAGACGCGTTAAGGTCTATCATAAACTGAAGCTGTCTGTCGGTATTTCCCGAAGACATCGGAAGTGTCATACAGCCTACCTTGTGGCTTCCGCCGTCAAGGCCAGCACCGCCTGTGAAAAGTCCATAACCGTAGCAAACGTGGCAAACGTCCTCATTTGTTCCGCCTGCTGCCATAATGGCTCTTGCGCAGCAATCCTCCCAAAGATCAAGATCGTGCTGTGTATAAAAGGCTATTACCCTTTTTCCTGTTGTTCCGGATGTGGAATGTATCCTGACAACATCACCTTGCGGAACTGCAAGGAGCCCCGTGGGATAGCATTGCCTCAGATCCTCCTTACTCATAAATGGAAGCTTATGAAGATCGTCAATACCCTTTATATCATCGAGTGTTACTCCCATTTCCTCCATTTTTTTGCGATAATACGGCACATCGTTCCACACATGCCTGATCTGCTTTAAGAGGCGGTCGCTCTGCCAAGCGCGTATCTGCTCTCTCGACGCGCGTTCTATCTCCTCCTGGTAATACCTTTCCATTTTGCTTCGGTCTCCTTATGCAATGATTTTTTATGCGTTCTTTCCTAAGTGAAATGCCTTTTTGTTCATTTCCTTAAACTGCGGCTTAACACTCTGCTCGATTGCCTCGTCCCATGTCTCTTCGCTGAAATCAAAGTAATTTGATACTTTTCCCATGAGAACCATGTTTACGGCTTTGGACGTTCCCGCCTCCTCAGCAAGGCTGAGTGCGTCGAATGCGTCTATAGTTATTCCCATATCCTGCATTTTCTTTACAAGATCCTGCGGATACTGTGTAGCGCCTGTTATAACGGGCATCGGATTGATCTGCTGAATATTAGTTACGATCCTTCCGCCCTTTCTAAGGTACTCTGTCCAGCGTGCTGCCTCAAGAAGCTCGAACGAGATTATAAGATCGGCTTCGCCCTTATCGATGATGGGTGAATATACATGATCACCATATCTTACATATGTTACAACGTTTCCGCCTCTCTGGCTCATTCCGTGAACTTCGCTAACCTTTACATCATAGCCCTTTGTGCTCAAAAGCTTACCTAAAAGCTTACTTGCAAGAAGGGTTCCCTGTCCGCCTACTCCGACGATCATTATATTTTTCGTATCCATGGTCACGCCTCCTTCTTGCCGAGAGCACCTAATTTGCAAAGCTGTGAACATACGCCGCAGCCTGTGCAAAGAGTGTTGTCTATAACGGCTTTTTTATCTACTACGCTGATAGCCGGGCAGCCTACACTCATGCAGGCTCTGCAGCCGACACACTTATCGTGATCGCAGCTTATCGGTCCCGGATGCTTAACATACTTAAGCAATGCACACGGACGTCTAGATATTATAACAGATGGCTCGTCAGCTGCAAGCTCTTCTTTAAGGGCAGCATCACACTGAGCCAGGTTATAAGGATCTACAACCTGTATACGCTTTATTCCGACAGAACGGCAAAGTGTCTCAAGATCTATCTTCGTGCAGGGATCACCCTTAAGGTTGCGGCCTGTTGTCGGGTTGTCCTGATGGCCCGTCATACCCGTGATAGAGTTGTCGAGTATTATAACAGTCGAATTAGACTCGTTATATGCGATATTTATAAGACCCGTAACACCGGAATGCATAAATGTAGAATCACCTATAACGGCAACGCATTTTCCGTCTGAACGTCCTTCATTTGCCTTATTAAATCCATGCACGCCCGATACGGATGCGCCCATGCATATGGTATATTCCATTGCTCCAAGAGGTGCCGTAGCGCCAAGTGAATAGCATCCGATATCACCCAGAACCGTTACGTTGTTTTTCTTTAATGTATAGAACAGACCTCTATGAGGACATCCTGCGCACATAACAGGCGGACGAACCGGTACATTCTCATTAAGCTCGTATCCACTGGGAACTTCTGCACCAAGCTTCTCGGCGATCATGTTCTGGCTGAACTCGCCAAGGTATCCGAACAGCTCTTTGCCCTTTACATCTATTCCGATGTTTCTGCAATGAGTCTCGATTATCGCATCCAGCTCCTCGACTACAACAATCTTATCAACGCTGCCGGCAAAATCCTTTATTTTCTTTACGGGCATCGGATTTATCATTCCAAGCTTAAGCACGGGATATTTGTCGCCAAATACCTCTTTTACATACTGATAGCATGTTGAGGAAGTGATTATTCCCATGCTCTTATCGGAGCCGTCCTCGATGCGGTTTACCGGTGCCGTTTCAGCATATTCCGCAAGATCGCGCATACGCTGCTCAACGATAGGATGACGCTTTATAGCCATTCCCGGCATCATAACATATTTCTGGATATTTTTTACATACTCCTTCTGAGGAACCTCTTTGCGCTCGCTGGTCTCAACGAGGCTCTGAGAATGAGCAACTCTCGTGCACATCTTGATTATTACGGGAGTGTCGTATTTCTCGGAAAGCTCATAAGCCAGTTTGGCAAACTCAAGACTTTCCTGGGAATCTGCCGGCTCAAGCATAGGCACTTTCGCCGCTATGGCATAATGACGTGAATCCTGCTCATTCTGTGAGCTGTGCATTCCCGGATCATCGGCTACGCCGATAACCATTCCACCGTTAACTCCGGTATAGGATATTGTAAAGAGCGGATCTGCCGCCACGTTCATTCCGACGTGCTTCATTGCGCAGAAGCTGCGTTTTCCCGCAAAGCTTGCTCCGAACGCCGACTCCATGGCAACCTTCTCGTTTGGTGCCCACTCGGCATACACTTCATCGTATTTTGCCACTGTCTCCGTTATCTCCGTACTGGGAGTACCCGGATAGCTGGATACGAAGCTGCAACCCGCTTCGTAAAGCCCTCTTGCGACAGCTTCATTTCCAAGCATAAGTTTCTTCATTCTCTCACCTCTGTTTATAATTATTATCGTCTTAAATACGTACTATAACGCCATCAGCTTTCGACCTGTGATTCCACAAGGCGACCCGAGTAATATCTGTGTCTCAGCACGGGCTTTTCTATCTTTCCCGTGGGATTTCTCGGAATCCTGTCAAATATTATCTTCCTCGGGCGCTTATATCTGGGAAGCTCGCTGCAGAATGCCTTTATCTCATCTTCAGTGCACTCGTAGCCTTCCTTTATCTCGATTATGGCCGCTGCTATCTCGCCCAGACGCGCATCAGGCAGACCTATAACAGCCGCATCCTTTATCTTATCATTCTTTCTTAAGAAATCCTCTATCTGAACGGGATAAATATTCTCACCGCCGGAGATGACCACGTCTTTCTTTCTGTCGACAAGATAAATGAATCCGTCCTCGTCCTTACGCGCCATATCACCCGTAAAGAGCCAGCCGTCTCTTAATACCTCGTTTGTGGCCTCCTGGTTCTTGTAATAGCACTTCATGACACCGAGTCCCTTTACGGCAAGCTCTCCTATCTCGCCGTCTTCGACATCAACGCCCTTTTCGTCAACGATGCGCGCCTCCCATCCGTATCCGGGAATGCCTATGGCACCGACTTTGTTTATATTCTCTACACCCAAATGAACACAGCCGGGTCCCAATGATTCGCTCAGACCGTAGTTCGTATCGTACTGATGATTCGGAAATATCTTTTTCCATCTCTGGATGAGACTGGCCGGAACAGGCTGGGCTCCTATATGCATAAGCCTCCACTGGGAAAGCCTGAATTCTTTTAAGTTTATCTTGCCTGCATCTATCGCGTCAAGTATATCCTGCGCCCATGGCACAAGAAGCCATGCTATCGTACATCTCTCGAGGCTTATGGTGCGTATGATGTTGTCCGGCGTAACACCGCGAAGCAGTACAGCCCTGCTGGCCGAATAAAGGCTTCCGAACCAGTGCATCTTCGCGCCGGTGTGATAAAGCGGCGGAATGCAGAGGAATACGTCGTTTCTCTGCTGTCCGTGATGCTTCTGCTCCGTAACACATGCCGAATACAGTGCTCTGTGGTCGTGAAGTATTGCCTTCGGAAATCCCGTCGTGCCCGACGAGAAATATATCGCAGCATAATCATCTTCGTTTACATCTATCGGCGGAGCACTGGATGAGCAGAATGACATTAGTCTCCAGCAGTCCTCCGAATAGGACGGTCCGTTCTTTCCTATATAGAATAAAGTCCTTATACTGGGCATATCGTTAGCTATCGCATCTATTCTCTCGGTAAACTCAGGTCCGAATATAAGCACCTCTACATCGGCAAGTGATACACAATACTTTATCTCATCAGATGCGTATCGGAAATTCATTGGGACTGCGATGCAGCCCGCCTTGAGTATTCCGAAATAAAGCGGCAGCCACTCAATGCAGTTCATCAAAAGAATGCCCACCTTTGTTTCGCGCTCTATTCCTCTGCTCAGAAGAAGATTTGCGAAACGATTGGCTTTTCTGTCAAAATCCTTCCAGCTCATCTCCCGCCTTATTGGAGTACCGTCAAGTGCGCTCTCGATAAGTCTTGCCTCTTTCCATGCATTGTGGTTTTCTTCCATTCCCGGATTCATCTCCACAAGAGCAATCTCATCTCCGTATAACCTTGAATTTCTCTCAAGCAAATCTGTAATGATCATCTTACGTTCCTTCTTTGATTGACTTATAAAAAGCCCCTGTGCGTAACTACACAGAGGCTTGTCTGTTACGAATGCGTTCTTACTTTAACACTTCAAATGGCTAAAGTCAACGAATTAGCCCTTCTGTCAATCGTTTTTGCCCTATAATTACAATCCTACGTATAATGCTGTGGTGGAAATATCCGAATGTCCAAGCATTTCCTGCACATTTTTAAGATCTGCTCCGTTGCTTAAGTGATGCATGGCAAACGAATGTCTTAACGTATGCGGAGTTATATCGCCCTCTATGCCGGCATCCGCCGCATACTTCTTAAGTATCTTCCAGAATCCCTGACGGCTCATCTCACCGCCCGAACAATTTGTAAATACGTATGGACTGTCGGTTCCTTTCAGAAATACGCCGCGCGCGTGCTTAAAATAGATTGAAAGTGATCTTTTCACCGAATCGCCGAAGGGTATCCAGCTTTCACGCACCTTACGTCTGCACACCATATATCCACGGCGAAGTTCTATGTCCGCCATTTCAAGGCTTACAAGCTCGCTGACTCTTATACCCGTTGCATAAAGCAGCTCAAGCATCGCCCTGTCACGGATGCCTTTCAGCGTTTTTTTATCCGGCTGCGCAAGAAGCCTGTCAACCTCTTCTGTTGTAAGTATCCTGGGAGCTTTTTTCTCGACCTTCGGACGCGGTACGTCCTCAGTGGGATCGCTGTCTATCTCGTGTTCTTCCTTCAGATACTTAAAAAAAGAACGCAATGCCGCTATCCGCCTCAACATGGTTGCGCTCGAAAGATTTTGTTTTTCCATCTGCAGCATATACGAGTTCATATTCGTAGGCGTTACGTTTTTAACATCGTCTATATCCATACTGATGAAATACCGTTCGGCATCCTTCAGATCACGCTCATACGATATTTCCGTGTTATGTGAAACTCTCTTAACATTGTGCAGATAATTTATATAATTCTGAATTGCTTTCTCCATACGTCCCTGCTTCGAAACTATATTTATAAAACCAATTCACCCTTCAAATTTCCCACCGACATTATATATGCCGTGATTATAAAATGCAACCGCCGATTTTGCAGGTTTTTACTCCCGATTTTACTCCGTTCCGCCCTTATTTTACGGGAAATAAACCCATTTTACAAAATGTTGTTATTGTAAACCGGACCGAGCCCAATATCTTGATACGGGCGCAAAATTCAAAACTGTTTTGCAAGTGTATCATAAGCAATTGTTTTCACCGGTCAAAAGAATTTTTTATTTTACTATTGCACCATTTTTGTTTATTATAGTACCCATATACACTGTTGGTGAAAAACGCTTTTACACCAGCGAATACCGGTTTGCAGTATTTTTACGCACCGGCAACCCGTAAGTATGAGGACAAACATGAAATTAAGAGAATTATTTAAACAGGATAAACAGAATATTTCTTTCGAGGTGTTTCCGCCTAAGACAAGCACCTCTTTTGACAATGTAATGGCAGCTGCAAAGGACATCGCATCGCTTCATCCGGCGTTTGTAAGCGTTACATACGGTGCCGGCGGCGGAACAAGCGCATACACGCTTGACATAGCAAAAGGCTTGAGTGAAACAGCAAACGTTCCCACACTTGCACACCTGACCTGTGTATCATCAAGTAAGGCTACGATTCACGAACGGATAGCGGCAATGCGTGATGCCGGAATCGAAAACGTGCTTGCACTTCGCGGTGATCTTACACCGGAACTCGAAACATCCGACAGAAGCAAATGGGAATACCGCCATGCCACCGATCTTATGCAGGACATAAAAAACTCCGGCGTTGATTTTTGCATGGGTGGCGCATGCTATCCCGAAAAGCATCCCGAAAGCGAGGATCAGAGGGAAGATATTGCGCGCCTTAAGGACAAACAGGATGCAGGCTGCGAGTTTTTAACGACGCAGATGTTCTTTGACAACAATTTATTCTACAGTTTTTTATATAAGGCAAGAGAAGCCGGCGTGACAATCCCTATACTTCCGGGAATCATGCCCATAACAAGAGCCGAACAGCTGGATCGAGCGATAAAGCTTTCGGGCTCGTTTATGCCCCAGCGATTCAAGAGTCTTGTAGATCACTTCGGCAAAAACCCCGAAGCCATGAAACAGGCCGGCATAGCTTATGCCACCGATCAGATAATAGATCTGTTTGCAAACGGCATTAAGATAGTCCATGTTTACTCAATGAATAAACCTGATGTTGCAGCAAAAATATCCGAGAATCTTTCAAAAATAATCGGATAACACGCGGTAGAAATTTTAATATCCGAAGCAATCCTACCTGCAGGGGGGTATTTTGCAATCATTACAGACGGAGACACGTATGCTCATTACTGATTACATAAAAAACAACACAACATATCTCGATGGCGGAATGGGAACCCAGCTCCAAAAAGCAGGACTTCCGGCCGGTGAGTTACCCGAGCGCTGGAACATCACTCATCCGGATGAAATAACTGCCATACACAAGGCATATTATGACGCCGGCAGTAATATTGTTCTTTCGAACACCTTTGGTGCGAATTCATTTAAGTTCAACGATGATGAATTGACAGCCATAATATCCGCTGCCATAGCTAACGCAAGAAAGGCCGCGTCTATAAGTAGTGGCACGCAGGAGAAATTTGTTGCCCTGGATGTAGGTCCTCTTGGCAAACTCTTGTGCCCATTAGGCGATCTCGAATTTGAGACGGCTGTTTCCGTGTTTTCAAAGACGATTTCAATCGGCGCAAAATGCGGTGCTGATCTTATTTTTATAGAAACAATGAACGACAGCTACGAAACAAAGGCGGCACTTCTGGCAACCAAAGAAAGCTGTTCTCTGCCTGTTTTCGTATCAAATGCATATGGTGAGGATGGAAAGCTGATGACAGGCGCATCGCCATCGGCAATGGTCGCAATGCTGGAGGGCATGGGTGCAGACGCCATAGGCGTAAACTGTTCTCTTGGTCCCAAACAGCTTTTTCCCATCGTAGATGAATATCTTAAATATGCCTCCGTTCCCGTTCTCGTAAAGCCCAATGCCGGACTTCCGAGAATTGAAAACGGTCGCACGGTGTACGATGTAACACCGGATGAGTTTGCACTCGATACGGCAGAATTCATCCGCCGCGGCGTCCACATAGCAGGCGGCTGCTGCGGTACTTCGCCGGAATTTATACAGGCTGTTGTCGATAACTGCAAGGCAATAACTCCCGTTCCGATAGCAAAGAAAAACTATACTATCGTGTCTTCATACACGCATAGTGTTGTATTCGGGGATTCTCCGGTTCTTATCGGCGAGAGGATAAACCCCACCGGCAAGAAAAAGCTCAAAGCCGCACTTGTCGCGAAAGACATGGATTACATCCTCGGCGAAGGCATT
>CAYMAY010000079.1:0-2447 GCA_964388555.1 uncultured Lachnospiraceae bacterium
GTAAGCTCGTTATTCAGCCTTTCAAGATCAATCTGCGCCTGAGCAAGATCGGATTGATACTGCTCCGTATCATACGAAAAAAGAGGCGTACCCTTTGTTACTTCCTGATCAACGCTGACATAGATCTCTTTGACGGTGCTGTCGGAATTTTGTTTTACCGACCATGAATCCTGAGCTTCAACAACACCGGAAAAACGGTTTATCATGCCGTTTCCGCTGCCGAGCCCCATAAAATCCGCCACGGATTGTACGTAAACTGTATTTTCGTCATCTTCGGAAGAAGAGTTCCCGCTAAAATGTCTTATCGCAAAAAAAGCCGCTATCGCCGCAATGATCACTATTATGAGTGCAAGTAATTTCTTTTTCATTTGATATAAATCTCCTTAAGCCTCGGAAATATGGTTTTATACGTTGATACGCGAGCGGTATATAAAGTAAGGCACCAACCCGTATCATAAAGATTGATGCCCTTACCATTGTACTCTTTATTGCTTATGCAAAAACAAGCTCGTTTTCTTTAATGATTGCCTCGATTTCGTCTATGCTCTTGTCTGTTGCCAGCGATATCTGCTCTAAAGAAAAATTGTTTTCATGCATTTTCAAAATGAATTTTTGGGTTGTCTCTTCGGTGGCTTCTTTTGCAGCCATTTCTTCAATCCATTCACTCAGGTTACACATAACTTTTACCTCCATGCTGTGCCTTGTCGCCCGCAGCATTTACAGCGTTAGCTATTTCGGTGTTCAATAAGTAGCCCTCCTTTTAGTAATGTGTGCTTTCGGAATTTACCTAAAACTCCAATAAGCACCCAAGTTTGTAGCTGCTTTACCCCGAAATATATGCAACTGTAAATCTTTACATGAAAAAACTCTTTACTTAGATATTATTATAATTGAGAGCACCTTCGTAATCAACGAAAATCGTTGTATCATTTTGATGTTGATTTTATGTTTTGATAGCCGTTTAGAATCAATTTGATTTTCCATTGAAAAAAGAGAGTGAATGTGAAATAATAGCTGTTGATCATGATTTTTGGAGGTGGAAAAATGTCTGTGCCCTTTCATCACAAGGCCATAGAGAAAAAATGGCGTGAAAACTGGCTTAAGAATCCTATAAATGTAAACGACGGCAAAAAGCCGAAATATTATTGTCTTGATATGTTCCCGTATCCGTCGGGAAACGGACTTCATGTAGGTCACTGGAGAGGATATGTTATCTCTGATGCCTGGAGCCGTTACAAACTTATGCAGGGTCATTATGTGATCCATCCCATGGGCTGGGATGCGTTCGGTCTTCCTGCAGAAAACTACGCGATAAAGATGGGCATACATCCGGCTGTATCAACGGCGCAGAATGTGGCAAATATAAAGAAGCAGATAAACGATATCGCCGCACTTTATGACTGGGATATGGAAGTAAATACAACGGATCCCGGATTTTACAAGTGGACCCAGTGGATATTTGTTCAGATGTTCAAGAAGGGTCTTGCGTATGAAAAGGAGTTCCCGATAAACTGGTGTCCTTCCTGCAAGACGGGTCTTGCCAACGAAGAGGTTGTCAACGGTAAGTGCGAGCGCTGCGGTGCCGAGGTTACGAAGAAGAATCTTCGTCAGTGGATGCTTAAGATAACGGCTTACGCCGAGAGACTCTTAAACGATCTGGATAAGCTGGACTGGCCTGAGAAGGTCAAGAAGATGCAGACCGACTGGATAGGCAAATCATACGGTGCTGAGGTTGAGTTCCCTGTTGACGGACGCGACGAGAAGATAACAGTTTATACAACACGTCCCGACACACTTTACGGAGCAACATTCATGGTACTTTCGCCGGAACACAAGCTTGCAAAAGAGCTTGCAACGGATGAGACTAAAGATGCCGTTGAAAAATACATATATGACGCATCCATGAAGTCCAACGTCGACAGAATGCAGTCCAAGGAAAAGACGGGCGTATTTACTGGCTCGTATGCGATAAATCCTTTGAGCAAGAAGAAAATCCCGATCTGGCTTTCTGATTACGTACTTGCGGATTACGGAACAGGTGCCATCATGTGCGTACCGGCTCATGATGACCGTGACTTCGAGTTCGCAACAAAATTCGGCATACCGATCATCCAGGTAATCGCAAAGGACGGCAAGGAGATATCACCGCTTACCGAGGCGTATACCGATGCAGACGGTCTCGTTATAAACTCCGGCGAATGGAACGGATATGAATCAGCAGTGCTTAAAAAAGAAGCACCTGCCATGATAGAGAAGATGGGAATCGGCCGCAAGACTGTTAATTATAAGCTGCGTGACTGGGTATTCTCACGCCAGAGATACTGGGGAGAGCCCATCCCGATAATCCATTGTCCGAAGTGCGGAAACGTGCCGGTGCCGGAAGAAGAGCTGCCCTTAAGACTTCCCGAGGTTGAGAGCTATCAGCCTACAGGAACAGGTGAGTCACC
>CAYMAY010000079.1:2547-8450 GCA_964388555.1 uncultured Lachnospiraceae bacterium
TTCAAGAAGCTGTTCAACCAGGGAATGATAACAGGAAAGAACGGCATAAAGATGAGCAAATCAAAGGGCAACGTTGTATCGCCTGATGATCTTGTTGAAGAGTATGGATGTGATTCCCTGAGAATGTACGAGCTTTTTGTAGGACCGCCGGAGCTTGACGCCGAGTGGGACGACAGAGGAATCGACGGCGTAAACAGATTCTTAAAGAGATTCTGGGGTCTTGCCATAGATAGCATCGAGGCAAAGGTACAGCCTACAGAGGATATGATAAAGGAAAGACATCGTCTCGTTAAGGATGTTACATCGAGATTTGAGGCGTTCAGTCTTAATACCGTTATCTCCGCATTTATGGAGCATAACAATAAGCTTATCGACATTGCCAAGAAAGCGGGCGGTGTGGATATGGAGACCATAGAGACGTTTACAAAGCTTCTGGCACCCTTTGCACCGCATATCGCAGAGGAAATATGGGAGCGCTGCGGACACTCCGATTCTGTATTCCATTCCGGATGGCCGTCATTCGATGAAGAGAAGCTTAAAGACAATGTGATAGAGATACCCGTTCAGATAAACGGAAAGACAAAGGTTGTGATTTCTATCGCAAGCGATATATCTAAGGAAGATGCCATTGCAGCCGGAAGGGAAGCAATCGCAGATAAGATAACGGGAAATATAGTAAAAGAAATATATGTTCCGGGCAGAATACTGAATTTTGTTCAGAAATGATTTTAAAGAGAGCCGGCGCGTTATTATGTGTTTAATGCGTCGGCTCTTTTGCTATAATGAGTGGCGTGAAAGAACATATTTTTCATCGCTGTTTATGCCACTGATTAAACAGAGGAGAAATGGAGATTTTTATGAGCATAAGGGACGAAGTCAGGGAAATGAAGAAGGATGCGCCTTCACTTGCCGCTTCAAAGGTGAGCGTGAGAGATGCAGCCCTTCTTAAAATAAAGAAAAATCTGGAGAAGAATAAAGAGGCCATTTTCGAGGCAAACAAAAAAGATATCGAAGCGGCAAAGGCGAATAATATTTCATCTGCGGTGATGAAACGTCTTAAATTTGATGAAGGAAAGCTGAAGGATGTAACTGCCGGTATCGACCAGCTTATATCGCTTCCGGATCCCCTTGGAAAAATATCACTTAAAAGAGAACTGGATGAAGGATTAAGATTATACAGGATCAGCTGTCCCATCGGAGTTATCGGCGTTATATTCGAAGCAAGGCCGGATGCGCTTGTGCAGATATCGACGCTTTGTATAAAAAGCGGTAACTGTGCCGTGCTTAAGGGCGGAAAGGAAACCGCAAATACGAATAAAGCTTTGTTTGATGTGATACACGCAAGCGCCGTAGAAGCGGGACTGCCCGAAAAGTGCCTTCTTCTTGCACAGCAGCACAGTGAGATAGATGAGCTTTTGTTATGTGATGACTGCGTTGACCTTTTGATACCGAGAGGATCAAATGCGTTTGTCAGATACATAATGGATAACACAAAGATACCGGTCATGGGTCATGCAGACGGAATATGCCATATTTATGTTGATAAAGACGCTGATTTTGATAAGGCTATTCCCATTATCATAGATGCAAAAACGCAGTATACCGCGGCGTGCAATGCGGTGGAGACATTGCTTATAGATCGGAGCATTGCAAAGGAATTTCTTCCAAAGCTTGCAGAGGCTTTGAGAAAAGAAAATGTCAGAATTCTGGGAACGGAAGAGGTTAGTAAGCTCATAGAGCTTAACGAGACGGTTGACGAATCGAAATTCAAAGAGTATCTTGAGCTTGCTGTTTCGGTAAAACTTGTAGAGAATGTGGATGAAGCCATAGATCATATTAATAAATACGGATCACATCATACCGATTCGATAATTACCGAAAGCGATGAAACGGCGGAGAAATTTATGCAGATGGTGGATTCTGCCGGTGTATATCAGAATTGCTCCACGAGATTTGCGGACGGATTCAGATACGGATTCGGCGCGGAGGTCGGCATAAGCACGGGGAAAATCCATGCGAGGGGCCCAGTCGGGCTGGAAGGGCTTGTAACATATAAATACAGACTCTACGGTAACGGTCATATTGTCGGAGATTATGCAAGCAATAAAAAGAGCTTCCACTTCAGGGAATTATAAATTAATTTAGATTTGTAGAAAAAGACTTATAGGACAAAATGCGTTGATAAAAACCGCCTTTAACCCTTATAGATAAAGGATTAGAGGCGGTTCGATTTTTTGAAAAGATTTTCAAACGGTACAAAATTTGCTGGTATTCTATTCTACCGCTGCGATTGCATTTCTTCGTTGTTATACGAGAATGTATGGCGTATCGGTGTCCATTTAACCTTGGCGAAAAGTGCTATAACCGCTATCGGTATATATGTAAACATAAATATCGGGAATGTAAGCAGAAGCAAAAACGCGCGGGACGGCTTACAGTATATCTTCTTATATTCCGTTATAAGTACCAGGAATCCCATAGCGGCGAACAGAATGTATGACGTCAAAAGCAGCGGGAGCACGATGGTTATTATGGCGGTTGTGAAGCTTGCGACATCTCCACCGTTATCAAGGGCGGTAAGTATTGCCACGGAAGCGCATCCGCCGAGGAATATATATCCCGGGCCGAGTATTACAAGAGAGTCGAAACATGTCATAAATCTCTTTGAGAACAGCCCTTTAAACAGTCCTTTGAAATCCTTATGCAATACCTGATAAAATCCCTTGGCCCATCTGAGACGCTGGTTGAAGGAGTCTACAAAGCTTGTGGGCTGCTCATCGTAAAATACCGCGTCTTCACAATATCCGATGGTTTCGCCTTTAAGAATGCTGTCAACGGAAAACTCCACATCCTCCGTAAGCAGGAAGAATTTCCAGCCGTTGTTGCGAACCACGATGTCTCTGTGCATAACATAGCCTGTACCGGAGACCATACAGCTGACTCCGAGAGCCATTCTGGCGTGATTGAGGTGACGTGCCTCTCTTAAGAACCAGATTCCAGAGCTTGCCGTAACCCAGTTTGAGCCGTAGTTCTTTGAATTCCTGTAGGATGTACATATCTTGTATCCGTTGGAAAATACCTTGTTTATTTCCGTTATGTAGGACTTGTCAAGAAGGTTGTCCGCATCGAACACCATGTATCCGTCGAAACTCTTCAGATTAAAATCACGATGTATCTGCTGGATAAGAAAACGCAGCGCGTAGCCTTTTCCCTTATGTTTCGTATTGGTGCGCTCGTATACGATAGCACCTGCGTCTCTCGACACCTGAGCCGTGTTGTCATCGCAATTATCCGCGACAACGAAAACCTTAAACAGCTCTTTGGGATAATCCTGATCCAAAATGCTCTTTATAAGATTGCCTATTACGTTTTCTTCGTTCTTTGCGGATATCATTACAGCGTAACGATATTGCTTCTTAGCCTTGAATTTGGGTGATTTCTTGAAAAGTGCGATTACGATGTATACGAATTGATAGATAAAAAGCGCTCCGCATACAAGCTCAATTATAGAGATAATCGAGGAATAAATCGATTGTTCCATTACAGCCTCCGAATTTTTAGATGTACTTCCGGTGTAACAGGAGTACATTTTATTTTCTTCAATCAGCAAAACTTTGTACATTATACCCTCATAACTGTCTTTTAGCAAATTGAATTTTTGTTTGTCCTTGAGACGATTATGTGTTATGGTGGAGCCTATGGAAATAAATTCAAAAAATGCGTATAATGGTTTGCTGCGTGGTTGATTTTGCAAGATTTCAGCTTTAAACTTTTGTAAACAGGGAAGAATTTTATGGATTTTAATGCCGAAAAAATAAATATTGAAGAAAAACTTGAGATGATGGCCGGCAAAACGTTCTGGAGCTTCGGCGGAGCTGAGCGACTCGGAATACCGGCAATAAAGACGAGTGATGCTTCGAACGGAATACGTTGTCAATACAGGGACGAAAGCTATTCCAGTAAGCCGGGCAGCATTCCGGCAGTGTGTTATCCGTCGCTTTGCGCGTGCGGCTGCAGCTTCAGCGAGGACGCCGTATTTGAAATGGGAGCGGCGCTGGGGGAAGAATGCAGGAGCCGTCATATCGCGGTTTTGCTGGGACCGGGAATAAATATAAAGAGAAATCCCCTTTGCGGGAGAAATTTCGAATATATAAGTGAAGATCCCCTTTTATCTGGAAAGCTCGGCGCTGCATTTATACGCGGAGTGCAGAGTACAGGGGTGGCGGCTTGCCTTAAGCATTTTGCCCTGAATAATCAGGAAACGAGAAGAGCCTTGTGCGACTCCACGCCGGACGACAAGACGATGTGGGAGCTTTATTTAAGAAACTTCGAGATAGCCGTTCGTGAAGGACAGCCCTGGGTGATAATGGGCGCTTATAATAAGCTTAACGGGATTTACTGCTGCGAAAACAGCTGGCTCTTAAACGATGTTCTGCGGACACAATGGGGCTTCGACGGAGTTACCGTATCCGACTGGGGCGGCGTAAACGACGTGATCGATTCCTTTAATGCCGGTCTTGATGTGGAGATGCCAGGCGGCGTAAACGGCGACGTCGAATATATCAAAAACTGCTTTAAGAACGGAAAACTGAAAAAAGAAGCGGTTGAAAGAGCTGCGGAGGATATAATAAGACTCAGCCAGCGGACATCTGCCGTAAACGGTAAATTTGCATCAAATAAAGAAAAAAGCCTTAATGCGGCGCGGAGAATGGCGGAAGAATCCTTTGTATTGCTTAAGAATGAGGGTGTTCTGCCCCTTAAGAAGGATGCGAAGATCCTTGTGGTGGGAGAGCTGGCGAAGCACCCCAGGTATCAGGGTCACGGCAGCGGCAGAGTTAAGCTTTCGTATGCGGAAACTCCTTGGGACTGCATGAAGAAATACTTCGATAATATAAGCTTCGAGCCGGGATATAAGATGAATTACGAGGCTGATGAGGAGCTTTACAAGAGAGCTTTATCGAAATGCGAAGGCGCAGATGTGATCCTGATCTTTGCAGGTCAGGACGAACGTAAGGAAAGCGAGGGCTTCGACAGACAGGATCTGAAGCTTCCCGCCGAGCATAATCGTCTCATAAAGGCAATATCGCGCAGAAACAAAAATACGGTTGTCATCGTTCAGGGCGGTGCGCCGGTGGAAATGCTCTGGAAGGATAACGTTGGCGCGATCCTCATGAGTTATTTTTCCGGAAGCTGCTTCGGATCGGCACTTTTTAATATTTTGTCCGGAAAGGTAAGCCCGTCGGGAAAACTGGCGGAGACATTCCCGAAAAGACTGAACGATGTGTCGTCATACGGTGTATATCCGGAAGATGGGTCTGCACTTTATGAGGAAGGCTGCGAGGTGGGATATCGTTATTATAATAAAAGGAACATCGAAACGAATTATCCCTTCGGATACGGGCTTTCTTATACGAAATTTGAGTTTTCAGATCTTACCGCTGGTATGTCAGGTGAAAAAATCCGAACGCATTGCCTTGTGAAGAATACCGGAGAGTATGCCGGAAAGGCAGTTGTCCAGATATACATCAAAAGTGCAGATGGGGATGATGCGCCCGTTTTAGCTGCATTCGACAAGATTTATCTTGATATTGGCGAAGAAAAAGAGGTTGTTCTTGAGATAGAGCCGGAATATGTATCCGATTACGATGGCGAAAGAAATGCATACATATTCGAAAATGGTGATTACGAGCTGTTTGCAGGTCATTCCGGCAATGATCCGGCGTGTGAATGCACTCTTCATGTGGGTGATGCAATCGAATATAAATTTAAAATCGACAGTCAGTGCCCGAAAACGGAATGCGAGACGGAAGTCAAGGGAATAAGTCTTAATACGACCCTTCGTGATCTTGAAAAATACAAGGCCATGAAGCCGGTCATAGCGTTTACGAGATATCTGGGAGAAA
>CAYMAY010000080.1:0-5567 GCA_964388555.1 uncultured Lachnospiraceae bacterium
TGAACCTCAGCACCGCAGGTTTCTACGGAATGAGAGTCGTGAGCCTTGGAAGATCCTGTCGCACCGCCGATTCCGTCACGGCCTGTAGAACCGCCAAGAAGTATTACAACATCGCCGGCAGATGGAACCTCGCGGCGAACGTTTTCCGCGGGAGTTGCCGCAATAACAGCACCGATCTCCATACGCTTAGCCGCATATCCCGGATGATAGAGCTCGTCTACTATTCCTGTGGCAAGACCGATCTGGTTGCCGTAGGATGAATATCCGGCAGCCGCCGTGGTAACAAGCTTTCTCTGAGGAAGCTTGCCGGGGATGGTTTCGCTTACGGGTACGGTAGGATCTGATGCGCCTGTTATACGCATTGCTCCGTATACGTAGGAACGTCCCGAAAGGGGATCACGGATCGCACCGCCGATGCATGTGGCAGCGCCACCGAAGGGCTCGATCTCCGTCGGATGGTTATGAGTTTCGTTCTTAAAGAGAAGAAGCCACGGTTCTTTTACACCGTCAACCTCTATTTCTATCTTAACTGTGCAGGCGTTTATCTCCTCGGATTCGTCGAGCTTATCGAGATAGCCGTTTTTCTTAAGATATTTAACCGCGAGAGTAGCGATATCCATAAGGCATATGGGCTTTGTGCGGCCAAGCTCCGCTCTGACGGATACATACTCGTCGTAAGCGGCTTTAAGGAGCGGATCCTCGAATTTTACGTCATCTATGGTCGTAAGGAACGTGGTGTGACGGCAGTGATCTGACCAGTATGTGTCGATCATCTTGATCTCTGTAATAGTGGGATCGCGGTGCTCGTTCTTAAAATATGACTGGCAGAATGCGATGTCATCCTCGTCCATTGCAAGACCGTTGTCGTCGATAAACTTCTTAAGACCGGCTGCGTCAAGGCTTGTAAATCCGTCCAGCGTCTTAACAGTTGTAGGAATATCATAATTTACCTTAAGGGTCGCCGGCTTTTCAAGGGAAGCCTCACGAGCCTCAACCGGGTTAATAACGTATTTCTTTATCTCCGCGATATCATCCTCGGAAATATTGCCGTAAAGGGCATAAACCTTTGCGGAACGGATGAGCGGACGCTCGCCCTGTGATATTATCTGGATACACTGTGCTGCGGAATCGGCTCTCTGATCGAACTGACCT
Organism: uncultured Lachnospiraceae bacterium; assembly: GCA_964388555.1. Taxonomy (GTDB): domain Bacteria; phylum Bacillota; class Clostridia; order Lachnospirales; family Lachnospiraceae; genus Alectryocaccobium. The sequence goes on from CAYMAY010000080.1 coordinate 1,153, forward strand.
GGCAGATATTCAACAGCGAATACAATCGCACCGTCAAGATCAGCCTCCGGAGTAGCGATATCAAGCTGGGGCTCGGAAAATACGGTTTTTACCGCGTAATCAAAGAGTTCTTCCGAAATGTTTTCCGCATCGTAACGGTTAAGGATGCGGACATCGGTAAGAGCGTTTATGCCGAGGAGAGTGCGCAGATCGTTTAAGAGTGCGGATGCCTCCTGAGCCTGTGATTTTTTCTTTTCAACAAAAATTCTGAATACCATAAGTTACTCCTTTGCGGCCAGCGCCTTGGCGCCTATATCGTGACGGTAAAACGCATTACCGAAGGATACGCGTTCAACCATTTTATACGAGCTGTCTATCGCATTCTTTAAAGTATCGGCAACGGCTGTTACACCAAGAACCCTTCCGCCGGATGTGAGAAGTTTGCCGTTCTCAAGCTTTGCACCGGCAACATATACGTTGGGAAGAAGATCCTGGGGGATCGTTATCTCGTAGCCTTTTTCGTAGGATACGGGATAGCCCTTCGATGCCATTACTACGCATGCGGCGTGACCGTCGCTGAACTCTACATTTGTTTCGGAAAGCGTTCCGTTTGTAACGGACTGCATAACGGTGAGAAGATCGCTCTTAAGAAGCGGGAGAACAACCTGTGTTTCGGGATCGCCGAAGCGGCAGTTGTACTCTATGACCTTCGGGCCGTTTTCCGTAAGCATAAGACCGAAATACAGACATCCCTTAAAGGTACGTCCCTCGGCGTTCATAGCGTTTATGGTGGGGATGAAGATCTTCTCCATGCACTCATCAGCAATCTCTTTTGTATAATACGGATTCGGTGCAATGGTGCCCATTCCGCCTGTGTTAAGTCCGGTGTCGTTGTCGCCGGCACGCTTGTGATCCATCGAAGATATCATGGGAACCACGGTTTTTCCGTCTGTAAATGAAAGGACGGAAACCTCGGGACCTGTCAGGAATTCTTCTATTACAATGTGATCGCCGCTGGCGCCGAATTTCTTATCCTTCATCATGGAGATAACAGCGTCCTTCGCCTCGTCTCTTGTCTGGGCGATGATAACGCCCTTACCTAAGGCAAGACCGTCTGCCTTTATGACCGTCGGGATGGGAGCTGTCTCGAGATATTTAAGAGCCGCATCCATATCGTCGAATGCTTCGTAAGATGCTGTGGGTATGCCGTATTTCTTCATGAGATTCTTGGAGAATACCTTGCTGCCCTCTATTATTGCGGCGTTTGCCCTTGGTCCGAAGCAGGGTATGCCGATCTTATCAAGGGCATCGACGCAGCCTAATACCAGCGGATCGTCGGGAGCCACAACGGCATAATCAATTGCATGTTCGGATGCAAATTTAACTATAGCATCTATATCGGTTGCGCTTATGGGTACGCAGGTGGCATCAATGGCGATGCCGCCGTTTCCGGGAAGCGCATATATAACGTCTACATTAGGATTTTCTTTGATTTTTTTTATGATGGCGTGTTCGCGTCCGCCGCCGCCTACAACAAGTATATTCATTAGAAATCTCCTTTTTTAGTGATGGAAAAGTCTCATTCCCGTGAATGACATAACGGCATCATAGTTGTCGCAGCACTCGATAACGAGGTTGTCGCGGATGGATCCGCCGGGCTCTGCGATATATTTAACACCGCTTCTTACGGCTCTTTCGATGTTATCCGCAAACGGGAAGAATGCGTCGGAACCGAGAGCCACATTTGTTATTGTAGAAAGGTATGCCTTCTGCTCCTCACGTGTGAAGGGAGCGGGCTGTTCCGTAAAGTAGTTCTGCCATATTCCGTCGGCGCAGACATCCTCTTCGTTCTGATTGATGTAGCCGTCGATAACGTTGTCGCGTACCGGTCTGCCGATCTCATCCTTAAAGGGAAGATTAAGAACCTTATCGGACTGACGAAGAAACCAGGTATCTGCCTTGCCGCCTGCGAGACGTGTGCAGTGGATACGTGACTGCTGACCGGCACCGACGCCGATAGCCTGTCCGTCTACGGCATAGCATACGGAGTTGGACTGAGTATATTTAAGTGTGATAAGAGCAACGATAAGATCGCGGATAGCGCTCTCGGGAAGCTCTTTATTCTTCGTAACGACATTTTCAAGAAGCTCGCGGTTGATCTTGAAATTATTTCTGCCCTGCTGGAAGGTGATGCCGAATACCTGCTTTGTTTCCTGCTCAGCGGGAACATAATTCGGGTCGATCTTTACTATATTGTAGCCGCCTTTTCTCTTGGATTTTAAGATCTCAAGAGCCTCCGGCTCGTATCCGGGAGCGATAACGCCGTCGGAAACCTCGCGTTTAATGAGGTTTGCTGTCGTAACGTCGCAAACATCAGAAAGGGCGATCCAGTCGCCGAAGGAGCAGAGACGGTCTGTTCCACGTGCTCTTGCGTATGCGCATGCAAGGGGAGAATCATCGAGACCCTCAATGTCGTCTACGAAGCAGGCTTTTTTAAGCTTTTCCGGAAGGATCGTTCCGACTGAAGCCGATGTGGGGCTTACGTGCTTAAAAGATGTTGCGGCTACCATTCCCGTAGCTTCCTTAAGCTCTTTTACAAGCTGCCATGAGTTGAAGGCGTCGAGGAAGTTTATGTATCCCGGACGTCCGTTAAGTATCTCGATTGGAAGATCACTTCCGTTGCTCATGTATATTTTTGACGGCTTCTGATTGGGATTGCAGCCGTATTTCAATTCGAATTCTTTCATAATATCGCATCCTCTCTGATTGGCGCTCTGCGCAAATTATTTGTTCTTATTTATGATCCTTGATTCAACTTCGCCCGACGCAAGATCCGTATAGCGAACATAGAGTGAGATCTTGTTCTGCTCATCAAGTGCGTCCCAAAGGGAGTTTGTGAACTCGTCTATATCATTGCCGATGGCAACTCTTTCGGGTTCGCCCTGGAACGTAGGTATGGGATTTCCGTCGCATACATATGTGTGGATGAAATGACCGAGTCCCGCCACAGCCGGATAAGAGAATTCGTAACGCGCGCAGTCACTTCCGGCAGCGTCTATACTCTTTAAGATGCTCATGCGGTACGCAAAATTGCCGCCGTCAAATGTAAGCATTGCGCTGATTCTTGGCGTAAGGTTGGGAGCGTCCGGCTCGAAAGCACGTGCGGTAAGAGCCTCGGAGAAGCTCTTCTGAGCCTTTAAGCCCTCGTAGATCGTATCTGTCTGATCGCCGTTTGTGACGATGAGGTTGTTTTTATAGGAACGAACCGCCGCATATATTATAAGGCTGGGGTCCTCAACCTTTGATTCGTCAAAGGGCTTCGTGAAGATGCATCCGTTCTCCTCTGCGAAGATTCTATTGCGGCTGTTGGCGCTTCTGCCCATTATGAAATATGCGGAGCATGCCTTTTTGCCGTCCTGTGTCTTGCCGACAACTATTCCTCTGCCCACATATGAGTTGCCCTTTATAAGCTGGGCAATATCGTTGATCTTATATATATCCATTAGTTTGTTCCTCCTATGAGTTCGCTGCAAACCTTTTCCACCGCCCGGGGAAGAAGGATCCATTCCGCCTGCACCATAACGCGCTTCTGAAGCGTTTCGGGAGTGTCGTCCGGCTCTATCTCTACGGCTTTCTGAAGGATTATCTCACCGCCGTCCGGTATTTCGTTGACAAAATGCACCGTTGCTCCCGTAACCTTAACGCCTCGTTCAAGGGCGGCCTCGTGAACCTTAAGCCCGTAGAAGCCTTTGCCGCAGAACGACGGGATAAGAGACGGGTGAACGTTTATTATCCGCCTGTCGAAGCGTTTGGTGAAGCTTTCGCTCAGTATCGACATAAATCCGGCCAGTACGATAAAATCTATCTTGTTTTCCACAAGTGCATCCGTAAGTGCCGCCTCGAATGCCGTCTGATCGCCGTTGTACATCTTTCTCGTGATAACCTGAGATGATATACCTGCGTTTTTGGCACGTTCGAGAGCGTAAGCTCCGGAATTATTTGATACGACCAGAACTATCTCGCCGCTTTTTATGATGCCGCTTTTCTGTGCGTCTATAAGTGCCTGTAAATTGGTGCCGCCCCCCGAAACCAGGACGGCTATCCTTGCTTTTTTCTCAGACATTTCAAATCCTTTCAAAGATCAGAATGTATTTTCAGATTCTATATTTTAATGGTCGTAAGACTTATCAGACGATCATTATCTTGTCGTCGGATTTTATGATCTCGCCTATAACATACGCATCTACGTCGTTCTGACGAAGTATCTCAACTGATCTGTTGGCATCCTTTGCGGAAACAACTATGCTCATGCCGACACCCATGTTGAAGGTGTTGAACATGTCGCGCTCGCTTATGCCGCCGGTCTCCTGTATAAGCTTGAATATAGGAAGTACCTTAACGGATGACTTGAATATCTTAGCGCCCAGGCCGTCGGG
>CAYMAY010000080.1:5667-8207 GCA_964388555.1 uncultured Lachnospiraceae bacterium
TCCACGATTCCCGTGCTGTAGCCCGCAAGGTCGTATTCGTCTACGGGATAGAAGCCCGGCATCTCGGCTGTCTCGCCGCCGATAAGAGCCGCACCGGACTGAACACAGCCGTCGCAAACGCCCTTAACTATCTCGGCGATGCGCTCGGGGATGTTTTTGCCGCAGGCGATATAATCAAGGAAAAGAAGGGGCTTTGCGCCGCAGCAGATTATATCGTTTACGCACATGGCAACGCAGTCGATACCAACTGTATCGTGCTTATCCATCAAAAATGCTATCTTAAGCTTTGTGCCGACACCGTCCGTGCCGCTGACGAGAACAGGCTTTGTGATCCCTGTCATGTCCAGCTCGAAAAGACCGCCGAAGCCGCCTACGTCTGTGCAGCTTCCCGGCGTTGCCGTTCTGGCGATGTGCTTTTTCATAAGTTCAACGGCTCTGTAGCCGGCTGTTATATCAACTCCCGAAGCAGCGTAAGCCTCGGATTTGGATTGCATGTTCATATGATTACTCCTTTCCGTTCCAGCAGTATGTGCAAAGATCGCAGGGATCCAGGCCTATGGCCTCGATAAGACCGTCCAGTGTCTGGTATTCCAGTGATGCGAAGTGAAGCTGTTCGCAGATTGTCTCGCGAAGCTTCTTTCCGCGCTCCGTAGAGCCGTCGATGTATTCGTCTATATGATCGAAGCCCTCGTCGCCTTCAAGTTCCTTTATTACACGGCGTGCGATAAGTTCCATCTCACTTGTGGAACGTGAGAAGTTAAGATATTTGCAGCCGTACATGATGGGCGGGCAAGCCGAACGGATATGTACGGATTTCGCGCCGTTCTCATAGAGAAAATCTACCGTTTCGCGAAGCTGCGTTCCGCGGACTATGGAATCGTCCACGAGCAGCAGATTTTTGTCTTTTATAAGATCCACAACGGGAACCTGTTTCATCTTGGCAACCCTGTTGCGCTCCGACTGATTTGTAGGCATAAAGCTGCGGGACCAGGTGGGTGTATATTTAATGAAAGCTCTTGCGAAAGGCTTATGGCTTTCGTTGGAATATCCTATGGCGTGTGGCGTACCGGAATCCGGAACACCGCCGACAGAATCCAGCTCCGGAAGATTTCCGCTTTCCGCATCGTTCCTGGCCATTATCTCACCGTTTCTGTTACGCATTATCTCGACATTTACACCTTCGTAGGTGGATGTGGGATATCCGTAGTAGCTCCAGAGGAAAGAGCAGATGCGTTTTTTCTTGCCGGGAGCCGCCAGCTGCGTTATGGAGTCGGGAGTGATCTCAACCATTTCTCCGGGACCCAGCTCTTTTTCGTTTACATATCCAAGCTTTTCGTAAGCGAAGGATTCAAAGGAAATTGCGTAGCCGTCCTCGTTCTTCCCTATGATAATGGGAAGACGTCCGAGCTTGTCGCGGGCCGCGATTATTGAACCGTCGTTCTTCAGGATCAGAAGTGAGAGAGTGCCCTCAATCTCGTTCTGTACAAATTGTATTCCCGATCTGAAATCCGCCTGCGTATTCATAAGAGCGGCAACAAGCTCCGTGTTGTTCACGCGGCCGCCTGTCATGGCGTCGAAGTGACCGCCGGATGTAAGATATTTATCGATGAGCTCATCGGCATTATTTATGATGCCGATCATCGTTATGCCGTACACACCCAGATGTGAGCGTATGAGAAGCGGCTGCGGATCGGTGTCGCTTATGCAGCCGATGGCAGATGTTCCCTTCATCTCCTCGAATACGTCTTTGAATTTTGTCCTGAAGGGAGAATTTTCGATATTATGAATCTCTCTCTGAAGACCGATCTCTTTATCATAAACGGCAAGTCCGCCGCGGCGTGTTCCCAGGTGCGAATGATAGTCAACACCATAAAAAACATCGCTTATACAATTTCTTTTTGAAGCTACTCCAAAAAATCCACCCATTGTAATGCCCCCGTAGTTATTAGATTTTAGTGTTGGAACTCTTTACTGAAGTCTTGATAAGATACCTGCGTCCTTTGCCAGAACGCCGTCAGCGTCTTTGGAACGCTTTGCGTCTAACCGTGCGGCAAGATCAGCATCGCTGACAGCTATGATCTGTGCAGCCAGAAGAGCCGCATTTGCACCGCCGTTGATTGCAACTGTTGCAACCGGGATTCCACTGGGCATCTGAACTGTTGATAAAAGTGCGTCCATCCCGTCTAATACGGATGACTTGCAGGGAATTCCGATTACCGGAATCGTTGTGTTTGCCGCGATGGCTCCTGCAAGATGAGCTGCCATTCCTGCTGCGGCGATTATAACACCGAAGCCGTTTTTGCGGGCGTTCAGGGCAAAATCACGAGCCTGAACAGGCGTTCTGTGCGCTGAATAAACGTGAACCTCGTAAGGTATGTCGAGGCTTTTAAGAGTGTCGACTGTTTTCTGGATGATGGGAAGGTCGCTGTCGCTTCCCATTACTATTCCTACTTTTTTCATAACTTTTCTCCTTATTTATTGTGCAAAATAGCTGTCACATCGAATGCATAATGATGAATGCTCTGAAAGGAACATCCACA
>CAYMAY010000081.1:0-8184 GCA_964388555.1 uncultured Lachnospiraceae bacterium
CATATTGGAATCATACCAGCTATATCTTGAGTTAAGCCATGATGTTAATGTTGAAACAGCCTCATCATATGTATTTGCAAAGTAACTCGAATTTGAAAGCTTCTGAGTCTTTTTCCCGAGAAACTTCCAACGTGTATAGTTCATATCAGCTGATCCGGAAATCGTATCAGCAACACCGGATGCATATGATGCAAGTCCTGATATCATTGACTTGTTTTCTGAGAATAACTTATTTACGTAGTTGCTGAATGAAGGTATCTTCATAAGAGCATTAAAAAGGAGACTTGCATTTTTGCCAAACTGATCATCGCTGCCATACTTCATACATGTATCATAATCCCAAACAGGACCGAGGTGAAGCACGTCAGAAGCTCCATCGACATACCAAAACCAGCTTGAGACATATGCCTCGTGATTTCCGAGATATTCGCTTACCAGATAGTATTTTGCAAACGAATCGACATCTATATATTTGCCAAGCTGCGATAGGGTGATGCCTGATAGATTCGTATTTGTCAAAAACGACATAAATGTATCCAGTTTTTGCTGAAACATGTTAACATTTGATTTTATCTTTGCGTCCGAGTCTTCATTCACAGCCTCTTTTAAGGTGAAATGATTTTTTAAATACGAATCATAAAACCCATAATTCTCTTCTGTATAAAATGCAGCATCGTACTCCATGATAAGACCGTCGTCATTTGTCAGATTAAGTCGGTTATTATCAATTTCGACTTTCTCACCGATCATGTAGGTACCTCTGTATTCGCCGTCAATCCAGAGGTCGGCATATTCATAATCAGGAGAGTATGTCATATTCAATTCATCAGCCATATAATATGCTATTTTGTTTTTTAACATACTGTCATCAAAGGCGTTGGCAAGAAGTATCCATTTCTTTGCCTTTGCCATGCCGAGAACACTCTGTTTCTTATTGAATTTTATCTGATACGGTTTTTTATCGGACCAGTCCCATGTACTGTTTCCGCGTCCTTTTATCTCTACCTTCTCTGATTCGGAGACGTTAACATTTCCATCGGCATCTGTGATTATAACGGTATTGTTTTTGTATTTGGTTTCTTTGCTTCCGTCCTGCAGTGTATTAAGGTCTATACCGTTCAATGTGATATTTATGCTTGGAAGCCCTGACTGCATGACAATAACGGTGTAATCCTCGCCGTCTTTATCTGTAATAGTCAGAACATCCCCGCTTGCTGCAAAAGCTCCTGAAACGGTATTTGTATAAGTGTCTATCGTTCCGGCCGAAACACTTGATACGCGCACGCCTGTAACATTAAGTGTGATGTCCGAAATCCTGCAGGCACTTGTTAAAAACATGTAATATGTGTCATTTGTATCATCGTACCAGGCATTGATACATGTTCCGTTTGCGTCGACAACGTTGCAGTCGAATATTCCGGTTTCTTTAAAATCATCGGATACCGGTGACTCTTCGGCAATAACAGAATTAACAGGCCCGTTAGAGGAAAAAGCCTCAACACTCTCGGTGCTCTCATTATTCTCACCTTCCGGAACCGCCTCGGGAGTTGTTGATTCTGTTGATGTACTTTCTGTTTTGACGTCATCTGTTTCAGATGTACTATCTGTTGCAGGGGGGGTGCTGCTTTCTTCCGAAGTTATCGAAGTGTCATTACTCGATATGTCTTCTGCTGAAGAGGACTGCACGTCTGTTTCGGATGCAAAGGTCGGAACAGAAAATGCCGACATTGCCATGCACAATACAGACAGTACTGCAATAAAACGGGTTTTCAAATGCTTTTTCATTTCAATTTCTCCTTGCAAAAATGTGTTTCATTAATAACTTTTCCAAATAATATATTCCCATTGACCAACAGAACGTTACCGCCAGCCAAATGATATAAAACAGGATTATCAACTTAAATGTCCATGTACCGAAAATACTTAGTATAATGTTGCTGATTAAATACAATAAGAAATGGTGATTAATATAAGTAGGGTAACTCATATTGCTAAAAAAAATCAAAAGTTTATCCGGCGATTTTTTTCGGTGCATGATTTGATCTATGGCTATGTATAGGAACAGAAAAATACATATTCCTTCTGCCTGCGCGTATGGCAATCTATCTGTAATCGGCAAATTTACAAATAAAATGATTATCCCTGCCGCCAAAGCCATTATCATAGTGCACTTCGTCATTATAACTTTCTTGTATTTAAAAAAAATCATACCAATCCATGCTATCATTACAGCATTCGTCAATGTGTAATCTCTGTTTATTCCCGAAAAATTAAATACAAGGTCAATTACATAAATCGCGGCAATAACAAATGTTGTCGTTTTTAAATGCATTTCCATAAGGCGATTCAAAAGCGGAAACACAAGATATACGATTATTATGGCAAAAGTAAACCATTCACCCACTATTGCGTATGATGGAACATTATAAAATCCTAAATACATATCAATTCCCATTGCGGAAAAAATAAATCTCCATGGCGCAAGTCCCCAAAGCCAGTTTGAAATTATTATGCTTTTAATTACGTATGCAATTATAAACGAAATATATAGCATTGGAAACAATCTTAGGAATTTTTTCTTGTAGAAGCTTTTGATTTCTCCACAGGTATTGCATGCACTTTTTTTTAATAGAAATCCGGATATTAAAAAAAATACTGTTACACCACAGGCACCCCAGTTTCCATTTGAGAACTTATAAATGAAAGAACTTTCGGTACCGAGCAAGGCTGTAAAGTGATAATTTAAAACGATAATTGTTGCAAGTATCCTTAATATATCTATGGAAAGTTCTCTTTTTTTCATCCAAACCTCCTGTGTGTTTTCAACTGATGAATATATCATAATATATCATTTGCTTTCAAGCTGTTGATTATTGGTGATTCGGGTTAAAAATGATGAAAAATTGTTTTCAATGATTTTTGACCTCTGTCCATCAATATGCTATCATAGAGGTTCAGTAAAGAGGGAACGGAGGACTTATTGTCACAGAACCTTAATATTAAGGAAATTTTTGAGCAGGACAGACCATACGAAAAATTTGAGCAGTTGGGAGCCGCGGCGCTTACGGATGCGGAGCTTTTGGCGATAATCCTAAGATCGGGTACAAAGGGTGTTTCATCGCTGGAGCTTTCGCAGATGATATTAAGCAAATGTACCCAGGAAAACGGACTCAGCGTTCTTTTTCACATGAGTTTAAAGGAACTGGAGAGCTTCCCGGGCATAGGCAGCGTGAAGGCGATTCAGCTTAAATGCATATGCGAGATTTCAAAAAGAATTTCCCAGGGAGAGGCAAGGCGGGCCCTTGTTTTTAACAGACCCTCCAGCATTGCCGGATATTACATGGAGACTTTGCGGCATGAAGAGCAGGAGCACGTATACTGTATGATGTTCGACAGCAAAAATGCCCTTCTTTCCGATGAGTGTATTACGAAAGGCACGGTAAACGAGGCAATTCTGTCGCCGCGGGAGCTTTATGTAAGGGCTCTTTCGAATCGCGCCGTCAGCATTGCGCTGGTGCATAACCATCCCAGCGGTGATCCGTCTCCAAGCAGGGAGGATGTGGATACAACCCAGCGGATCTACAATGCGGGCAAGATGATCGGAATACCGCTTCTCGATCATATAATAATAGGTGCTAACAGCTATACGAGCATTATAGCCGAGGAAGCGCTTATAGAACTTTAGACTGCCGGTACTTAAATGGCACGGTCAGTAATAACTTTTAATAAGGTGCATAGATGTTTTACAAGCAGGAGTTCGGTATCGATCTGGGTACCGATACCATAAAAATATACGATAAAAAGACAGACACGGTAACGGTGGAAAAAAATCTCATAGCGGTCCGGAACGGCAACACCGTTTTGGGCGCGGGAAACGATGCTTTCGAAATGCTGGGGCGCACCGCCACGGATACGACGGTTATGACGCCGGTTTCCGACGGAAGGATCCGCGACATAAGATTTACGGAGGCTATCCTTCATATACTTTTGTTTAATCAGAAGCATTATATCGGTCACAGACCCTCAATTTATTTTGCCGCTCCTACCGATATGACTGAGATCGAGAGAAGAGCATATGCATCCATTGCAAGGCGCGGAAAGCTTCGGGGCTGCGCCGTTTATCTTGTAGAGAAACCTATCCTGGATGCCCTTGCCCTTGGTATATCGATAAAAAAGGCAAAGGGCTCGATGATGATAAACATAGGCGCGTCGTCGGCATATCTTTCGGCCATCGCCGAATCGAATGTCATACTGGGAAAGTCGTTTCCCATTGGCGGACGGAGCTTTGATGATGCGATAACGACTGCCGTCAAAAAGAGAAACAAGCTGAATATAAGCCCTAAGGGTGCGGAAAAGATTAAGATGGATCTTCTGGGCACAGAAAATTCAAATAATGGTATTACAATCGAGGGAACCGACGCGGATACGGGCTTGCCGAGAAGCGGTTATGTTACCCGCTCAACTGCCGCAGGCGCCGCCAGGGGCGTTATCGACGAGATGATATCGGAATTTAAAAGCTTTTTAGAGAGAATCCCTCCCCAGGTTCGTACAACGGTATCCATCGAGGGAATATATCTTACGGGAGGCGGAAGCCGCATTGTTGGGCTGGCACAGATGCTCTCTGATGGTCTTGGATATTCCGTAAAGGCTTCATCACAGAAGAGACTTTGCACGATAAACGGATTAAAGGAGGTTATAGTTCATTCGGGAGCGAATAAGCTTATATACACTCCGCTGACACTAAAAAAGAAATAACATGGACAAGAAGAAAAAGAAGTTTCATATATCAAACAGAAATACTCTTATTATACTCACGATAATATGCATAAGCGCGATTGCCCTTACCGGTTCTCAGCTTGTTTCGGTGTCACCTATAAAAGAGGCGGCATCATATCTGGTCATGCCCTTTCAAAAGGGCGTGAACGCCATCGGAAGCAGTTTTGCAGGTGTCATATCCGGCCTTGAAAGCTCTCAGGAGAAGGATCGCAAGATAGATGAGTTAGAGGAGCAGATAGCCCTTCTTGAGGAGCAGAACACAATCCTGTCTCAGGATGCCCAGGAACTGGAGCGCCTTCGTGATCTTTATGACACAGACACAAGCTACTCCCAGTACGAGAAGGTCTCGGCAAACGTCATCTCAAAGGATCCCGGCAACTGGTACTCTGGCTTTACGATTGACAAGGGTTCAAACGACGGGATACAGGTTGATATGAACGTTATCGCCGCCGGCGGTCTCGTGGGGCTCGTTACCGATGTGGGAAGCAACTGGGCTTCGGTGCGCGCTATAATCGATGATTCCAGCAAGGTAAGCGCCATGACAGTGGCATCGCAGGAAACCTGTATTGTAAACGGCGATCTTACCCTTATGGACGACGGTCTTCTGTATTTCGACAAGATGAATACGGAAAAGACCATAGATGTGGGCGATCAGGTTGTCACATCAAATATAAGTGATAAATATCTGCCGGGAATTCTCATAGGAACTATAACAGAGGTCCAGGAGGACACAAACCGTCTTACAAAGACGGGATACATATTGCCGGCTGTTGATTTTTCATCGATCCGTGAGGTGCTGGTGATAAAGGAACTTAAGCAGACCTCTGATTCGGAATAATGATTGAACAGGTTTTCACATTAGGTGTAAACACGTATTTGGGACAGAATATATGAAACGTAAACTTATAACACTGTTGATGGTGTTTGTATGCTTTATAGTGCAGACGACCGTTTGGAATTTATTCCCCCTGGGAAACGTAAAACCGAATCTGCTTTTGATACTTACCGTGTCAATGGGGCTTATGCGCGGAATGCACACGGGGCTCTGGGTCGGATTTGTATCGGGACTTACGATAGATATTTTCTACGGGACGTTTTTCGGATTTAACGCGCTCGTGTACATGTATCTCGGATACATAAACGGCTGCTTCTATAAGGTGTTCTTTGATGATGACATCAAGATACCCATGGTCATGACGGCCGTAAGCGGTTTTGCGTACAACATGATCAACTATGCGGTGCTTTTTCTTTTCAGACAGAGATATGAGTTTGTGGCGTATCTCACCCACATAATCCTGCCTGAGATACTTTATACGGTTTTATGTACACTCGTGCTGTACAAGCTGTTTTATCATATAAACAGAAAGCTTGTTGCAGGCGAGCTGGAGGACAGGGATTCACCATGGCTTCTAAAATAAAAAAGGTAATTCAACGGATCTTTTCACACAGAACAGGTGTTCTGGGTGTGATATTTGCCGCGTTATGTTTTGTTCTTGTCGCGAGGCTTTTTCAGCTTCAGATAATATCCGGAAGCGAATACGCGGAAAATTTTGAGATAACAACGACAAAAACAAGGCGTATAAACAGTGCACGCGGAAACATATACGATTGCAACGGCAATCTTGTCGCCTATAATGAGCTTTCAAACAATATTACCCTTGAGGACAACGGTTCTTACAGCTCTACCAGAGAAAAAAATCTTTCTCTTAACGGCGAAATCTATAAGCTCATTAAGCTTATAGAGGGCTGCGGCGATGAAACTGACGATAATTTTCATATAGACATCGACAGCAACGGAAACTATGTCTTTGATATCGATTCCGGAACATCACTTAACCGTTTCCGGGCGGATATATACGGCTACAAAACGGCAGACGAGATGAGTGATGAAGAAGCCGCGTCAACACCGGACGACATAATAAATCTTCTTTGCAGCTCGGAACGTTTTGCCCTTGTAAATGCGGACAAGCCTTACACAAACGAGGAGCTTTCCAGTCACGGTCTGCCGACAGAGCTTACAAAGGATGAGGTATTAAAGATAGTAAGGATCCGATACCAGCTGAGTCTTACAAGCTATCAGAGATATATGCAGGTGACGGTGGCCACAAACGTAAGTGACGCAGCCGTTGCGGCAGTAGAGGAAAATTCAGATAAGCTTCAGGGAGTTGCCGTCGAGGAGGATTCGATCCGTGTATATAATTACGCCGAATCAATGTCCCCCATCGTAGGTTACACGGGAACCATATCCCAGGAAGAGCTGGAGGAACTTTCAAAGGAACGCTCCGACTATACGAGCACATCCATTGTCGGCAAGGCCGGCATAGAACAGTATATGGAAACAACTCTGCAGGGTACGGAGGGCTCCGAAAAGGTTGCGGTAAACAACCTGGGAACGGTTCTTAAGATATATGAGGATTCGGTGGTACAGCCGCAGCAGGGCAACAACGTTTATCTTACGATAGATGCCGAGCTTCAGGAGGCGTGTTATAAGATACTTGAGCAGCGTATTGCCGGAATACTTGTGTCGAATATTGTGGACGTTAAAACCCTTGATGAGCTTGATGATGATCGCAAGGACGACGGGGTAGTTTACGTTCCTATATACGATGTGTATAACGCGCTTATAAACAACAGCGTTATAGACATAAGCCGCTTCAGCGATGATAACGCTTCCGTGCTGGAAAAGGATATTCAGTCGCGGTATGACAGCAGATTCGAGAACGTAGCGGCTGCCGTTGTGGACGAAATAACGGGAACATCCCGTTTTGCGTATTCACAGCTTGACGATGAAATGCAAGCATGCATAACATACGTTGTGGATACATTGCTTTCGGACAATCTTAATATAATCGAACTGACGGAAACCCGGGAGAGCGACGATACATATAAGGCGTGGGAGGACGGCAGCATCAGCACATACGATTATCTGCTTTATGCGGTCTCCAACGACTGGATTGATCTGTCGCAGCTCTACGATGACAGCAGATATGCCGATACATCGGATGTGATCGCGACACTGGGCGATTACGTGATGTCTTATATAAAGACGGATACTGATTTCGCGAAGATACTTTACAAGTATATGATACTTGACGATACGATCTCTCCGGAAGAGGTGTGCAGTCTGCTTTACGAACAGGGTGTGCTTTCGAAAGAAGATGAAAGTTACCTTGCATTCAGCTCGGGCGAGATGAGCGCGAAAGACCTTATGATCTCGAAGATATCCAGTCTTGAGATATCACCGGCTCAGCTTGCTCTCGATCCCTGCTCCGGTTCTATAGTTATAACCGATCCGGATACGGGAAGTGTCAAGGCACTGGTGTCTTATCCGGGATACGACAGCAATCGTCTTGCCAATAACATGGACACGGATTATTATTCGAAGCTGTACAACGATAAATCAACACC
>CAYMAY010000082.1:0-8143 GCA_964388555.1 uncultured Lachnospiraceae bacterium
TCTAATTCAAGCAGATATAGCCATATTAAGTAATCATCTCGCCTGTCGGCTTGATGATCATTATCCGTCATATAGAAATTCGTGTAAACACGATTTCTGCATGACGGCTTGTTGTGCATAAAAGAGGACTGCCGTTTAATGCGACAGCCCCTGATAAAGCACACTCGAAAGTCAAATGAATGACTACTGGCGAGTCCCAGTGCGGTTTTTTATTACGACCGTGCCCAGCAGAACGATGAGCGAAAGCGCCATGACAAGTGCGAAGTTCTCGGTGGTGTCTCCCGTCTGCGGAGACAAAACGCTTATGGTGTTTCTCGCCTGCGGAGCGTCCGAATCGCTGGCGGTGTCTTTCGCATGCGGGACGTCCGAATTGCTGGCGGGATCTTCCTGTGGGGTGTCCGAATCGCCCGAGGGATCATCCTGAGGTGTGTCCGAATCGCCTGAGGGATCATCCTGAGGTGTGTCTGAATCGCCTGAGGGATCATCCTGAGGCTCTTCTTCCTGCTTTTCATAATAAGCGTAGAAAATGTTTTGCGTCTCATCCTCGGTGACGATGCATTCGCCTACACTGACACGATTGTAGGTGTTTCCATCCTCGTCTGTTAAGGTCTCTTCGGCCTCATTTGAAACATCCATGCCGCTCTCGGCCAGGCTATCTCTGGAACCAAGTTCAACGAGAGGGTCTGAATCCTTCAGCACATACTTGATGGTGTAGTAATAGCGGGGATGGACAGGAGGATCCACATCCGGAGCTTCTTCTTCGACATACAAAGCCGTAAGGGTGATGTCGTTTTCTATTGTGAAGGACGGAAGGATGTCGCTATTTCTGTCAGCCTCTTCAATGGTAATGCCGCTTTCATCAGCCCAGCTTTCAAAAGTACATCCACTGACCACGGGTGCACCGATGTTCACAGTTTCGCCGTAATAATATTCGGCAGCATAAGCTTTGTCTCCGATTTCTGTCTCGCCGCACATCTTCGTAATGGTAACCGTGAAAGGATTATCCAGTGTATAGCTGTAAATTGCAGAATCAGATTTTGCATATCCGTCTATACCGTCCGCATAGGTTAGGATGTTGAAGACTTTCTTCTGCCCTGCCTCGGCGGAAATAACAATGCCCGTTGAGGGATCGTATGTATTGTAGCCTTCGGTTTCACTACCGAGAATTCGGTAATAAATCGTCGCACCCTCGTCGGCAGCAAGGGTAACCGTCTTGGTAACCGTGCCGTCAGCTTTATCGCTGTAGGTTCCGGGAGCAGGATCTGCTGTGGGAACGTTAAGTTTGCCGTTATCGATAACGGTGACATTTACCGTCAGCTTCTTTTCGTTATCACCGGTGCCGTTTACCACCTTATCCGTTTCCTCAAGACTCAGTTGAATGGTAACGACGCCGTCTTCGGTGATCTTGCCCTCATCCGTCAGGATGGTGCTCAGATCGGCGCTTTCCTTATCGACATTCACGATATAGGGAGTCCAGTTGTTGTAATACACCACGGCCGTCGCCGGCAAAGCTGCCTTAAGCTCTTCTTCGGAGGAATCTTTTATGATGCTTATGTTCGCCTCTTCAACGCTTTCGATTTCGGCTTTTTCTGTTTCTATCTGGTTGCCGTAGAGGTAGAGCGAGCCATTTTCATCCACACGGGCGGTGTGAGCTTTCTCGGCAGTGGCTGTGTATTTAACAGTGCCTGTTATGTCGTCTGCAAATACAAGGCCTTTGCTTGCATCGGGGTCAATCTTAGCTGCGACAGAATATTTTGTGGCATAATCGGCCGTACCGCTAACGGTCTGGGTCGTTCCGTCGTCGGTTTGTTCCAGCCAATATACATCGACCTCGGCGGTTTCGGTGTTTCCGTTTTCATCGGTCCAGTGCAGGGTGCCGGTTGTGGCAAGTGTCTTGCCCGCAACAGGCTTCTCTACGGTGAGGGTGACATCGCTTATCTTGGCAAAATATCCGGACGTATAGCTGAGGTTAGCGGCGGGCATGCTGGTGATTGCCGCATTTGCCTTTGTTATGTCATCCAGACAGCCAAGAGCCTGATCGTCGCCGGTCCACTGCTTGAAGACCTTGGTGCTGTCCGCAGCATCATCATTGATTGTGAGCTTGGCACCCTGAGCGTAATAGCCCTGCAACTTGCCGTTGACGGTTACGAAATATGAATTATTGTTGTAGCGCAGCCACAGCTCGTTGTCGGAAGTGGCTTCCACGGTATATCCCGCAGCATCCGAAAAAAACACGCTGGAATCAAAAGAGGTATTTTTGCCGATTTTGCGGTCCTCTTTATTCGCATTGGTGTGAATACCTATTTCGGAGCCGGCATCCGGCTGGCTGATGATATATGCCGTACTGGTCCAGTAGTCACTCACCCAGAGATCACTCGGCGATCCGTCGGCGAGGGTGTTGCCTTTAATTATCACCTTGCCCTCAAGCTTGATGTCGTTATATATGGTGACAAACACACCGCCTGCGTAGAGTTCTGCCGTGTTGCCGGTAATGGTGCAGTTGCGGAGTGTAATATTATCATTGACAGCATCAACACCACCGGTCCAATGGGCAGACTGGTTGTCTTTAATGATGCAGTCCTCAACAACGGTATTTTCCTGCCCGAGATACATAGCGCCCGCTTCCTCACAGGATCGGTTCCCGATTAGAGTGATGCCCTTGATGTGGTTCTTGTCTGTGGTCCAAATGTCGGCATCATTGAGACAGATTCCACCTCCGTTACCGCCATCGCGACCCGAACCGGACGTGTTATATGATATCTGACCGGTTCCGTCTGCGGATATGATGTTGTTGTCGGTATCCGTTGAATAGAAACCGCCGCCGGGACCTTGTGCGTCGTTATCCTTGATGGATGAGTTACCGTTAAGATTCAGGGTGAATCCGTCGTCGTTGCAGCATACCCCGCCGCCGTAAATGCTGCTGATGTTGTGATAAATCGTGCTGCTGTGGTCTAATGATACGATGCAGCCGCTATCCTCAACATAAATGCCGCCGCCGCGATACGCAGCATAGTTATATGCAATGAATGCGCCGTTATCCATGACGATGGTGCCCTTACCGTCAAGCATGACGCCGCCGCCGAAGCCGCCGTCGTCCAACACGCTGGAATAGGCGCCGTTACCGCCGATGGTTACGTTATCCAGCGTCAGGTGGGTGTTTTCCTTCATATGAATGCCGCCGGCACCATTGCAGCTCATGCCGCCGGTGACGAGACCGCCGCTTGTGAGCGTGACGGATTTTTTGTCTTGCCCCGCTATGGTGTAGCCGTTGAAATTCAGTTCCTTCTTCACGATGTTTTTGGATGAATCATAACCCATAAGATACAGGTAAGAGTTGTCATTCATATAGATGACCTCACCGTTAATGCAGTCGTCATCCAGATTGCGGTTGATTGTGAAGCCGTTCATATATATAGTGACGCGCTTGCCTTCACCAATCTCATACTTTTCACTGCGCGACCAATCCCGCAGCATGACGATAGCAGTGCCGTTGTTTGCCGCTGCCCATGCAGAATCGATGCTGCTGTATAAGGTGCCCCCGTCCAAGCTGCGCGCATAATACTCCGATTCCTCGGTCGCCAGCGCCGAAAGCGGCAGCAGCGACAAGGTAACCGCAAGCATCAAAACGAACGTTAAAAACACCTTAAGATGCCTTTTTTTCATTCCGATATACCTCTTTCTTATTAGGTAATGCGGCCCTTTTTAAGCGCGGCATTACCTAACGAACTGTCTTCAATTATCGCACAGGCATCCGTAAAAAACAACATAGGAAATCATGCAAGTTCAAGCAAATATAGCCACATCAAGTAATTATCTCGCCTGTCGGCCTGATGATTATTATCCAATGATTTATTCTGCAAAGAGCGCAGTCGAATAATATCTATCTCCGCTGTCGGGAAGTAACGCAACAATAACTTTCCCCTTGTTCTCAGGTCTCTTGGCAAGCTGGATAGCTCCGTAAAGCGACGCTCCCGAAGAAATTCCCACAGAAATTCCCTCCTTCTTCGCCAGAAGCTTCGCCGTATCAAATGCCTCCTGATTCGGTGCCTTGAATATCTCGTCATAAATCTTCGTATTTAAAACGTCCGGCACGAATCCCGCGCCTATTCCCTGGATCTTATGTGATCCGGATCTGCCCTCGGAAAGAACGGGCGAATCCTCCGGCTCAAGTGCAACGATCTTTACGTTCGGATTTTTCTCCTTCAGATACTCACCAACGCCCGTCACCGTTCCGCCGGTGCCGACACCTGCGATAAAAATATCCACGTTGCCGTCTGTATCGTTCCAGATCTCCGGTCCTGTCGTTGTTCTGTGAGCAGCAGCATTTACGGGATTAACAAACTGTCCCGGAATAAAGCTGTTCGGGATCTCTTTTGCCAGCTCATTCGCCTTCGCGATGGCGCCGCTCATTCCCTTTGCGCCTTCGGTAAGCACGATCTCCGCGCCGTATGCCTTAAGGATGTTTCTGCGCTCCACGCTCATGGTCTCAGGCATCGTAAGGATGATCCTGTAACCCTTTGATGCTGCGATGGCTGCAAGGCCGATTCCCGTATTTCCGGATGTCGGCTCAATAATAACCGCACCTTCTTTTAAAATTCCCTTTGCCTCGGCATCTTCTATCATCGCCTTCGCAACTCTGTCCTTTACGCTGCCCGCCGGATTAAAATACTCCAGCTTAACAAGGATAGTCGCCTCAAGATTAAGCTCTTTTTCAATATTTACAACCTCAACGAGAGGTGTATTTCCTATAAGTCCTAATGTTCCTTTGTAAATGTTTGACATGATATGTACCTGCTTTCTTCTTTACTTAATAGCTGCAAAACCGTTTTCAAGATCTTTAATTATATCATCAATATGCTCAGTTCCGATAGAGAGTCTTATGGTATTCGGCTTGATTCCCTGATCTAAAAGTTCCTCTGTTGTAAGCTGCGAATGAGTTGTTGACGCCGGATGGATCACGAGGCTCTTGACATCGGCCACATTGGCCAGCAGCGAGAATATCTTCAGATTATCTATGAACTTCCATGCCTCTTCCTGTCCGCCCTTTATGTTAAATGTAAATATTGAAGCTCCGCCGTTGGGGAAGTATTTCTCATAAAGAGCGTGGTCGGGATGATCCGGCAGTGAGGGATGATTTACACTTTCTACCTGCGGATGGTTCTTTAAGAATTCCACAACCTTCTTTGTATTCTCGGCGTGTCTCTCAAGCCTGAGGGACAGCGTTTCGACGCCCTGCAAAAGCAAAAACGCATTGAAGGGTGATATCGTCGCACCTGTATCGCGAAGAAGAATGGCACGGATGTATGTAACAAATGCTGCCGGTCCTACCGCGTCGTAGAATGAAATGCCGTGATAGCTGGGATTCGGCGATGCGATGTTCGGATATTTTCCGGAAGCCTTCCAATCGAATTTGCCGGATTCCACGATGATGCCGCCAAGTGTTGTTCCGTGACCGCCGATAAATTTTGTAGCGGAATGAACTACGATGTCTGCGCCATGTTCGATTGGGCGGATAAGATATGGTGTGCCGAATGTATTGTCGATAACAACAGGAAGTCCGTGCTTATGAGCAATCTCGCTGACTGCGTCGATATCGGGAATATCGCTGTTGGGATTGCCCAGCGTTTCAAGGAAGATCGCTCTTGTATCATCCTCAATCGCCGCCTCAACTTCGGCAAGATTATGGACATCCACGAATGTCGTCCTTATGCCGTACTGCGGAAGTGTGTGCTCCAGCAGATTAAATGATCCGCCGTATATGGTCTTCTGCGCTACGATGTGTCCGCCGTTTGCGGCCAAAGCCTGTATTGTATAGGTAATCGCAGCTGCTCCGGAAGCTACCGCAAGAGCTGCGCTGCCGCCCTCGAGTGCTGCAAGACGTTTTTCAAACACCTCCTGAGTGGAGTTTGTAAGTCTTCCGTAAATGTTTCCAGCATCGGCCAGACCGAAACGGTCAGCGGCGTGTTTACTGTTATGAAATACATATGAAGTTGTCTGATAAATCGGAACGGCACGAGAATCTGTTGCCGGGTCTGCCTGTTCCTGTCCTACGTGAAGCTGTAATGTTTCAAATTTATATTCGCTCATGTCTTTGCCTCCTATAATGATTGTCTTCAGCATAAAAACCCGGGTATGTCTTTAAATGAAGTTCCTTTGTTTTTTGTTGTCCCAATCATAATTCCGGGAGGGTGATTTGTAAATTCCAGCGTTTTTATCGTTGGCGATAACTTATATTTATCACTGATAAAGTTCTAAAATCGTATTTTTGAATTGACAAACTATAGGTGAAACGATAATATATTCAAGTACGCATGCGGGCTAACCGTGTCTGTCCGTCGTGCGCCGATAGAAAATCTATAAGGAGGTGTACAGTTTGGCTAACATTAAATCCGCAAAGAAGAGAATTCTTGTTGCACAGACAAAAGCTGAAAGAAATAAAGCGATAAAGTCTTCCGTTAAAACAGCTATCAAAAAAGTTGATGTTGCTGTTGCAGCGAAGGATGCAGAGGCAGCTAAGGCAGCTTTACAGAATGCAATTTCTGTAATAGACAAAGCTGAAACAAAGGGCGTTTACCACAAGAACAACGCTTCCAGAAAAGTTTCCCGCTTAAGCAAAGCTGTAAACTCTATCGCATAACATAATCTGATCGATACAGTATAAAAATCGAAATTCACCGGCTGAACCGTCCTATCAGCCGGTTTTTTTCATGACAAGCAAGTAAACGATTTATTATTTCAGGTAATAGGTTACACCCTGGCTAGTGATTGTTTCTACACGACCATCTTCATCAAAGGAAACATCCAATACTCTCGAATCACGTTCATTATCTTCATCAAATGTGATATGAATTGTAGTTTTTCCTAATAATGAGATTTCAACTTGGTATTCAAACTCACTTACACTGCTTTTTTCTTCATCAAGATTACCGTAATGATCCGTATATTCATAAACATACGTTCCTTTACCATTATCACTAAATTCATAAGCCCATCTTAGTTTCTCTTTGCTTTCTTTAATTATACCGGAAGCAGACTGAGTATAATCGAATACTTTTCCTATTAACGTATTTTCTACACTCTCTGCTTTTTCCTTGTTTTTATTTGTTTGCGAATTACACCAAAAAAGTACTAAAGCAACGACGATTAGACATCCCGCAGCAATCAAAATTATTTTTTTCTTCTTCTTTGCTTTTCTCCTTGAATTTTGTATAGCCTCGTTGCGTTCATTTTCCAGTCGTTTTTCTTCTTCAAATTTTTCTATTTCTTTCTGACACTTGTCTGCCATTTCGCTTGAGTCTCTATAGCCCTTCATGGCAAGCAACTTTCCTTCAATAGAAATCAAATCGTCCTCTGTTTTAGCATCTTTCAGTTGGACTATATAACTATTATAATCCGCATCTCGCTGTTTTTTTGCAGCTTCATTTAAATCTTCTGCCTTCCTGTCGGCATTATTTAGGTGTTGAACATAAGCACTCTTAATTGAGGCTATCTTAGCTTCTTCTTTCTTCTCGGCATATGTGATTCGCTGATCCAATTTCTCCTTTACTGCTTCCAGCATGTCCTCGACTGCCTGCTTTGTACCCCCGATAGCATACTGCTTTGCGCGAATAAGCAGCTTCTCGTCTGCAATCTCGGAGAGTTGCTGTGTCTTTTGCTCTTTCCTGCAAGAAAGTTCAGAATCATAGCTTCTGTCAAATGCATATAATGCTATAATCTCATTTGGGGATAAATAACCTTCTATCTGATTTTTTTTAACCGAGTCGTTAATCCTTTGAAAATACTCAGGACACGCATCCAGCTTTTTCGACTTCGCCGTCGCATATTTCCCTTTGTAATACTCTGTCAATGCCGAGAGATTACTCTTCCCGCACTTTGACATCAGTTTTCCCAAATAGGCCTCCCCACACTCCGCATTCTGGTTCAAGACCTCCTCGAAAAATCCGTCTGCCTTCTTCCACTCACCGTCTTCTAACGCCATATTTCCTCTTTTGAGTAGAGCATTGGTATTTCCTGTGCCGTCTGATTGCTGAACTACAACAGTTTCCTTAACGTCAGACTGTGGAGCATTTTCTCCTATTATTTTCTTGATTCCTCTGATCAGATCCTGCATGAAACCAAGCTTGCTCATATCCTGCGCCTGCAA
>CAYMAY010000083.1:0-7916 GCA_964388555.1 uncultured Lachnospiraceae bacterium
CGCGGCGTCACTTTGAATTTATATTTATGGGAGAATACAATGCTTCAGATAGGCAAAAGACAGGTATTAAAGATAGTAAAGAAGGTGGATTTCGGCGTATATCTTGCGGAGGAAAACGCTGCATACGGCGAGCGTGTTCTGCTTCCGAAAAAGCAGGTTCCGCAAGGGGCTGAGATCGGTTCAGAGATAGACGTATTTTTATATAAGGATTCCTCCGACAGGCTTATAGCTACGACGACCCAGCCGCTTGTAACATTGCATGAGACGTCGGTTCTTCGTGTCAAGGCGGTGGGAAAGATAGGCGCGTTTCTGGATTGGGGTCTCGAAAAAGATCTCTTTTTGCCGTTCAAAGAGCAGGTTAAAAAAGTCGCGGCGGGCGACGAGGTTCTCGTTGCACTTTATACCGATAAGAGCGACCGCCTCTGTGCCACAATGAAAGTACATCATTATCTTAAGGTCAATCCGCCGTATTGCATCGGAGATACACTTCCGGCAACTGTCTGCAACGTAAATCCGCGGTTTGGCGTGTTCGTTGCCATAGAGGATAAATACAGCGGTCTGATACAGAATAAAGAGGCGCAGGGCAACTTTGAACCCGGCGATAAATTGCTGGTGAGAATAGTGAACATACGCGAGGACGGACGTACAGATGTATCGCCGAATCAAAAGGCGTATCTTAAGATAGAGCCGGATGCGGATGCTGTTTACAAGCGCATAAGCGAATACGGCGGCGTTCTTCCATTTGATGATCACGCTTCACCGGAGACGATAAGTAAGGAATTTGCCCTTTCGAAGGCTGCGTTTAAGCGCGCCGTCGGTCATCTGCTTAAAGAGCGAAAGATAAAGATCGAGAACGGAAAAATAATAAAAGTACAGTAAAGACACAACCCATTAATGAAGGCAAGATGCGTTGAAGAACTCATAATAGTCTGAATTAAAGGAAATAGATTGCAAACAGAAAGAGGAACACCATGGCGTTTGCTCATCTCCATGTCCATACCGAATACAGTCTTCTTGACGGTTCAAACAAAATAAAAAATTATGTATCCCGTCTTAAAGAACTCGGGATGACGGCGGGCGCGATCACCGACCATGGCGTTATGTACGGCTGCATAGAATTTTACAAGGCAGCTACGGAAGCGGGAATAAAGCCCATAATTGGCTGTGAGGTGTACGTTGCACCGGGTTCGCGCTTCGACAGAGAAGCCTCCGCAGGCGACGATCGTTATTATCACCTTATCCTGCTTGCGGAAAATAACGAAGGCTACGAAAATCTCACACACATAGTTTCAAGAGGCTTCATAGACGGCTACTATTACAGACCTCGTGTGGACCTGGAGCTTCTAAAAAAATATCACAAAGGTCTTATCGCACTTTCGGCATGCCTTGCCGGCGAGATACCCAGGGCGATCGTGCGGGGATCATACGACGAGGCAAAACGTATCGCGCTTATGTATCGCGATATATTCGGAGAGGACAACTATTTCCTCGAGCTTCAGGATCACGGCATTGCCGAGCAGAAGAAGGTGAATGCGCAGCTCCTGAACTTGAGTCGTGAAACGGGTATCGGGCTTGTTGCCACAAACGACGTTCATTATACATATGCGGACGACGTGGAGGCTCACGATATACTTCTGTGCATCCAGACGGGTAAAAAATTAGAAGACGAAGACAGAATGCGTTATGAAGGCGGCCAGTATTTCCTTAAATCAGAGGAAGAGATGGCGGCCTTGTTTCCGTATGCGCCGGAGGCGATTTCAAATACACAAAAAATCGCCGACAGATGCAATGTAGAAATTGAATTCGGCGTTACGAAGCTGCCGAGATTTGACGTTCCGGAGGGATTTACTTCGTGGGAATATCTCAACAAGTTGTGCCGCGAAGGTCTGGAGAAGAAATATGACAATGTAACGCCGCAGCTTGAGGAGCGTCTTGAATATGAGCTTAACACCATCCACACCATGGGATATGTTGATTACTTCCTCATTGTGTGGGATTTCATAAGATATGCGCGCGAGCACGACATAGCCGTCGGTCCGGGACGCGGCAGTGCGGCGGGATCGCTGGTCAGCTACACTCTCGATATAACGCAGCTCGATCCCATAAAATATCAGCTCCTTTTTGAGCGATTCTTAAATCCGGAGCGTGTATCCATGCCGGATATAGACGTGGATTTCTGCTATGAGAGGCGCCCGGAGGTCATAGAATATGTTATCGAGAAATACGGCAAGGACTGTGTGGCGCAGATAGTCACATTCGGTACGCTGGCTGCCCGGGGTGTTATACGCGATGTCGGCCGTGTTATGGGTATGCCGTATGGTTCCGTCGATTCTATCGCGAAAATGATCCCAACGGAACTCGGCATAACGATAGACAAAGCACTTAAGATGAATCCGCAGCTTAAAAACGCGACACTGGAGAATCCGGAGATCGCGAAACTCATAGAGATGTCAAAACGTCTGGAAGGACTGCCGAGGCATACATCAATGCACGCCGCCGGTGTCGTTATAGCCCAGAAGCCTGTTGAGGAATATGTGCCTCTCGCAAGGGCGACAGACGGAACCATCGTTACGCAGTATACAATGACAAGGCTCGAACAGCTGGGCCTTTTAAAGATGGACTTTCTGGGTCTTCGAACCCTCACCGTTATACAGGATGCCCGCATCCTGGCGGAAAGATCATCGGGCAAGTCCATAGATATGCTTAAGATAGATTACGATGACGCGAATGTCTATTCGATGATAAGCGCCGGAAAATGCGAGGGCGTCTTCCAGCTGGAATCCGAGGGAATGAAGAACTTCATGAAGGAGCTTCGCCCCGGTTCTCTTGAGGATGTTATCGCAGGAATCGCACTTTATCGTCCGGGCCCAATGGATTTTATCCCGTCTTACATAAAAGGAAAAAATCATCCCGATCAGATAGAATACGAATGTCCGCAGCTGGAGCCCATACTTAAGGCCACTTACGGCTGTATCGTCTATCAGGAGCAGGTAATGCAGATAGTCCGGGATCTTGCAGGATATACATTGGGTCGAAGCGACCTTTTGCGAAGAGCTATGTCAAAGAAGAAAGCCGACGTCATGGAAAAGGAGCGCCGGAACTTTATTTACGGCAATCCGGAGGAAGGGGTTCCGGGCTGTATCGCAAACGGAATAGATGAAAAAACCGCCAGCCGGATTTACGACAGCATGCTGGATTTTGCCAAGTACGCGTTTAATAAATCCCATGCTGCGGCGTATGCTATCGTTTCGTACCAGACGGCGTGGCTTAAATATTATTATCCCGTTGAATACATGGCGGCGCTTATGACGTCTGTCATAGATAATCCAGGCAAGGTGACGGATTACATATTCACCTGCAAGCAGATGGGAATAGAGCTTCTTCCGCCGGATATAAATAAGAGCGAGGGCAAGTTCTCGGTATCGGACGGTAAGATAAGATACGGCCTGACGGCTATAAAGAGCATAGGCCGCCCCGTTATGACGGCTGTGGAGGCGGAACGAAATGCGAATGGACCGTTTAAGAGTTTGCGGGATTTCTGCGAGCGTCTCAGCGGAAAAGAAGTAAACAAGCGGACGCTGGAAAGCTTTATAAAAGCGGGCGCCTTCGACAACATGGGCGCAAACAGGAATCAGATGCTCATAGTTTATCCGCAGATAATCGACCAGGTTCAGCAGGCGAAAAAATCCTCTACATCGGGGCAGATGAGCCTCTTTGATCTGATGACGGACGAGGAGCGGGTAAGCTTTGAGATAACATTTCCGAATGTTCCGGAGTTGCCGAAAGAGGAATTGCTGGCGTTCGAAAAAGAGGTGCTGGGAATTTATGTAAGCGGTCATCCCCTCGAAGCATATGAGGAAAAATGGCACAAATATGCGACGGCATCATCGGCGGATTTCCAGCCGGGCGACGAAACACATCTTCCGGCCGTCAAAGACGGCGAACGCGCGGTGCTGGGCGGAATAATAACAGAAAAAACCATCAAATACACAAAACAAAATCAGATAATGGCGTTTATAACCATCGAGGATCTTTTGGGAACGGCCGAAATAATCGCTTTCCCGAAGAGCTTTGAACGCTATGCGGAGTCGATGGAAGAGGGCGCGAAGGTCTTTGTTTCGGGACGGGTGAATGCCGAGGAGGATAAGCCTTCCAAGCTTATCATGGACAGCCTTATTGCGTTTGATGACGTAAACGACGAGCTCTGGATACAATTCGCCGATAAGGAATCATATAAGGGCGAAACGGACGGATTAACGGAAATACTGGCGAATCATCCGGGTAAGAGCAGCGTCATAATCTGGCTGAAAACCGAAAAGGTCATGAAGAAATTAGAAAACCGCGTGCTTATATCGGATGACCTTATGAAAGCGCTGAACGAAAAATATGGCGAGGACAATGTGCGGACGCGGGCGGCGAAGCTTGATACAGCATTGCTGCGTGCGTTGCACTCTCGCAATGCTTAAAAACATTCGTAATAAGGATTGTTTGACAATTTCGATAAAAAACGTAAAAAAGTCACACAAATTTTTTGCAAACGGTTTGTTCACAAAAAGCCGTCGATGTTATACAATGCACTGTGTATAGGTTTTTTGTGGACATACTAAAGTCTAGGGTAAGGAATTTTGAAATGTCCATAGATTCTTTGTTTTATTAACATACGCAAAGATAACAGGGAAAAGGGTAAAAGGTATGAAATCAGCAGTTAAAACAATAGGTATATTAACAAGCGGCGGCGATGCACCGGGTATGAACGCTGCAATAAGGGCGGCTACGAGACGCGCTCTCGGGCAGGGCGTAAAGGTTAAGGGAATATATCAGGGCTATGAAGGCCTTCTTAAAAATAATATGAAGGATCTTTCGGCAAAAGATGTTTCCGATATAATACAGCGCGGAGGTACGATCCTTTATACGGCTCGCTCAAAGCCGATGCGCACTGAAAAAGGTCAGCAGCTGGCGGCAGATAACTGCCGTGCAAACGGCATTGACGGCCTTATCGTTATCGGCGGTGATGGATCCTTTGCCGGTGCAAGGGAGCTCTCGCATCACGGAATATCCGTTATAGGCGTTCCGGGAACTATTGATCTGGATCTGGCCTGCACCGATTATTCCATAGGCTTTGATACGGCCGTAAATACGGCAATGGAAGCCATTGATAAAGTCCGTGATACGTCCACGTCTCATGAGCGCTGCAGCATTATCGAAGTAATGGGAAGAAATGCCGGATATATCGCACTTTGGTCGGGAATCGCCAATGGTGCGGAGGACATTCTGCTTCCGGAAAAATATGATTACGACGAAGAACGTATCATAGACAACATCATAATAAACAGAAAAAAAGGCAAGACTCATCATATTATCGTAAACGCAGAGGGCATAGGCCATTCGGCTGCCATGGCTAAGAGAATCGAGGCGGCTACAGGTATCGAGACAAGAGCAACTATTCTCGGATACATGCAGCGAGGCGGAAGCCCCACATGCCGTGACCGTATGTACGCTTCCGTAATGGGCGCATATGCTACGGATCTGCTTATCGAAGGAAAGAAAAACCGTGTAGTAGTATACAGAGGCGGCGACTTTACCGATCTCGATATCGATGAGGCACTTTCCATGAAGAAGGATTTGCCCGAGTATCAGTACAATATTGCAAGGGCGCTTTCTTACAATTATGAAAAATAACTATTCGGCGGTGCTTTTATGATAACGAGTATCCATAACCGTCGGCTCAAGGAAATATCCGCTCTTATTTCCAAGCGAAAGGAAAGAAGCCGGACGGGGCTTTTTACGGCAGAGGGTGTAAAGCTTTTTCTTGAAGCTCCGCGGGAACTTATTGAGGATGTATTTGTGTCCGCTTCTTTTGAGGCGGACAATGCTTCTTTTTTGGAAAATACAAAATACGAGGTTGTCGAGGATTCCGTATTTTTAAAATTGTGTGACACGGATACGCCGCAGGGCATTATAACATTGCTTAAGATGCCTTCGTATACGCGCGGCGATCTGCTGGGTAAAAATCCATTTATCATGGTTCTTGAGAATCTTCAGGATCCGGGGAACGTCGGTACCATTGTGCGGACTGCAGAGGGCGCCGGAGTTACCGGAATCATCCTGTCAAAGGGCTGCGCGGATATTTTTTCGCCTAAGACAATAAGATCCACGATGGGTTCGATATTCCGTGTGCCGTTTATATATGAAGATGACATTTTTGATGCCGTGGATTGGCTTAAGGAAAATCAGATCCATACCTACGGTGCGCATCTTCATGGTGTTTGCGCGTACGACGAGCCGGATTATACCGGCGGAACAGCCTTTTTTATAGGAAACGAAGGAAACGGATTAAGCAATGAGCTTACCGGGCAGTGCGATACACTGATCAGGATTCCCATGGAGGGAAAGCTGGAATCGCTTAATGCGGCCGTTGCATCGGCTATCCTTATGTATACAGTTCATTCTAAAAGAAATTAAGGAGGATATGTAATGTCCGACGACAGAGGCTTATCAAAAAGAGAAATAAGGCGGCGCAAGAGACGCAGAGCAGTGATAATCAAATCGGTGATCCTTGTTCTGCTTGTTGCGGTTCTTGTTGTTCTGCTTTTGCACATCACGGGTGTGCTTGGAAAGAATGGTTCGGATGATCAGAATACACCGACTGCGACTACAAGCACAAGCTCCGACATGAGCACGGATACGAGTTCCGGAACGTCATCTGCTTCCAGCAGCGGCACGTCGGCGGTTGCCTCCGATATAGCAACTCAGGCCCGGGCGCTCATCGTTCAATACGATTACGATGGTGCCATTGAACTTATAAAATCCACCGAGGGCTATGATCAGGATGCTGATCTTATCTCGCTGCTGGCTGAATGCGAGACACAGAAAAGTACCCTCGTGGCGACATCTCCCACGGAGGTTACCCATGTGTTCTTCCACTCTCTCGTGGTAGATCCGGACCGCGCATTTTCTCTCACGGGCGATTCGGCGTGGGACAGCGGGACGGCTGGTTTCTGTCAGTGGATGACTACCGTAGACGAGTTCAACGCCATGATGCAGCAGATGTACGACAGAGGATACGTACTCGTCAGCATTTATGATCTTGTAGAAGAGACTACGGACGAGAACGGTGTCGTTCACATGTCCGCGAAGGATATATATCTTCCTGAAGGAAAAACACCGTTTGTTTTATCGCTGGATGACCTTTCGTACTATCACAGCTACAACGGCCGCGGCTGCGCAACGAGGATGATAGTCGGCGACGACGGAACGCCAACCTGTGAATATGTTGCTGCGGATGGCAGTACGTATGTTGGTTCATACGATTGCGTACCGCTTTTAGATGATTTTCTGGAGGAGCATCCGGATTTCTCGTATAAGGGTGCAAAGGGAACGATCGCCCTTACGGGTTACAACGGAATACTCGGTTACCGTACAGACTATTGCTACAGGGATCGCGTAGAGCTTACGGCGGATCAGGAAGCATGGCTTGCCGCAAATCCGAATTACGATTGGGAGGCGGAGTGTGAGGCTGCAAAGACTGTTGCACAGTGTATCAAGGATGACGGATGGACGTTTGCCAGTCATACATGGGGTCATATAAGAGTCGGTGCAAATAAATCACTGCCCGATCTGCAGACGGATACCGAAAAGTGGAAAACTTACGTCGAGCCGCTTATAGGATCGACCGACATAATAATATTCGCTCACGGAGAAGATATTGCCAGCTGGAATGAGGACTATGGAACATCCGAGAAATTCCAGTATCTCAAGAGTGTTGGATTTAATATTTACTGCAACGTCGATTCTTCGCAGTACTTTGTTCAGCTTGAGGATGGATTCTTAAGAATGGGTCGACGCAACCTGGATGGCTATCGTCTTTATCAGGCGGTTTACGGCGGCGATGATAAACTCAGCGATCTGTTCGACGC
>CAYMAY010000084.1:0-7878 GCA_964388555.1 uncultured Lachnospiraceae bacterium
ATAGATGTATTCGTTGAGATGAAGGCTGAGGATTACGAGCAGGATAAGGAGAGAATACCGGAGCACGAGAAGAAGATCATGAAGGGTCTTAAGTCCATGCTTGGAATATCTGTAAATGTAAATCTCGTTGAGCCGAAGTCCATCCAGAGAAGCGAAGGCAAGGCGGTAAGAGTAATAGATAAGAGAAGGCTTTAATCGCATCTTCTTTTGAAATAATAAAAATACCGGTTATGATATCGAAGGGGGAATGAGCCCCGGCGACATCATAGCCGGTATTTTTTGTTTCTTTTGATTTATTTTTTCGCATGCATTGTCGCTATCATCAGATACATCTTCACATCATATCGCGACAGATCGCAGTCGAGGATTTCCTCTATCTTATGAATTTTGTAGTGCACCGTGTTCTTGTGGATAAACATCCGCTCGGATATTTTATTTATATGGCCGTCGCATTCCAGGTAGACATTTATGAAATCGGCATAATCGGTGCCACATAGCCTGTCGTAATCCAGAAGAGGCTTATAATATTCTTCATCTATCTGATTTAATATATCGTGGTTTTCCAGCCCTGCGATTATCCTGTACATTCCCAGTTCATCATATCTGACGATCTTATCCGGAATACTTCCGCTGGCTTTCATGGATAATATCTTTGCGGCAAGGGAATAACTCTTGTCGATGCACCGGATGCTTTTTGTGCTTCGACCGATGCCGAATACTACTCTTTCCGGATAAAGATTCCCCAGCGTTTTAAGAATAAATGCTTCTATATCCTTCGGTGTTGTTCTGGCAGCTACAAGAACCACTTTGTCCGATGAAATATAAGGGAAAAACATAGTCCCTGTAGTCGGCTGTGAAAAACGATCAAACAGATTTTTTATCACAGCCGGATTTTTGCGCTTATCGGGATCCTTGGGATGAATAAGAGAAACACAGTAATCCCATTCACTGGAGAATCCCAGATCACGCAAGTCATCCTCGTGCTCGTAGTAAAGCGACGGATTGCGCATTATACGCTCAAAAGCGGAAATCCCTTTGTTCTTCTCAAGGTTTTGTGCGGAAACAAGGTTATATACCGATTGAATCAATGCTTCTATATGTACGTTCCACGGCACAGTAAATAACGGAAAATTGTTTTTGGCGCAGAAAACCTTAAGCTCCTCCGGCACGGAATTTATATATTTTCCTGTATTAAGAACAAGAGCCGATGCACCTGATGAAAATACCGTTTCGGCTAATTTAAGCAGTTCACCGTCGTCCGCAAGGGCAACTCCGGTGGTGAATACTATTTCGTTACCGGAGAGAAATTCCGAAATATCGGGCTTTTCGACAATATGAGCTCCGAGAATCTCACGGTTAAGACCGTTGCTGCCGGTCTCTAATATAACATCATCCTGCATAGAACCTTTATACCAATCAGAAACATGTAATGCCATACCGGTTGCCCCCTTTATTAAAACTCCGATACAGCATTGCTACGTGCTTTGCACTTTCGCAATGCTTAAAAAACATTCGTAATCCGCTCATTTTTCTGCGAAAAATGGCTACTTACTCATGCTTTTTGCGGGTCTTAAAGTCAAAGCACCTCTTACAAGCAAGCTTGTATCGGTGTTTTGACCTTTTGACCCTTGTATCAAAAAAGCAAGAGCGTAATAAGCGCCCTTGCCTTGAGATAGATAATAAAACAGGAGAAAGAGGTATGTCAATTGCAATGTCAATTGCAAACGCACAAAAATAGAAGCAAAATTGCTGCACGAAACAAAAAATATCCTGAAATTATGAAAATTACACAATAACATCCACTCAAAATTATTTAAATTGACACGCCGATTGTGTTAAAGCACAATCCGTTATGTTTCTAAAAACCAAACCGTCGTAATCGCGTTGACACTTAAGGCGGCTGTGATTAAAATCCCAAAATATCAGATGCGAGGCAAGGAGGTCCGTAAAGGAACATTCCAGCCTCGCGTTTTTGTATTTCACAAGGTATAGCGAAACTTTAAGAGCAGCAAGGGAGATGGGGATATGGAAAGCAGATATAGTGAAATAAAGCTTGAAAATGTCGGCATGACTTATGAAACGGACAAAGGAAGCGTAAAAGCTTTGACGGATGTAAGCCTCGATATAAAGAGGGGCGAATTTATATCCCTGTTGGGACCGTCGGGCTGCGGCAAGACGACGCTGCTGCGTATAATCGCCGGACTTATAAAAAATACTCATGGCGATATCGCCGTGGCAGGAATGACACCGACGAATGCAAGACACAACGGTGAGATGGGAATGGTTTTCCAGAGCGCGGTTCTTTACGATTGGAGAACGGTTTTGAAAAATGTAATGCTTCCCATGGAAATAAAGCACGAGAACGAGGCAAAAAAAAGAGAAACGGCGGAGAAGATGCTGGAGCTTGTGGGGTTAAGTGATTTCAAAAACAACTACCCATGTGAGCTTTCCGGAGGAATGCAGCAGAGGGTTTCGATAGCAAGAGCACTTACCACAAGTCCTCACATACTTCTGATGGATGAGCCGTTTTCGGCACTTGATGAGTTTACGAGAGAAAGGCTTCACGACGATCTTCTTGCAATATTCAGGAAAAGAAGAATGACGGTAGTCTTCGTAACCCACAACATTTCGGAAAGCGTTTACCTTTCCGACAGGGTCGTTGTTATGTCGCCACATCCCGGCAGGGTATCGGCGGTACTGGACATAGATCTTGAAAGACCGCGAAGAGCGGAAATGAGAGAAGATCCCAGATATTTTGAATACATTGCAAAGATAAGAAACAGCTTCGAGGGGGTGTAAGACATGACGATGAAAAAGATGTTTAAAGATCCTCCGGGTTGGCTGGTAACGGTTATGTGGCTTGCAGCGTTCTTTATTTTATGGACGCTGATAGCATTTTTATTTGACATTTCGGGACAGGCGGCTACGAAGTTTCCGTATTTACACAATATCCTGAAATGGACATTTTCGCCCGAGTATGACGGCGGCACGATTTTATCGACCATAACCGTTACTCTGGCAACATTTGTTAAGGGCCTTATCATCGGAGTCGTCATTGGCTTCCTCTTCGCTATACTTATGAGCGCTTGTCTTCCAATAGAAAAAGTTGGATATCCGCTTCTGCTTTTAAGCCAGATGATTCCGATGCTGGGGCTTGCCCCCATTATAGTCAGCATGGTGGGTGATTTTGCGGTGGCAAAGCTGGTGATGAGCGCGTATATGACGTTCTTCCCGGTGGCCGCAAATATGTTTGCCGGATTGAAGGCGGTAGACGCAAGGCGAAAAGAGGTTCTGATAATGAGCTGCGCCGAGCCGATAACCATATACGGAAAGCTTATGATACCGGCATCGCTGCCATCCCTCTTTATAGGACTTAAGCTTGCGGCGCCGTCGGCATTCGCGGCCGTGATCTTCACGGAAGTGCTTTATCCGCAGGAGGGCGGCATAGGCGGAATGATCCTTAACACACAGTACGGAAACGACTGGGAACTTTGCTGGGGATACATATTTATGGCAGTTGTTATAGCGGTGCTCCTGTTTTACGGAGTGTCATATCTGGAGAAGCTTGTGATCAGATGGAAGAGTACGGACTGAGGAGGTAATGAGATGGATAAATTTTATAACTCACGAAGAGATATTCTTACCGTTCTTGAAATACAAGATGACATGAGCAGAGTATTCAAGCTGGTCTATACAGTCATTTTGGGACTGGCGGCAGTCGCCATGTCGGTGCTGGTTGTGATGAGTCTTTGGTATCCGCTTTTTACCATGTCAAATGATTACGAATACACCTGGGACATAACGGGTTCGATGTTCTTAAGCGGTGTTACGGTAAACGGAACGGCGGTTACAACGTTTAACCCCGTAGTGCTGGTGTTCTATATATTTGCTGCCATTGCAGCATTAGCATCCGTTGTATACGTTGCGGCGAATATAGTTAACGCAGTCAGGGTGAAGGACAAAACACCGTACATACTTCCCACAAAGCCCCGCAGACGCTTTAAACTCATCATCGGCGCATGCCTTATGTTTGATGCGGCAGTGCTTTTCCTCTTTGAAGGAGTATTTGCCATAACAAAAACGGCAGACGGTGCATCGCTTATGGAGAAGCTGAGCGAGAATTATTCCTTTAACAATAACCCGACGACCATGACGGCGCTGCTTACGGCAGGCGTATTCCTTATAGGATCGTACTTCCTGTTTTCGGCATTGAAGACAAGCCGTCTTTGGAGAGAACATCAGGGTCTTGTGTATCTGTTGGGAATCGCGGTACTTCTGCTTTACTTCTGGCAGTACGGATATCTGCATCAGCTTTTCGGAATAGATCCGTCAACATCATCGTTCCCGTATCCGTTTCCGAAGGCGGTAAACAGTTACAGTAACTTCACGGGAGGCGTTAAGGGAGCTTACAACAGCGTGTTCGGTTCACTTGTATCGGTCTTCGTAAACAGCAGCAGCAGCATCCTTAATGATTCGGTGCTTTACAACTCAATAACCACGGTATCGGCAATGCTCTTAGGCTTCGCAGCCGGCGGCCTTGTGGGATATATGATAGCAGTTGTTGCGGCGAGCAGTCCGAAATGGGGTAAGGGAGTTCTTACGATATGTACAATTCTCGTATCCTTCCCGGTAGTGGCACTGGCACCTATCGTCAACCACTGGTTCCCGTCCAACAGTTATCTGCTTTCTTGGATCGCAAAGGTGATAGTTGTAACGATACTCTGCATGGCAGGAATGTCAATAAACGCATACAAGGGTCTCACGGTAATGAAGCCCTTCGCACTGGATCTTATGGAGATTTGCAATGCGGACAGGAAAACGACGCTTCGCACACTCAGAATACCGAATTCACTGCCGAACGTATTTACGGCACTGAAGATAAATTCGGCAACGGCCCTCATGGGATCGTTTGTGTGTGAATTCTATTCCCTTTCGAAAAACCTCGGAATAGGAATGATGTTCAACAACTATTGGGACACAGCAAGATATCAGGCCTGGGCATACATAATCATGGCTATCGTATACGGACTTATCCTTTACATCATAGTCTCCGTGATAGAAAGCAAAATGCTGGGCTGGTATGCATTATCAAAGAAAAAATAAACAGGATTAGCGCATTAAAGCGTTGACCATAAATTCCAGGTGTATAGCCGGAAATCAATTAAAGGGAGGAAAACTATTATGAAAAAAAGATTGATCGCAGTAGGACTTAGCGCTGTTATGGGAATGTCTCTTGCAGCATGCGGAAGCTCCGGCAGCTCCATCGAGACATCCTCGGCATCTGCAGCCTCATCTGCCTCATCAGCTTCATCCGCATCGGCAGAATCTTCGGCGGCTGAAAGCTCATCGGAGTCGGAATCTTCTTCGGGAGATCTCACAAAGGTAACACTTCAGCTTAAGTGGGTTCAGCAGGCACAGTTCATGGGCTACTACGCAGCAAAAGAGCTTGGAATTTATGAAGACTTCGGTCTTGACGTGGATATAATTCCCGGCGGAAGCGTAGACGTTATCGACGAAGTAGATTCCGGTCGTGCACAGTTCGGCGCAACGTGGGTATCTAACATGATGAGCTCCGTTTCAAACGGTGCAAACGTAATGTCGATCGCTCAGTATTCTCAGGATTCAGGCGTACTCCTTACATCGCTTAAGGACACTGTTGCCGACGGAACAAAGGTAAGCGAT
The DNA here is from genome assembly GCA_964388555.1 of uncultured Lachnospiraceae bacterium. Classification (GTDB taxonomy): domain Bacteria; phylum Bacillota; class Clostridia; order Lachnospirales; family Lachnospiraceae; genus Alectryocaccobium. The sequence continues at coordinate 5,683 of CAYMAY010000084.1, forward strand.
GGTGAGTCCGTAGGAAACTGGGGCGGCGGAAACGAGTACGAGATACAGGCTTATCTCGCAAATCTCGGCCTTTCAACAGATTATGTAACACAGGATTACGATATGCAGCAGCTCTATGATGGCGATATCACATGGGCTTCGGCAATGACATACAACGAGCTTGGTCTTATTTATGAATCCGGTTACACCGAGGACGACCTGAACATCCTTTCAATGGAGGACGAGGGCGTAGGAATGCTGGAGGATTGCCTTATAGTCGATACCGATTGGGCAAGCGAGAACGAGGACACCGTTAAGGCATTTGTTGAGGCGTCCAGTCTCGGATGGCTGTGGTCTATAAAGAACACAACGGCTGCCGGCTCACTTGTATTCAACGCAGAGGATACTGCCAACACTGTTTCCGAGTACCATCAGCAGTATGAAGCTTCTGAGATCGCGAAGCTTGTAGAGGGCGACATCATCGATCTTGACGATCCTGACACATATGTAATGATCGGATATCTTGATGATGACAAATATGCTCAGACATATGACATCTTATCTCAGTACGTTGATGTTTCGAACATCGAGGCAACCAGTGCATACACATCATATTTCTATGATCTTATAACACAGGATGAGAAATATCTCACAGCGCTTGAGAACGTTGATGATTATGTATGGGACGGCGAGTACGAAGTACTTTACGAAGAGTCATAATTGTAAAAAAACATGCAGGAGTGATGTATAGAAGATGGCAATGAATGCTCTTCCAGGAACTAAAATTTCGGAGGCGAATGTTATGTATGATCTTGTTATAAAAAACGGAACGATAATTACACCGACAAGTTCTTTTAAGGCGGACATCGCCGTAAAGGACGGTAAGATATGCGAGACGGCGGATAGCATAGACGGCGAGGCAAAATCCATCGTCGACGCCTCCGGAAAACTTGTACTTCCGGGAGCGATAGACCCCCACACACACCTTGCGATGCCGTTTGGCGGAACGGTTTCGGCGGACGATTATTACGCCGGAACCCGGGCGGCGGTATGCGGAGGAACAACTACGGTATTCGATTTCGCACTGCAGGATTTCGGCGAGAAGATGGTAGATACCGTTAAGCGCAGAGACGCACTTTGCGCACCGGATGCGGTATGCGATTACGCATTCCACGTGGGAGTTAAGGACGTAAGCGGAGGACTGCTGGATTCCATGAAGGAATGCGTGGAGTACGGCGTACCGTCATTCAAGGTGTTTATGGTATACGATTTCGGTGTTACCGACGGCGTGTTCTATAAGGTCCTTGAAAAATCAAAAGAGATAGGAGCGCTTATAGGTGTTCACGCCGAGAACAGAGAAATGGTAGACATGCTGACGGAGAAATTCATCAGCGAAGGCAAGACATCGGCGTATTACCATTATCTCTCGAGACCCGAATGGGTAGAGGGCGAAGCTGATGAGAGAGCCATAGACTGGGCAAAGGCAACGGGAGCGGAGCTTTACATCGTCCATCTTGCAAATAAGCAGGGTCTGGAGGCTGTTGCAAAGGCAAAATCGGAAGGCTATCCCATATATGCCGAGACATGTCCGCAGTATCTGCACTTCACAAGCGACGTTTATAAAAGAGAGGACGGCCGCAACTTCGTCTGCTCGCCGCCAATGAAAGGCGAAGAAAGCAGAGAAGCGCTCTGGGAGGGCATAAAATTGGGAGAGATAGATACCATATCCACCGATCATTGCCCGTTTATACAGGCCGAAAAGGATTGGGGTCTAGGCGATTTCAGAAAGATTCCCAACGGCTGTGCAGGAATTGAAAACATGTATCCCTATATGCTGGCACATGCGAACGCAGGATGCATAAGCTTCAACAAGGTTGTTGAGACGTGCTGCGCAAACACCGCAAAGATATTCGGATGCGAGAGCAAGGGAACTCTTGATATAGGAAAGGATGCGGACATTGTCATATATGATCCCGAAAAGGATTTCACGATACATAACGACAATATGCATTCTGATACCGATCACACCATATGGGAGGGCGTATCGCTTCACGGCTATCCCGTAAAGACATTTGTGAGAGGTAAGCTTGTATATGATAACGGAGAATTTAAGGGCCAGCGGGGATTCGGAAAGCTTTTGAAGAGAAAACCGCGTCCCATAAGGGCTTAACGATTCTCAAAAAAGAGGTGGCAGTGATGATCAGGATACGCGAGGAA